>JBEKJF010000019.1:0-24823 GCA_050011375.1 Candidatus Sulfotelmatobacter sp.
GTCTTTATCCGAGGAAAGGTTGATCACACAATTCGAAATGACGACATCGACGGAACCGTCGGGCAGAGGAATGTGCTCAATCTCGCCCTTCAAGAATTCAACATTCTCAACTCCTGCCTTGCGCTTGTTTTCGTTCGCCAGCGCCAGCATCTCGTCGGTCATGTCCAGGCCGTAAGCTTTGCCCGAAGGCCCAACGCGTTTCGCCGAAAGCAACACATCGATCCCTCCACCGGAGCCAAGGTCCAAAACCACTTCGCCGGCATTCAGTTGCGCCAGAGCCGTCGGATTCCCGCAGCCCAGCGAAGCCAGCAGCGCTTCTTCCGGAATCTGCTCTGCCTGCAACGAGTCGTAAAGATTGGACGTGATCGGATCGCAGCATCCGCTGCTCGCCGTCGCTCCGCAACAGGAACTCCCGCCAGCCTTAACACGCAGGGCGGCTTGCCCGTATTTTTCTTTGACGACTTCCTTAATGTCTGTGGCGCTCATGATTCCTCCTATTTGCAGATGCGAACGACTTGTTCAGGCTTGACCGCTTTATTCCGCGTGCAGCACTCGGCATACAGAAACTGAAGCAACTCTTGCAGCGCATCGGTATTCGCGGTGTAGCGCAAAAATGTGCTCTCCCGTTGAACACCGACCAAGCCTTCCGCCTTAAGCTTGTCAAGATGATGCGACAGCGTGGAGTTAGGAATGTCCAGCTCTTCCTGAATCTCTCCTACCACCAAACCTTCAGGATGCGCCGACAGCAACAACTGCATGATCCGCAGCCGAGCCTCCGTCCCCATGGCAGAGAACATGTCGGCGTATTTGACCACCTGCTCAACAGACGGCTTCGCCAGGCGCATCTTCATATTTCGATAATTGCAGAAATATAAACAGATGTCAAGGCATGGTTCTGTCAGGGAAAATATTGTGGGTGGCCAATGTTCTCGTAGGGACGGGCGCCTTCGCCCGTCCGCCGAGCGAAGCGAGCAAGTTTTTCTCAGGTCAGAGGGCCAACTGCGGCGTAGCCTCCAGCAAGCTGCGCGTGTAAGCATGCGCGGGCCGCTCGGTGATCTGCTCAGTAGATCCCGCCTCCACAATCTTGCCGCGATGCATCACCGCAATGCGTGTCGAGAGATAGCGCACAACCGGCATGGAGTGCGAAATAAAAAGATAAGTCAGACCGAAGTCGCGCTGCAGTTGTGCCAGCAGATTTACAATCTGCGCGCCCACGCTCACGTCAAGAGCCGAGACCGGTTCGTCAGCCACAATGAACTTGGGACGCAGTGCTAGCGCGCGCGCAATCCCAATGCGCTGCCGCTGCCCTCCGCTGAATTCATGAGGAAAGCGCCGCAGAATCGATTCGTCAAGGCCCACGGCGCGGAGGAGTTCACACACGCGCAATCGAATCCCACTCGCACTTTGATCTCCATGGGATCCGTGAATGACAAGCGGCTCGGCGATAATTTCCTCGACGCGAAAACGTGGATCGAGTGAGGCGAAAGGATCCTGAAAAATGATCTGCATATCGCGGCGCAGTCGCCGCATTTCGCCACCGTGAGCCGCTAGCAGGTCGCGCCCTTCGAATCGTATGCTGCCGGAAGTAGGCTCGATCAGTCGCAAGATCAAACGTCCCAGCGTGCTCTTGCCCGACCCTGATTCGCCCACCAGGCCGAGAGTCTCGCCCGCATGAATATCAAGCGAGACATCATCAACAGCGCGCACTTCATTTCCGCCGTGAGGCTTCGCGCCAAAAACAGATTCGCCTTGCGAATAAATCTTGCTCAGGTTGCGAGCTTCAATCAGTGGCATCGATTAACCTTCGAGAACCAAATCCTTCATCCGTCCAAGCACCAGACCGGCGCGCTGTTGACTTGCCGCGTCAAATAATAAATGCCCGGGCAGTGCCTCTAGGAAGTCGCGGTTCGACAGTAAAGCCCCAAATTCGTCGCTTAGATATTTCCGCAGGTCTGCGGGGGCGAGACGCACTTCGTCCGCCAGCTCGGACCGCCCGTCAATCACCGTCACAATGTCTTCTAAATCGTGGCTGCTGAAGTCGTTCTTGCCGCGTCCATGAAATGCCTCCAATTTCGTGGCGAGGAAGTAAGGCGCGGTGATGACGCGGATCTCATATTCGCCCAGTCGGGTTCTCTGCGCATTCTCCAAAGCGGGATGATACCAGCGGTTACTGAAGCCGAGAATCGAAGAGTTGCTGGGCATGAAGTCGAGAATGAGGTCCCCGCTCGCCCACCGGCAAATCGGTGCGCCTTCCAAATGGGACTCACAAAAGCCTAATCGCCGTAATTGATCTTCGAGAACGGTAAACTCCGCGTATGACGCTGCTTCGACGATCACGTCCACATCAAAAGTTGCGCGGACCGGGGCGGCTGCTGGGTCGGTCACCAACAGGCCGGTGACGCAGCCTCCGACAAACGCGATCTGATCCAGCAGCCGTTCCAGTTTCGCGACAGCAGCCATGAGTTGATCGAGATTCGGATTCTCGGGCCGGATATTCACAAAGAATCGACCTTAGCGGAGTCAATCCTCGCGGTGAGTTCACGAATGGCGATCTCGCGTTCGCGGGCGCGCCCTTCGCGAATCGCATCAACGAGTGCCAGCAGTTCATAGAGTTTGGAGTCCTGCAAAGCCGCTTGCGGGACGTTCTTGTGAAGCGGAGAGAACGCAATGCCACGCAGATGGCCTTCTGCGTAGGGCCAGACTGGTGGGAGCGGGAAATCTTGCTGGAGATGCCGATTGAGCGGGCCCGTGGCTTCCGCGGTTGGAATGCCGCGCGTGGGGCCGCCGCGCTCGACGGGGAACGCGTACTTTACGCCATGAATCAGGAATTCCTTCAGGTTGTTGTTATTGGGCCACAGCATTCCGCCCGGCGTCTGTTCGCCATCGTCGCGTGAGGTGGGAACTAAGGGCGCAACCAGCAAGCGCGCCTTCTCCGTCCGCTCAATCGAACGGAACACCTGCGAAGGGCTCATGAACAAGTCTTTTCCCAGTTCAGCGTAGGTCCACCGCTTACTGGCATCGCGGTTGGCGATGAGCTTGAGGAGCACCACGACGTCTTGAGAGTGAAGAGGCACGAGCTACGTTCCATGTTCCAGAATATGGAATACATATATATGATAGCACTTTTTTTATAATTTATGTCAATGATTCCATATTCTGGAATATGGAATGTCGTGGCCCCTACCCCGACGCGATCATGGGCACGGCAGCCAGCGCGGCCAGCAGCCCCACAAACCTCCAGCGGGTGAAGTGTTCTTTGAGGAACAGGCGCGCGAGAAGCACTGTGACCGCGGGATAGAGCGAGGAGATCACGACTGCTTCATCGAGGCGTCCGGTCTGGCTGGCGCGCACGAAAAGAATCGTGCCGAGCGAATCGATGCAGCCGGTGAGCACAGCCCAGCGCACGCCAGCGGAAGTGATGTCGCGAAAGTTTCCGCCCACCAAAACGACTACGCCAGTGACGACCAGGCCGCCAGTTCTGCTGAGCGCTGCGATCCAAAACACTGAGGCGTCGCCGGCTTGCCGGATGCAAAGATAGAAACACGCGAAGCCTAGACCTGCCAGCACGGCGAGGCCAATGCCTGCGGGTCTGCCGCCGTCTTCGTCTATGCCTTCGCCAGGCTGAGTGCGGGTGATGAGCCACAGGCCCAGTGAGGCGACGACGAAACCAAAAATCGGAAGCTTGCCGGGCAAGCCTTCGGTGAAGATGGAAAACAAAGTTGGAATCGCTGCTCCAAGAACGGCGGCGATGGGCGCGGTCACGCCCATTCTTCCTTGCGAGAGCGCGCGAAAAAAAATGGCGACGGCTGCGCCGCCGAACATGCCGCCCGCAAGAACCCACAGGATGGTACGCGTCGAAGGGAAAGGCGCATGAATGGCTGCGGCCACAGTTGCCGCGAGAGCGAGGCCTCCGAGATTAAAAACGACCGCGAACAGAAACGCGTTGGCGCGGCGAGTGGCGTAGCCTCCAAGGAAATCGCTGGTGCCCCAGGCGAGGACTGAGGCGAGCGCGTAGGCAGCGGATGCGAAGTGGGGCGCGGCGAGCACGTTCGACGAGGGTAACATGCGCCAGCCAGCAGGCGAGGGGCAGAGCATTGTACGTACAAAATGCTCCAGTTGGAACATAGTGCGAGTATGTTCCAGCTGGAACATACTGGCGATTTGCAGTTGTATGTACAGGCGTTTCGGTTGGGATTTTGTGCTGAATGTTCCAGTTGGAACATTTTAAAATGGGAAAAACTTTTGGCGTAAGTTGTTGATTCTTCGTGCGGGCTTTTGGGCGAGCCAATGGATTCAAGGGGATAGGCTGTGGAAGAAATGTCTACTTTCGAGGACGTTGGATGTCTACTTTAGTAGACTTGACAGGGGTGCGACGTACTTTATAAGGTACGCCGTTTAGACCTCGATGCTGCTAGCAGTCTGGAGGCGGCGAGTGCCGATTTTATGGAGTTGCGGGGAACGTTGTGTCGGGTCCTGCATTGGCTGGCCCCGCATTTGCGCCGGATCGGACTGTTGTGGATTCGGTTCTGCAGCAGAGGCCGTAGCGCTGCCAGAGTTGAAACCAGGGGCTATGCGCTAGTTTTTCGTCGTGGCGGCGATTTGCAGCGGAGATGTCGCTCGCGGTGAGGGGTCTGATGTCCGGGGCTTCGAACATTTCCCGCAACTGCTCGATCTCGTTAATGGTGCGTTCCACGTCCATTCCGTTTCAATATCCAACATAAGGGTGGTGGTCGTCAAATTCCGGGCGCTAAAGCGCTCTTCCATCCGAACGGCTTTTCGCGGCGCTGAAGCGCCGCTCTTCCACGGTGCTGCTTGCGGCATTTGCCCCTTCAATTCAAGATCAGAAAGTCAAAGGCAGCGGACAGGAGTGTCCGCTCCACACTTGCTGACGAATTGATTACGGTTGGGTGATGGGATAACCTGCTTGCAGTACTGGGAGGTGTTATGCGTCGAATCGTCTGGATGGCCGCGCTTGGTTTCGCACTTTCTTTTGCGTTCTGTTTCGCGCTTTCCGCGCCTGTTTTTGGGCAGGCTTCGGATAGCGATCCGGCTACGAAAGAGGATGTGGTCGGTTACCTGCACACGATGCGCTCCCACGATATGTTCGAGAAGATGATGGAGATGCAGACGCAGTCGATACAGAAGGTTTTGTATGACCAGGTGCAGCAGGATAAGGGCGAGATTCCTACGAATTTTCAGGCGCGCATGAAGAAGTCGATGGACGAGCTGATCAAGGGCATGCCGGCGGATGAAATTATCCAGGCGATGATTCCTTCTTATCAGAAGCACTTCACTCGAAGCGACATCCAGGCCATGAATGCGTTTTATTCATCGCCGGTGGGGCAGAAGGTGCTACAAGAGTTGCCCGAGGTGACGCAGGAGGGCATGCAGGCGGCGCTGCCGATCATCAGCAAATATCTTAGCGACTGGAAAAAACGCATGGAGCAGGAAATGAAGGATCCGGATAAGAGTTCGACGAAGACTGCTCCGGACAACGTGGTTAAGGAGTGAGGGATACGACGTGTATGCTCCACCCGCGAGAAAATTTATGCTCGGGGGCAACGGTGGAAGACCCGCTACTGCATGCGGCATCGTTTCCCACCCTTCGCAAAAAACTGCGAAGGATGGGGCACCCTCGGTCTAGGTTGTGCCGGTGAGGTCAAACCCCTCGCGCTTTGCGTGTTAGAATTTTGAGACGCTGCTTCGCTCGCGTTCTTAGAGACCACCATTGATTGAGCTGGCACCTTCGATTCTTTCGGCGGACTTTGCCCGTCTGGGCGAGCAGGTGCGCGCGGCGGCTTCTGGTGGGGCTAACGTCATCCATGTGGATATTATGGATGGGCATTTCGTGCCCAATCTCACGATCGGGCCGCCGGTGGTGAAGTCGCTGCGCAAGGTGACGGACTTGCCGCTGGACTGCCACTTGATGATTGAGAATCCGGACGAATTTATTCCGGCGTTCGCGGAAGCGGGGGCGGACTGGATCTCGGTGCATCAGGAGGCTTGCCGGCATTTGAACCGCACGCTGCACCTGATCAAGAGCCACGATTGCATGGCGGGCGTGGTGATTAATCCGGCTACGCCTGTGGATGCGCTGGCCGAGGTGCTCGATGTTGTGGAGTATGTGCTGGTGATGTCGGTGAATCCGGGGTTTGGGGGACAGAAGTTTATTCCTTCGACGCTGCACAAGATGCGGCAATTAGCTGAGATACGCAGCCAACGCGGGCTGACTTACCGCATCGAAGTAGATGGGGGCGTGGGGCTCGACACGGTTGGTGACGTGGTGCGGGCGGGCGCGGAAATTCTGGTGGCGGGCAACGCCGTGTTCGGTCACGGCGATCCAAAGAAGAATGCAGTGGAGTTGCTGAGGGCGGCCACGGAAGCGGCGGCGCTGAAAGTTTAGCAATCAGCAATTAGCAATCAGCAATCAGCAATCAGCAGTTGGAATTCCTTGTCGAGGTTCTAATGTTACGTCGAGCTTTAATCGCTACGATGCTTTGCATGCTGCTGATGATTACGGCGGCTTGCACTAATAAGAAGTCCACCAATCCGCTGGCTAATATTGGGTCGAAGCAGCCCGACAAGGTGTTGTTCGACAAGGCCATGGACGCGATGAAGCATAACCGCTTCGACGTGGCGCGCATGACGCTGCAGACATTGATCAATACTTATCCGGACTCGGAATTCATTGCGCGGGCGAAGCTGGCGGTGGGCGATTCGTGGTATGCGGAGGGCGGAACGGCGTCGCTGGCGCAGGCCGAGCAGGAGTATCGGGATTTCGAGACGTTCTTCCCGAACATGCCGGAGGCGGCTGAGGCGCAGTTGAAGATCGCGAATATCCAGTACCAGCAGATGGAGAAATCGGATCGCGACTATACCCACGCCAAGCGGGCGGAAGATGAGTACCGGAACCTGATCATGCAGTATCCGGATAATCCGAAACTGGTGAAGGAAGGGAAGGCGCGCCTGCTGGAAGTGCAGGAAGTGTTGGGTGACCGGGAGTTCAACATTGGAAAGTTTTACTATTACCGGCTGTCGTATCAGGCGTCGGAAGCGCGGCTGAAGTCGCTGGTGGATAAATATCCGCTGTACAGCCGGGCCGATGAGGCGCTGTTTCTGCTGGGGCAGAACTATGAAGCGCAACTCGCGATCGTGCGGGCGAAGCCGGTGTGCACGGGATTTAACACTCCGGCAGGCTGCGCCGGCAGTGAAACGCAAAAGTCGAAGTATATGGAGGACTTGACCAAACAGTCCGCCGCGGCGTATTCGCAGATCATTACGCGGTATCCGGCGATGGAGCGCGAGCCGGACGCGAGGAAGCGGCTCGAGGCGCTGCACCAGCCGATCCCGCGCCCCACGAGGGCGGCGCTGGCGCAGAATAAAGCGGAAGAACAAAGCCGGCACGACGCGAACACGCTCGACCGGCTTGCGGGCGTGGTAAAGAAGGGACCAGACGTATCACAAGCGGCGAGGGTGGGTGATCCGACATTGACCGACCCGACGCCGGTTGCGCCGAGTCAATTAGCCCAAGATGCAATGCGGAGGGTGCTGGGACCGCCCGCCAACGAACACGGCCTTAGCGCCGAGATAGTCGGAAAGGATGCACAGCCCGCGCCCAATGAACCGGCTCCGCGATCGGATGCGCCCCCGGCCAACGGGCAGCCTTTTGCGCGGGTAAACACGCCGGCGGATCCCAATGAACTGAAGCCTGCGGCACCGGATCCGAATGAGTTGAGACCTGCGGGGCCTGCTGATCCGAACGAGTTGAAGCCGACTGCGAACAGTCAGAATGATGCAGCCTTGCCGCCGCCAGTGCAACTCAATGAAATTCAGCAGGGACCGGCTGCGGGTGATGCGGCTGCTAGTTCGAGTTCCGCTGACCTGGCCAGCGACAAGGATGTTTCAAGCAGCAAGAAGAAGAAAAAGAAGGGATTGAAGAAGATCCTCGCGTTCTAGAGAAGTCCTATCCAGAAGGTTTGATTCCGGACCGTGTGGCCGGCTGCAAAAGTAAGGAAAAATGGAGGATCGGCTCATGGGCCTCTCCTCCGTTTAGAGGTGTCCAACAGAAAGCCAAAGGGGTTACTTCCCGTCGTGGTCCGGATCGCCCGCGCTCAGGTCGCCGGTACTTTTCAGAGTAACTTTGTCCTGTGGAACGGCACTATTTGCCGAAGCCTGCGTCGGGGGTTGAGGCGTACGAGCAGCCTGTTGTTCAACTTGGTTGGTGGAAGGCGTACTGCTAATGGAATTGACCATATGAACCGCATCGGCAGTTACGGAGAAACCTTTAGAGAAGGCCCGCAGTCGTTGCGTTCTCATACCTATCAAAACTGGAAATCCTCACATCCGCAGGTTGCGATCGAAGCACCGTCCACGGAATCATCTTTCCTCAATCCTCATTGCTGGATCCTTGGCGAGCGGTAGGTTAAATCCAAATCTTTTTCTATCTGCTTTGCCTGGGCGGGATTTTCTGCCTTCATGGCTTCGAGAATCGGCTCGAGGAAGCGGTTGTATTTCTGCAATCCCTCGATGTCACGGTTCGTGAGTATCTTTTGCACCGCCTGCGTGGTTGCAGGAGTGACGAGTTCGAGGCGGCCCACGAAAACGCGCACGGTCTGCGCCGGGGCCGGACTGATGCTCAGTGGAAGAATCGTGTTCAGAAACTTTCCCGGCACGATGTAAAACAACCGGCTACCTTCTTCAAACCACGATTGCCGCCAGGTTTCGATCATGGCGTGAGCTTCGTCCGGATAGAGACCTTGACTGGTTAAAATGTCCTGGAGATCGCGGCTTAACGACTCGAAAGTCGCGGTCAGTTCGGGAGGGTCGAGTTTCATCTGGCTCGGTAGCGCGCCTCCTAAACGATATCCAAGTTTGTCTCCGCGGCGCTCGAATAGAATCACGCTAGGGATTTCTTCTGGGTCGAGGTTTCTTATCTGGATCTGGCCTTGCGGCGAAACCATCGCTGAAATCGGCGGGGAAAACGCGGAGACGCCACGATAGAAGAGAAATTTTTCCTGCTGATCTTTTTTCTGTGGCTCGCCGGCGGGCGTCCTTACGACGAGGGGTGCGGCTGAAGTTTCGCGGGCGGCGTAGTACTGGTTCGGTTCGTCGTCACCTGGTTGATTTCCGTGCGGGAAGCTGGCAGCAAGATTCGGCGATACGGTTACGGAATTCCACTCGATGCTGCCGCTGCGGCGGCTGTGAAAGAGCGCATCGGAATCGATAGAATTCTTGGGGTCGGGCTCGACGTGGCTGGCTTGCGGGTACCACTCCGTGATCACCCCCTTGGAAAACTTCACCTTCACCGATACCGTGGTTTCTTGCGGAGAGTAGAAATATAGGATGGGAGTTTCCATGCGCACCCGGCCGCGCAAGCCAGCTTTGAATTGGGCGCCGTTAAGATGTTCCACGAAGCTGGGAAGGTCCGCCGATCCGCGCAGGGTCGACCATTTCATGGCCAAGCCGTCTCTGCCCGCGATGGAGGTGAATGTGCCCCACTCATGGGCCGTAAGATCAGGATTAGCGCGCGGACTCTGTGCTCCGAAGTCGGTGATGAAAACGAGACACAGAACAACGAGGCCCAGAACTCGGAAGCGAATAGCGGGTGCGGGCATAGTCAGACCTCCGTGCGCGAGGCTAATTGTAACTCTTCTCTTGGACGGTGGCTCCGGCGAAAAGGTTAGACGGGTCCCCGGTTTGTTCGAGTCTGCAGCTATGAAACGACGTCCGACCTGCGCGCCCCGCCGACTGGTGGACGCGGTAGATGCTGACCGCTGGTAACCGGGTAACATCCCGTAAGATCATTGACTTACGCCAACGGTCGGGTTACCTTCGCGTTATCTCCCCTCATCAGAGGAATTTTCTTTGGCCCGAAAAATACTGCTTGCCGACGACAGCGTGACCGCCCAGAACATGGGGCGCAAGATTCTCGCGGATGCGGGGTATGAAGTCATTGCGGTCAACAATGGCTCGGCGGCGCTGAAGAAGATCGCCGAACTGAAACCCGACCTGGTCATTCTTGATGTTTACATGCCCGGCTACAGCGGGCTGGAAGTGTGCCAGCGCCTGAAGGAATCGCCGGAATCGGCGCGGATTCCGGTGTTGCTGAGTGTGGGCAAACTGGAGCCTTTCAAGCCGGAAGAAGCGCAACGGGTGCGCGCCGACGCTTATATCGTCAAGCCATTTGAGGCCAGCGAGTTGCTGAGCGCTTTGTCGAAGCTGGAAGATAAAGTGGTGCCGCGGGCAGAACCCTCGAAGCCTGGACGTTTTGCGCGGGCGATGGCGGCGGCGGAAGAAGCTGGCCGCAGCAGCCGCAAAGAAACGTCCGGGGAGCAGAACGGCTGGAACAGCCGGATCGGGTTTCCGCACGAGAAGACTCAGCCCGAGGAAAAAGTTGCCGACGAGTCTACGATTTATAACCCCATGAATCGGGATCTCCGCACGGTGGTGGAAACCGCCGCGGAGAAGGCTGCGGAGCACAAAGAAGAGAAGTATCAGCCGGCTGCTGAGGCGGGCGAGACTAGCGTGGATGTGGCAGCATTGGCCCCTGCGGGTTTGCCGAAGGATGTGACGCCGGAGGAAGTTGCGGCGATTACCGCGGCGGCAGCGCAGATCCACATGGCAGGGGCTGGCGGTAAGGGTGAGGATCAAGTTAGTGAAAGCAAGTCCTCCGATGCCCCTTCGACCCCAGTCGAAGAAAATATTGTGCCTCCGGTAGTCGAAGAAGCGGCGACGGAAGTATCGCAATCTGGCGAGCCCGTTGTGGCCGGGGTTGAACCGCACTTCGACAGTGAGAAATCGGAGGAAACACAGGATCAGCCGGTGACGATGGCGGTGGCCACAGCTGAATCTGTGTCCGCTGCGAGTGCGGACGGAACGCGATGGATGGCAGTGCCGGTGGCATTGGGAGGCGAAGAGGCAACGATCTCGCTCGAAGAGGAAATGCAGAAAGCGTATGCGGCGTATGCGGCCTATGTGTCCGAGGTGCCGGATTCTTCTAGTGTCGCGGTTGCGCAGGAAGTGGAAGTAGCCGCCACGGAGAATTCTTACTCGCCACAAGTTGCCACTCCAGTCGTTATTGCTCCAGAGATTGAGGCCGCGCCTGCCGAAAATTCATCTTCAGCGGAGATAGCAACATTCGAAGCGGATGCCGAGGTAGCGCCAGCCGCCGAGTCCGTGAAAGCCGTTGCGATTCCCGCTCCAGTAGTGGAGTTAGCGGGTTCTGGCGAGCAGACGGCAGTTGCCGAGCCTGCCAGTGCGGTCGAGGAGGAAATGCAGGAGTCACAGCCGCAAGAACTGCAGCCCGCGATTGCAGCGGAATCTACTATGGCAGAAACGGCAGTTGCGGGCGGCGAGTCTGCTGCCATCGTTCGCGCCGATGAACTTTCTGCCGATGAACCTGCAGCGGAATACAAAACAGATCTGGAGACGGTTAAGAGCACGGCGGCGGCGTGGGCGAGTTGGCGTCAAATCCGCGATACTCACAAGGACGGCGAGGCGACACCGGCCCAGTCGAAGGAATTCGAAGTGTCCGAACCGGTCCCTGCGGAGGCGGCCCGCGCAGTGGCTGCCGGCGCCGAGCAGATTATGCAGGAAGCCGCGGCTCCGTCGAACGGCGAACCCGTCGATGTCGCCAGCATTGTCGAGAGTGTGCTGGCCAATCTTCGTCCCAAGCTGATGGAAGAGATCTCGCGGAAAATGGCGGAGAAGAAGTAGATTGTTTATCCCCTGGCAACGGTCAGTTTTCCATCGTCCATCGACGTCATTGCCGCTTCGGTCAACCCACCGTTGACATTTCCTTGCGGCCTCCGGTATCTTTAAGACTTTGGGAAGTCTCGCGGTTGCCCGCCTGATGGTCTGGCGTCCTCGCCGGGGAATCAAAGAGCGGTCTTCTTTGTAATATTCAATCGCGTTTCGCAATATTTTTTCATTCTGGGAGAGTTCCGATGTCAACCTATTTCCCGTCACCGGGGGAAATTGTGCGCAAGTGGTACGTCGTGGATGCGGATGGGCAGACGCTTGGGCGTTTGGCATCGCAAGTGGCGCGTATCTTGATGGGCAAGGAAAATCCGCAGTACACGCCGTTTCTCGATACTGGCGATCACGTGATCGTGGTGAATGCCGAGAAGATTCGAACCACTGGCGTGAAGTCGGAGCAGAAGCAGTATCACCACTACACGGGCTATCCGGGTGGTCTGCGCACCGAGGATTACCGCAAGCGTTTGGCCCGCAAGCCGGAAAAGATTATTGAAGATGCGGTGCGGCGCATGCTGCCGAAGAACAAACTGTCGGCGCACATGCTGTCGAAGCTGAATGTCTACAAAGGCGACAAGCATCCGCACGAAGCGCAGAAGCCGCAGGATTTGAAGTTGGAAGTAAGGGCATACGGCAGCGGCAGTTAAGATTGAGATCCTTCGCTCCGCCTGAAAAGCGGCTGCGCTCAGGATGACAAGACATTTAGAGACAAGAATGAAGCTCGCTTCTGGAGATTCAAGCTAGAAGCTAAGAGCTTAGGAGCTAAGAGCTAGCATGGCAGAATTAGTTCAGTATTACGGAACGGGACGGCGGAAGCGGGCGATTGCGCGGGTTTATCTGCGTCCGGGCAGCGGCGATTTCAAGGTCAACGGGCGCGAGTTCGAGGAGTATTTCGTGACGCCGGCGCAGCGCTCCGCGGCAAAAGCGCCCTTGGCTCTGACCGACTCGGGCGCGGGCTTCAACATTGTCGCCAGCGTCCTGGGCGGCGGAGTACGCGGTCAGGCCGACGCGGTGAAGCTCGGCGTTGCGCGCGCTTTGATGCAGTTCAATGCGGAGCTGCGCGGCAAGCTGAAATCCGAGGGCATGGTGACAAGGGACTCGCGCGGCAAGGAACGGAAGAAGTACGGGCAGAAGGGTGCGCGTAAGCGGTTCCAGTTCTCGAAAAGATAGGGCTTCAAGGTTTCATAGTTTCAAGGTTTCAAGGCGTCATTGAAACCTTGAAATATCTGAAAACTTTGAAACATTGATTTTAGGTGTTCAATTCTTCCTGTGCCTCGCGGCGCGGGGCAGGGAATGGCAATCGGGAAGGGAAGTTTCAAGGTTTCCAAGGTTTCGAGGTTTCAAAGAAAAGGCACGGCGCCCGGACTTTGAAACATTGCAACCTTGAAACTCTGAAACCTCGAACTGCCCGATGCAGACGAACTAAGGAGGTTCATTGGCTACTATCACCATGAAGGAGTTGCTCGAAGCGGGTGTTCACTTCGGGCATCAGACGAAGCGCTGGAACCCTAAGATGAAGGAATACATCTTCGGAGAGCGCAACGGGATTTACATCATCGATTTGCAGAAGACGCTGAAGATGTTCAAAGAGGCGTCGAAATTTGTGCAGGAGCTGGCGGCCGACGGCAAAATTGTGCTGTTCGTTGGGACCAAGCGCCAGGCGCAGGATGCCATTGCCGAAGAGGCGACGAAGTGCGGCGGCTTCTATATCAACCAGCGCTGGCTGGGCGGACTGCTCACCAACTGGGTTACGGTGCAGAAGTCGGTAAAGCGGCTGAAAGAACTCGACGAAATGGCCACGGATGGCCGCTACGAGTTGCTGCCGAAAAAAGAAGTGATCAAGCTGGAACGGGAGCGAAAGCACCTACAGGCGAACCTGGCGGGCATCAAGAATATGAGCCGGTTGCCAGATGCGGTGTTTGTCATCGATTCGAACAAGGAACAGATTGCGGTGCGCGAGGCGCGCAAGCTGGGCATTCCCGTGGTCGCCGTGGTCGACACCAACTGCGATCCCAGCGAAGTGGATTATGTAATTCCCGGCAACGACGACGCGCTGCGGGCGATCCGGTTGTTTACCTCGAAGATTTCGGAATCCATTGCCGAGGGTGCGCAGTTGATGACCGACAAGCAGGTCGCAGACATGACCGCTGCCTCAGAACAGGCGCAGGCCCGAGAAATGCAGCAAGCGGAAGATGCCGCGGCTGCGCTCGAACTCCGTGCCCAGGAAGCTGCGGCCGCATCCGATCTCGCGGATATTGGCGAAAACATCAGCATGGAAGAAGTGTTGGGGCCGGGGACGGTCAAGAAGCCGGTGGCGAACGAAGAAGCCGACGTCATTCCGAGTGTGGAGAGCCAAACGGTTTAGTTAGCGCTGCGAGTCCCGAGTACCCACTGCATAGCAAAAACCGGGCACGTAGATATCTGACCCGCGCGGGTCGTCCGGCGCGGGTCAAAGTTTGTTAAAAGCAAGGTTTCAAAGTTTCGAGGTTTCAAGGTTTCAAAGTTCATGCCAACTTGGTCTTTGAAACCTTGAAACTCTGAAACCTTGAAACTTCGGCACGAACCAGAATTCATAAGGACGCTCAACCAATGAGCACTACTATGGCAAATATTTCTGCAGCACAAGTGAAAGATCTCCGGGAAAAAACCGGGGCTCCAATGATGGATTGCAAGCAGGCCCTGACGGAAGCCAAGGGCGATATGGAGCAGGCAGTCGTGATCCTGCGCAAAAAGGGCGTTTCGGTTGCGGCCAAGAAGGCGACGCGCGTGACCAGCGAGGGTTCGGTGACGAGCTACATTCACGCCGGCGGCAAGATCGGCGTGCTCGTCGAGGTGAACTGCGAGAGCGATTTTGTGGCGCGCACTGATGACTTCAAAGAACTAGCGCACGATATTGCCATGCACATTGCGGCCAGCGATCCGAAGTACGTCCGCAAAGAAGATGTGACAGAGGCGGACTTCGCGCGCGAGAAGGACATCTTCCTGGATCAAGCGGTGAAGAGCGGCAAGCCGCAGAATATCGCGGAGAAGATGGTTGCGGGCAAGATGGAAAAGTTCTACGAAGAAGTCTGCCTGCTGGAGCAGCCCTTTATCAAGGACCAGACCATGTCGATTGCGCAGCTCATCGCGGCGAAGATCGGTAAACTGGGCGAGAACATCAGCGTGCGGCGCTTCGCGCGCTTCAAGGTGGGCGATGTGAGTGCGACGGTCGCAACCACGAAACCTACGGAACAGAAAGCTGAGTAATTTCCGGGCGCCTGCGGGCGCCTTTTTTTTGTGCTTGCGGCGAGGGCGGGACGCCCTCGCGACAGCCGGCGGGACGCCGGCGCTACGTTGGCGCGACTATGACTGCCCCTGCCTTTAAACGCGTTCTGCTTAAGATTTCCGGAGAAGCCCTTGCTGCCAATCAGGGCTTCGGTGTGGACACGGCGCGCATCCACGAGGTGGCAGCGGAACTTGCCGATGTACACAAACTGGGAGTGCAACTCGCGATCGTCGTGGGCGGGGGCAATTTCTTTCGTGGCGTGGCCGATCAAGCCAAAGATATGGACCGCGTTTCCGCCGATCACATGGGCATGCTGGCCACCGTAATCAACGCCTTGGCTTTGCAGGATGCGCTCGAGAAGCAGAACGTCTACACCCGCGTGCAATCGGCGATTGAGATGAAGCAGGTCGCGGAGCCGTTCATCCGGCGGCGCGCCATCCGGCATCTGGAGAAAGGCCGCGTGGTGATCTTCGCCGGCGGCACGGGCAATCCCTACTTCTCGACCGACACTGCGGCATCTCTGCGCGCTATGGAGATCAAGGCCGAAGCCATTCTCAAAGCCACAAAAGTGGACGGCATCTACGACGCCGACCCGATGAAGGTGAAGGACGCCAAGAAGTTCACCGATATTACTTATATGGATGTCCTGCGGCTGGGACTCAAAGTGATGGATTCCACCGCCATCAGCTTGTGCAAAGACAACAACCTGCCCATTATCGTCTTCAACCTGAACCAGCACGGGAACATCCGGCGTGTTCTCAGCGGAGAAAAGATTGGATCGCGGGTGAGCGCCTAGAGGTTTTAGCCACGGATTTACACGGATTCCCACGGATCAGAAATTCCACATCCGTTCGATCCGTGAAAATCCGTGGCAAATTTTATTTTGGGTTTATAATTCAGCGTTTTGATTCTTGAATTCTTACGGAGCTGACTGAAATGGCTCAAGCCACCATGGCCGCGATTCCGGGCCTGAAAGAAACTTACGTACAACTGAAGACGCGCATGGAAAAGGCCGTCGAAGATTTCCGCAAGGCGATGGCAGCCACACGCACCGGGCGCGCCTCAGTGCACATGCTCGACAGCGTGAGTGTCGACTACTACGGCTCGCAGATGCCGCTGAATCAAATTGCCCAAGTGCATGCGCCGGAGCCGCAAATGATTACGGTGCAGCCGTTTGATCCGTCGCAGATCGGCGCGATCGAGAAGGCGATTCGCTCGGCAGAACTGGGTTTGAATCCCATGAACGACGGCAAGATGGTCCGCGTGCCTGTGCCGGCGCTCACGCAAGAGCGCCGCCAGGATATGGTGAAGCATCTCCACAAGGTGCTTGAAGAGCATCGCACTGCGGTTCGCAATATTCGCCGCGACGGCAACGACGCCATCAAGAAAGCGATGAAGGATAAGAAGATTAACGAAGATGACGAAAAGCGGTCGCTCGAAGAAATCCAGAAGCTCACCGACGACGAAATCAAGAAGATGGAAGAGATGAGCAAAGGCAAAGAAAAAGAAGTGTTGGAGTTGAAGTAGTCGCGAATTGCTTTAGCGAATCGCAAACACCAAAGTACATGCCCCCTGAGTCGCACCGCACGGCGCGGCCTGTAAACCTCTGATTCCAAGCCACATAGCCGGATTCCCATTCTGGTTGTACATATAGTAACCACGACCCCACGTTACGCGACATCCCCGAGGTAAGCGTGTTTTCATGAGGGTGGATCAAGTCGCGTCCCCGACAAAGTTCACACCAAATCTTTCGCTTAGGAGTTTGTCATGAAAAAATTTCTTGGGATTGCTTTAGCGGTTGCGCTCTCGATGCTGGGCGCGAGTTGCGGCGGAGGGTCGAGTTCGTCTCCCGCGTTGTCTTCGCAGTCGCCGGCTGTCTTCGTGACGGGCGAAGATGCGCCCCTGGCGTCGGTAGTCGGCTTTGAAGTCACCATTACTTCGATCACTCTGAACGGCAACAACGGTTCGCCACAGGTGCTGTCCACCCCGACCACGGTCGATTTTGCCCGTCTGTTGGGATTGCGGGCTCCGCTTTCCTTCAACACTGTTCCCGCTGACACGTACGCCAGCGCAACTTTTGCAATATCCGATCCGGTCATTGAATACGTCGACATGACCGCGAACCCTCCGGCGCTGACCACGCTGAACGGAACGTTCAGCCCCACGACCGGTTCGCCCACGCAGACCACGGTCACGGTTAATTTTCCGACCGCCAAGGTCGTTACCAACAGCGGCCTGGCTGGCCTTCGCATGGAGTTTGACATAAGGCAATCGGTTGCCGTCGATGGTAATGGCCAGATCACAGGCATGGTCAATCCAACCATTCATGCCAACATGGTTACGTCGGCCGATCCGACCGGCAAGGTCACCGATCTTACCGGCGGACTGGTTTCGGTGAATGCGGGCAACAATTCGTTTGTCATCCAGGGTCCGTACGGCCGCCAGCTGACCATCGATGTGAACAACAGCACTCAGTTCAATAGTGGATGGAACATCAACGATCTGGCGACTCCGGCATTTATTGGAGTCCGCGGATTCTTCCAGGGCGATGGCACCGTGCTGGCGAGCGATGTCGAAGTAATCAGCACGACGAAGTCATTCCTTTCCGGCCGGGTGTTGGCTGTGAACCCAACCTCTGGGCCGGTGCAGCAGATCACGATGTGGGTGGGCGAAACCAGCGCCGATACGGTCACCGATGTCGACTCCGTCCAGACGATCAATGTCAGCGCGGTGACTCAGTATGACATCTGCTTCTTCGATAATCTGTTCACTAACGCGCTGTTCAATGACTCATCGGTCATCGTGGGCCAGCGCATCTTCGTCGGCGGAAGCTTTTCCAGCAACGTCTTCACTCCGCAGATGATCTCGCTGCGCTTCCAGGGTGTCTCTGGCATGCTGGCATCGGGCAGCGTGAACATCGTCAACGGTAACGCCGGCAGCTTCGAGATGCAGAACAACGGGCTGATCGGCTACTCGCTGGGCGGCGGGCCGCTCACGGTGGATACGGGCAACGCTACCCTGTTCGTGAACACGACCGGCTTGACCGCCCTGCAATCCAGCGGACAGATCCCACTGGTAACGGGCGGCCTGTTCTTCCTGAACCCGATCACCAGTACTCCGTTGATGGCGGGGGCCGCGGTCGTGGAACTTCCACAGGCGCAACCAGAGTAGCTCGCAACTGCTGTCGAATGACTTAACGGGCGGCCCGCAAGGGCCGCCCGTATCTTTTTCTGGGCCAACGAGCGCTGGAGCGATTTAGCACTCGAAGTGATCGGGCACGATGTTAGCCTATGACGTAGAAAACAACCGAGCTAGGGATACCCTACAGGATGCTGAGACCGTTAGTAAATGACACTGGAATAGGACACTTAACCAAGGAAGAATCTCAGGGCTGTTCATTTTTTGGCCCCTGATCCAAACTGCGGCACTACTTTTGCATCCCACTCTGAAGACTGGAGAATTGTGGTCAAGCTGCACTGAGCGGATGTTCGATCAAGTTTACACAGTGGTGCATCAATTTGAATTTCTTGGCCTACAGTTGGGGTCAGTGCGGCTGAAGTACGCCGCGTTTCGGGGTGACGGCCTCGTAGGAGAATAGATTCAAATCAGCCACTACGGTTCGCGCGGGCCGCTTGCTGAATCCGTCTCCAACCTCTACACTAACAGTCTTCCATTCTATTCAAGATTCGCCCATCAGAAACCATGTGAGGCGACGAGAGGGTGCATGGGTAGTTTGCGTTTCGGTAGGTGTACGCGGCTGGTCGCCGCCATCTTCTTATTCCTGTTATTCACGTTCTTGCCGGGCTGCGGCGGCCACAAGCCTCCCGGTCCATCGCCATTCCCGGCGAAGATTACCCTCAATCCCAGCCCCAGCTATTCCTTGCAAGTGGGGACGACCTTGGGATTAACGGCGAGCGCGCAGAACAGCTCGAACACCGGCATCCGGCCGGCGTTCACGTTTTCCATAACTCCGAACAGTCCTGCCGGAGTGCTCGATATTGCTCCCAATGGATTTGCCTGCGCTGGCACGTGGAACGCCCCCGCATACACGATCTGCACGCCCGGCAACATCGGTTTGGTGGAAGTAACTGCATCGGCTCTGGGAGAGACCAGCGCGCCCACTTACTTTTTTGTGCATGGACCAATCGATAACATTCAGATCAGCGTAATTCCTCCCGTCAACTCACCGCCGCCCGCGTGCCCCACCCAGCAGTCCCTGCCGCCGGCCTGCAATCTTCCCTTCAACGGGAAGGCCTCCAATACTTGCCTTTCGCAGAATCAGGTCGAGACCCTCCAAGCCACGGCCTACAGCCGGGGCACGGATGTGACAGCCTCAGTGGGGCCTTTTACCTGGACCCAAGCCACGGCCGGCGTAGCCACCGTCACTCCCATCGTCAACCCCACATTCAACGTCGCTACCAATCAAGCTTCCGCATCCCCCGGCGCAACGCCGGGCCAGACTGGCCTGATCGCATCAGCCTCGGGAGTCTACAGCCAGCCCTACTACTTCGAAACTTGCCCTGTACAGTGCATCGCGATGCAGCTCAGCGTGAACGGCCAATACTCCAACGAGACAAATTTTGTGGTTAGCAAAGGAACCTCTGAGACGCTGCTCGCCACTGCGGTCGATGTGCAAGGTTGCGTCGTGCCGAAGCCGCCGCTCACATGGGTTTCGTCCGAGCCGGCTGCGCTCGCGCCGGGCACCAGCACCTCCTGCAGCGGCACAACCTGTGCGGTATCGACAACTCAGCCGGGAGTGGCTGCCATCTCGGCGTCTTGTACGCCGCCAACTTGCAACGTGGGCTTCCCGCTGAATCCGGCGAATCTCGCTGCGCCTTACAAGCCGCAGCCGGTCTATCCTGTCACTGCTATTTCGGGATTGGTTACCGGCAATCCTACTGCCTCCAGCGTACTGGTAAGCAGCCAGGATTGTTACAGCGATCCGCTGTGCGCGGTTGCCTTGTATAGCGTTCCCACCACCACCAACCTGCCGGGGAGTGCGAGTGAAATTCCCACTCAGCCGAATTCCCTGATGTTCGACCCCGCGGGGGACACAGCTTTCATGGGCAGCGAAACCGGCGCTTTGGTCGTCAATCCGGGCGGCCTCACTGGAGGAAGTTCCAACCCATATAGCTCCCTCGCCGCTCCGGGTACGCCACGTGGCGTGGTCACCGGCAAGGTGCTGGCGGTCGCACTGAGTGGCCACGTCGTTGTCTTCTCCGATACGGTGTCTACTCCCAATCAGGTGTATGTGGTCACCACTGGCCCGTCCACCACTACCGCGTTGAACATTAATAGTGCGATCGCAGCGGCGGTTTCGCCCGACGGATTGAAAGCTTTTATTCTCGGCGATGGCGGCAACACCTTGTATATTTATTCGCCGCTGCAAACTTTGCAGCCGGGCGTTGCCTTGCCTGCGCCCGCCAGTTCGATTGCTTTCAACTCTACCGGGTCGTTCGCTTTGTTCTCCGGTGGAAGCGCCCCTGGCACTCTTGCCATCTACAACACCTGCGACAGTTCTGCGGTGACTCCAGCGCTGGCCGCCACGCAACTGCCCGGTCCGCCGACGTTCCTGAAGATGGTCCCCGCGGGAAACATTTCCCTGAGCACCCTGTTCGGCGACACATTCAATTTCCAACTGCAACCGGCTGGCCTTGATTTTTTCTTCGGCCTCGATGACACGGGCATCGACATCATCGCCACTAATTCTTCTCAGCCCGCACTCACCGCGCTGTGTCCGCAGCAAATCACGCTGGCGCAGACGACGGCGAGCACGTCATTTCCGCCGGTCCATATCAATCTCAATCAGGGCACTTTGAACCCCATCAATTTTTTCCTGTCGCCGGATACCAGCCGCGCCTACATCGTCACCAGCAATTTAGGAGTCCTGGTCTACGACTTCAGCACGGGCGCTGTGTCCGCCAAAATTGGCCTCGTCAATGACGCGAGCCCCGTGGCTGCGGATATAACCGTGGATGGCACGCTGATTTACGTGGCTGGCTCGGATGGGCTGCTCCACCAACTCAATACCACTCTGGGCATCGATTTCTACCAGACTTCGTTTGTGCCGCTCCCGAACTCTACCAACGATTTCTGCTTCACCGGACAGGACTGCCATCTGAACCTGTTGGTGGTGAAACCGTAACCGAGGTGGACGAGGCGGGCATTAAATCCCGGACTGCGTGCGGCCGGGCTTCGCCGAGGTCTGGCCGGGCGAGGCGCCCGTCCCTACACGTTCTTTCTACGACGAACTGTTACCACGAGTGGGGAGACAGCGGACCGTTATGCCGTCTTACCCAAGTCCTTCGCCACGCTATCGAGTACGCCATTTACGAACTGCACCGATTCCAGGCTGGAGAACTTCCGCGCAATCTCGAGCGCTTCGTTGATCACCACCGCCCGCGGCGTGTCCGGATAGCCGAGAAATTCCGCGACTCCCGCGCGCAGCAGGTTACGATCTACGGCGGCCATGCGATCCATGCGCCAGTGCTCCGCGTGGCCCTCAATCAGTTTGTCAATCTCCGCACCGCGATCGGTCGCCACGCGAAATAAGTCATCCGCGAATCCTCGTACCTCAGCGCTGGCCCCACCGTTCTCTGCCCAGAATGTGTGGCGCACCTGATCGAGGGTCTGCTTGCCCATGTCCGCCTGGAAAAGCATCTGCAGAACCAGTTCGCGGGATTTTCGCCGTGTACCCATAGGGCAGATGCCAGTCTCCAATTGCCAGTTGTCAGTTTACTGCAGGAAGGATTTATTTGCGCTTGGCTTTCGCGGCTTGACCCTTCTGCTTGGGATTGTCGCTCCGAGCATTCGTCTTGTCATTCCGAGCGAGGCGAGGAATCCTGGTTTTGCTGACTGCTGATGGCTGAGAGCTGATAGCTTCTCTCAATGACGCCATTTCCACTGCCGCCAGCGCCGCCTCGAATCCCTTGTTGCCCATCTTCAGCCCAGCACGGTCAATGGCCTGCTCCAGGGTCTCGCAGGTGAGCACGCCAAAAGCATGCGGAACGCCAGTCTCCTGCGCCGACTGCCCAATCCCGCGTGTCACTTCGTTGACGATGACGTCGTAGTGCGCCGTATCGCCCCGAAGCAGGCATCCAATACAAATAATCGCGTCGTATTTTCCAGTCTCGGCTAACTTCCGCGCCGCCAAAGGAATTTCAAACGCCCCCGGCACTCGCACTAGATCAATATTCTTTTTTTCCGCGCCGGAGCGCACCAGTCCGTCGATCGCGCTCATCAACAACCTCTCGGTAATAAACGCATTGAAACGTGAGGCGACGATGGCGAAACGCTTACCCGCAGCGTTCAGACTTCCCTCGAGAGCAGGCACGATGGGCTCGGGAAGGGGTTCGACCAAAAACTCCTTATTGTTTTTTTTCTCCGTGACTCTGTGTCTCCGTGGTGGATTCGTTCTTAATCCGTGCAGATTCGTGAAAATCTGTGGTGAAGACTTACTTGCCTTTGAATTGAGCCGCCCGCTTCTCCAGAAACGCCGTAGTACCTTCCTTCTTATCTTCAGTAGCGCAAGCCACGCCGAACAAAACTGCCTCCAGATACAATCCCTCGCTCAAAGTCATCTCCACGCCCTTGTTCACAGCCTCCATCGCATACTGCACGGCCAGCGGAGCATTCGCGATAATCTTCGACGCGATCGCCTCCGCGCGCGGAATTAACTCCGCCGACACGGTAACTTCATTCACTAATCCGATGCGATGCGCTTCCTGCGCCGAAATCATTTCACCCGCCAGCACCATTTGCATCGCAATGCCTTTGCCCACCAGTCGCGGCAGGCGCTGTGTGCCGCCATAGCCTGGGATAATCCCCAGCTTCACCTCCGGCTGCCCGAGCTTCGCATTCTCACTGGCCAGCCGCATGGTGCAAGCCATGGCAATCTCGCATCCGCCGCCGAGCGCAAATCCGTTGATGCAGGCAATCACTGGCTTGCCCAGGTTCTCGATGAGGTTAAGAACGTTCTGCCCGCGGTGCGTGTACTCCTTACCCGTAACCGCATCGTGCTTGGCAAGTTCGCTGATGTCCGCGCCGGCAATGAATGCCTTCTCGCCTGCGCCGGTAAAAATGACGACGCGAATCGAAGCATCATTCTTTATGTCATGAAACGCCGCCCGCAGATCCTCCATGGTAGCCATGTTCAGAGCGTTCAGAACCTTGGGGCGGTTTACGGTGACGTAGGCGATGGAGTTTTTCTTTTCGAGGAGTATGTTTTCGAAGTTCATAGACTGTTTCCTATCGGTCTGGAACGAAGACTTCGACCTTGTGCTTCTTGTACCTGAACTGGATCTCCGTCTCGAAAGCTGCGGGCTCGCCACTCAATAGGAGCGGCTTGAACCGCCACTTCTCTGCCGCCGCAACACTCCGAGGAAATAGATCTGGGTCGCCGCCCTGTTCACCCCGACCGCAGCGGACACTCCCCTTTATATCCACGACAACCCTGACCACAACAATCGAGTCAAGCTTCCTCTCTTTTATATCCGATATGTCAGGAAGGAACTTGTTCTGGACTAACCGGCCTGAGACCCCGGAGCTTATACGAGTCGCGCCACCTCCGACCTCATCCATGCAAGGCCAGTGGCTCGGAGCCTGAGCCAAAGCCGCCGACCCGCACAGCAGAGTCCAACAGCCCACGGCAACAACGCTCGACCTTAAGTGCAAACGCAGCATGCTTCCGAATAGCGCTCCTGCTATAATTGTATAGCACGAGGTAATTTATGCTTGCCATCCGGCTTCCCGATAAGATCGAAAAGCGCCTGGCCCGCCTCGCCAAGCGCACCGGCCGCACCAAAACATACTACGCGCGCGAGGCCATCCTGAAGCACCTTGACGATCTGGAGGATGTTTATCTGGCCGAGAAGCGGATGGAAGCGATCGAATCGGGCCGAGTAAAGACCATTCCGCTCGAGGAAATTATGCGCCAACATGGCCTGGAGTATTGAATTTGACCCCGACGCCCGCCGGGAACTGGAAAAGCTCGACAAGTCTATCTCAGACCGAATCCTTAAGTTCCTGCGCGAGAGAGTCGCTCCGCTTGACGATCCCTCTAGCATCGGGGAACGCCTCCACGGGCCGCTAAGGCAGTTTTGGAAGTACCGCGTCGGAGACTACCGCCTGATCTGTTCCCTCAGGAAAGACCGACTGGTCGTGATCGTGGTTCAAGTGGGCCATCGACGCGAGATATACAAGCGTTGAATCAATTTTTGGTCCGCATGCATGCGTGCAAGTGGTTTTACTTCCCCCGCGCCATCGCCGCCACTTCGTCTTTACTCAGATCGCAACTGATGCAACGCTGCGTCCACAGACGGTGCCCAAACACTTTGCCACATCGTGGACATTTCCACTCCGTGAGCCACCATCCGCCCGCCAGGTAAACGCCGATCCAGCCCAGTAAAATTGCGAAGTCAGCAGGCTCTCCTAGCTTCAGTTTCCCGATCATGAAGCCCAAAAAAATAAAGCTCAGAAAGAGCACGACTACTAGATTTCGCCGCGCCACGTAGCTGTGCCACGCCCGGCGATAAGTCGCCACATCCTGCGGGCTGCCCCCATCCGGCTTTCGATCGGTTTTTCTGCGTTTGAACATTTTGATTGGATCTTGGCTAACTCGATCTCAACAGATTCGATCTTAACTGGTTCGATCTTAGCTGGTTCCACCCGCAAGGTCGATGCTACAGTTTATTCGCCTTCGGACTGTTCGGGTCCGAATAATCGTAGAACCCCTTGCCAGTCTTTTTCCCGTACCACCCCGCCATCACGAGCCGCTTCAGCAGCGGAGGCGAGGCAAACCGCCGC
>JBEKJF010000020.1:0-24447 GCA_050011375.1 Candidatus Sulfotelmatobacter sp.
GCCGAGGACTCCGACAAAGTTCTAAAGAATCTGCATTCCATCATCGGGCACGTACGCGAGAATCCCGCTTCGCTGGAGAAACTTCTCGACCTCTTCCAGAAAGCTGGAGAGAACACTCACGTCACTGAAGTCATCGAATTGCTGGCGCACGCCTCGGTGCAATCGGGCGATCTGCACCGGGCCCGCGACCTTTACCAGAGGCTCGCCACCATGGAGCCGGGCAATCCCCTGCACATGAACAATTACCAGCAGGTGGCCAGCCAGATCGGCGGCGATTCCTCACACGGTCTTATCTCGGCGGAGGAAGCGGCCGTAATTGTGGATGAGTTGGAAGCCACTGCTCCCTCAATTCATCAGCACTATTCCGATGCGGTCGCGCTCGCGGTTCGTTCCGCACTCACCGATGCGGAGCTTTTCATTTCCTACAACATGCCGGCCAAGGCTCTGGGGCCGCTGATGGCAGCCTTGCCGCAGGCGCCCAACGATCTGCGGCTGAACCAGCGCCTCGCGGCGCTGCACACACGGGCTGCGCGTTTCGCGGAAGCCGGCGTCTGCTGCAGAACTTTGCAGAACATTTATTCCGAGGCGGGTTATCCCGACGAAGCTACGCGTTACGGTGAGCTTGCCGGCCGTCACGAAGAGCGCTCGGGAGCACCCGGTCTCGCAGCGCCCGTTGTCGAACAGGCTGCAGTTCCGGTGATTCCGGAGCGAATTTCAAACACGGTTGCAGCATCGGCCCCATGGCCAACGGCTCGGCCCGAGCCTGCGGAAGAAGCCGAATTCGCCATCGTCAACGATCCAGAGGACAGTCGAGATCAATCTCAGCACGCCACTCAAGAGTTACCCTTAACCGAATCCACAAGCAGTTCCACGGAGCTCGATCTCTCCTCCGAGTGGGACGATGCATTCACCATTGAGGCTGACATGCCGCTTGCCGAAGCTGAGGAGACCGAGGTCGGCGCACATGAGATACCCAGCGGCAGAGTCGATCAGGGCAAGCCCAGCAAAGCAGCGTTCGATCCGGAGAAGATCGCCGAAGCCATCGAAGAGATTCACTTTTATCTCGATCATGGCATGCCGGAGCAAGCCTCGTCTGCTTTTGAAAAGCTTGAGGCTCTGCGCGCTGATGAACCCACATTAAATACTCTTCGAGCTGAAATCGAGGCTGCTCCGCAGCACACTGCGCCGGCCGAAGAAGTGACCGCAGTAGAATCCATCTCTGAATTTGCCAGCGACGAGCCTCAGGCCGAATTTAGCGTCGACGAGATTCCAGTCGCCGCTCCGGAACTCGCGGCGCCCGTCCCACAAACTTTTGCCGAACCCTCAGCCGTGGTGGCGGAGACTCACGTCGAGCGCGCGTTGCGCGAGGAGCCGGTTGCGGCCGAGCTTGTGGTCAGCGCGACAGCTCCGGGAGTTCTTCAGGAGTTTGTTTCCGATCTTGAATCCTCCATGGGCGACAACTTCCTGCCGGGGACGGTTTCGCATGAAGCCGAAGCTGCCACCGAGCACGCTTCAGCGCAGGCCTTCGCGCCAGAGCACGACGTTCAGCCCGAGGCCAGGGAAGAACTTGAGCCGATCGGAAACTCTGCGCCCACGAGCTTTGGCATTTCCCAAGCAGAGCCCATGGGCGAGTTTGTAGCCGATCTCGAAGCTTCACTTGGAGACGACTTCCTGAAGGGTGCGCCGGTTGCCGAGCCTGAACCTGCGGCTCAGCCGCAGCCGGCACCGCAGATTGAGGCGC
Organism: Candidatus Sulfotelmatobacter sp.; assembly: GCA_050011375.1. Lineage (GTDB taxonomy): Bacteria > Acidobacteriota > Terriglobia > Terriglobales > Acidobacteriaceae > Sulfotelmatobacter. Next base: position 1,742 of record JBEKJF010000020.1, read on the forward strand.
CACTTGCGGCAGTTCCGCCGCAACATTGGCCCATGCCCACACCTGCGGCTGCTTCACCGGTCGGCGCCCCGGCCGCCAGCGCCGCAGCAGCGGCGGCATCTTCTGGCAGTCCCACACTTTCAGCGCACGCTACGGCGCCGATCGTGCAACAGTCCGCACCCGCTGCGCGCATGGCACACACTTCGCCGGTCGCCATTCCGCCGGTCGTTCCTCCGCCAGTCATTCCCAGCGCGCCTGCTGGCGCGAAGGCTTCTCCGTTCGGCGAGGACGCGAGTGTGGATCTCGCGGAGATGTTTGGCGAACTCAAACAGGATCTCGAAGCCGGATCGTCAACAACGGAAGAAGATCCGGAGACGCATTACAACCTGGGCATCGCCTTCCGTGAAATGGGACTGCTCGATGAAGCCATTGGCGAGTTGCAGAAAACCTGTCAGGCCGTCGACCGGGGACATCCATTCCCGCAAGTCATGCAAACTTATACCTGGCTGGCACAGTGCTTCCTCGACAAGGGATTGCCTGAGGCTGCGATTCGATGGTATGACAAGGCGCTGCACGCTAACGGCATTGACGAAGAGACACGCACCGCGCTTCACTATGAACTCGCAGCCGCCCATGAGACCGCTGGAGACAAACCCTCAGCGCTGAAGCATTTCATGGAGGTCTACGGCCGCAACATCGATTATCGCGACGTAGCCGAGCGCATCAAGCCCCTGAAGTCGTAGAATAACCCGATGGGTTTTGTCTCTCACTTTTTCTTTTCGGCACATGGTGGATCGTTCTCCCATCTGCGCCTCAGGCCAGCGCCGCAGCGGAGCGCTCTATGACCGATCCTAATGTGCCAGTGGAAAACAGACCGGCAGCATCCGGCCAAGCCCCGCCCGGGGCGGGCGAAAGCATGTCCCGACTCCTCGACCCGAAAACCGGCGTCGTTGTTCAAACTCACAATGGGATGCAGCTCTGGCTGCATCGCACGTCCGTTTTTCTTTTCGTTTTAATTAGCGCCGTCGCCGGTGTGCTGCTTGTGATTCTGCCCTGGACCCCCGAATGGACCGACAATTATCTTCTGCTCTCCTACCCCGGGCTTCGCTCTCTGGTGACAACCGGCTTCTTTCGTGGGCTGTGCAGCGGCCTGGGATTACTCGACATCTGGATCGGCTTCTGGGAAGCCCTTCACTATCACGAACAGCCGTAGCTTCGACGAGCGGAATGCCAGTGGCGAAACGGCTGGGCTTCAAATGCCCGCGAGACGCTGAGTTTCAAGAATGCTGGATTTCGTAACTCTGTATTCAGAACGTGAGTTTCCACATGACCGATAGACTTCAACCCGCGCCCCTGGCCTACAAGAACGAACCGTTTCTCAACAGTCCTGACGGACGCATTCTCCGCATCCTGGCTGAGTATCAGGAACCGCTGGCGCGCTTTCGCCGCGAGCAGATACAGGACACGGTGGTCTTCTTTGGCTCGGCCCGCTTTCAGGGAGGCGATGCCGCCAGAAAAAATCTGGCCGCCGTCGAGAAAAATGATTCGAAGACGCCGCAGCAGGATAAGGACGTGAAACGAGCCCACGCCGCAGTCGATATGGCTCGTTATTACGAAGACGCTCGCCGTCTGGCTTTTCTTCTGACCGAGTGGTCGATTCAGATTCCCGCGCGGCGCCGACGATTCGTCGTCACTACCGGCGGAGGTCCGGGCATTATGGAAGCCGCGAACCTGGGCGCCCACGAAGCTGGAGGCAAAACCATCGGGCTCAACATTAATCTGCCGTTCGAGCAGTATCCCAACCCTTACATCACGCCCGCGCTGAACTTCGAGTTTCACTATTTCTTCATGCGCAAGTTCTGGTTCGCCTACCTGGCTAAAGCGCTGGTGATTTTTCCCGGAGGCTTTGGGACCATCGACGAACTTTTCGAAATTCTCACGCTCGCGCAGACCGACAAACTAGCCAAGAAAATTCTGGTCGTCATTTACGGCAGCGAATACTGGCACCGCATCATGAACTTTCAGGCTTTCGTCGACGCGGGTACGGTTTCCGCTGAAGACCTGAATCTGTTCAAGTTCGTCGATTCTCCCGAAGACGCTTTTGCATTCCTCCGCGACGGCCTTACGGAATATCATCTGGGCGGTCCGAAGAAAGAAAAAGAAAAAGAGCAAGAAGTCGAACCGGAAATCGCCAAGACCCGACCGTGAAGATGTGGATTTACCCTGTGGGCCTCTGTGTCCCCTGTGTTTAAGAATTTGAGAAACGACCACGGATGCGTGCCATCGATTCTTGCCTTAAACTGGTAGCTGAAAGCTGATGGCTGACAGCTCGCTCCTGTACTACATTACCGACCGCAAAGCCTTCCCATGTGACGAACGCGCCCGTCGCCTTCGTTTACTCGAAAAGATCGCGGAAGCTGCGAGCTGCGGCATCGACTACATTCAACTCCGTGAAAAAGATCTGTCCGTTCGCGAACTGGAGTGGTTGGCTCGGGAAGCTGTGCGCGTAATCCACGATCAAACGTCGGCATCCGGCTTCCGGCATCCCGTAACAGCTCTTCTAATTAATTCCCGCACTGACGTCGCCCTTGCCAGCGGAGCAGCAGGCGTTCATCTCCCCGCTAACGATGTGTCCCCGGAAGAAGTGCGGGCGGCGTGGGCGGGCAAATGTGGCGTGGGCGCTCCCTTCGACGAGCTCAGTGCAGGCTCTGCCAGCGAAATCTCACCACCAAATCCGCTGATAGCCGTCTCCTGTCATTCCCCAGGGGAAGTGGCTCAAGCGGCATCCCACAAGGCTAACTTTGCCGTCTTCGCTCCGGTCTTCGAAAAAAAGAACACGACCGGAATCAATCCCGCCGGGCTCGACGCTCTTCGCCAAGCGTGCCTCGAGTCGATCCCAGTTCTTGCTCTTGGAGGAGTGACGCTGCAAAACGCCGAGTCCTGCCTGCAAGCCGGCGCGGCCGGCATCGCGGCCATCCGCCTCTTCCAGGAAAACGATGTAGCCATGATCGTTCGCGGGTTGCGCGGCGGTTAGTCATCACTGCTCTTGACGAGGATGACGACACGCCGCAAAACAAAAGGCCACGCCGCGAGAGCGACGTGGCCTTCCCCATTGCAAGTTATTGTGCAGGAGTCCCGGGAGCGCTCGAAGTAGCTGGCGCATTCGCCGTAACTTCGGGTACAGCCGGCTCGATCTTCACCGTCGCCAGAATCTTTTCCAGCCGCTGAAAGACTTTTTCACGATCCACGTGCGTCGCGCCACCCTGGTTCTCGATCCCCATAGTCGCAACCTTAAGCGCGAACTCGTAGCAAGCGCCGTTCTCGAACACGTGATAGTACTTCGACGCGACCTCGCGAGTGCCTTGACTGGCAATGGTTTCCGAGGACTGTAGTTCCATGTCGCCGATTATCAGTTTCGACGGCTCGTGAACTGAAGGTGCGGTCTCAGGCGAAGTCGTAGCATCAGCCGGCGCAGATGGCTTGGTCTCGGAGAACCCTCCACACTGCTCCGTCGTGAGTTCTTTGTTGATGCTCACGCCGAAGAAGGCCGACGCGAGATCGCTATTGGGATACGCGGACTCAGGAAGCGCAACCGCCGCGAGCGCAACTCCGCCCGGTTGCACGAAGTCCATGGGCAGCGGGTCGGAGGATACGAGCTCGCTTGCTGCTGTGCCTGTCTCCAGAGCGTACTTGCGCGGATATTGGAACGAGACGCCCGAAGTTTTGTCGGCGTAGGTCACTGTTGCAGGAACTTTGCGGACAACTTTCTTATGTACAGGCTTGGCGGAGGCTTGCGCTGCCGGCGCTGGCTCAGTCGCCGGAGTTACTGGGGGCGTAGTCGGCTGAGTCATCGCAGTCTGGCTGGTCGAGCTTTCTGTTTTGGGTTTCTCGCTTGAGCAGCCGACCGCTAATGAACAAACGATCAAGAGCGCGGCGAATACCAGGGTACCGGTGTTCTTGTCGAAGTTAATGTTGCTCTTGCCCCACGCAACGGAATCGAATGTTGCGGGGGTGGTGCGAACTGTGGTGCTGCGAACTGCTGTGGCGCTGAACAGATTGATACGGGTCATGGTTGTTCACCTCCTGCTGCTGAAGCAGCGCAAGTGATAATGCACAAAGGGGGCCATCGGGCGGGACGTTGATTTTGCGCGGGTTAGAGCACGGCAAAGGACACACTATCGTGGCGTGCCGGACACGATGTGGCGCAGGAGACACGGCGAAAGTTACATTCCGCAATCATTCAAACTGTTTACGAAATGTGGCGAGCTGTTGCCGGATGTCCGCGACCTCACTTTTCAATTCCGCCACTTCGCTTTCGAGGCCAGCCAAGCGGTCCTCGTCTGCAGCAGGTCTGGCTACACTCCGAGAAGACGCAGCTTCCGCGGCAGGCGCGACGCCGGAAAACAGTTGCATGTAGCGCGACTCCTTCGTGCCCTGCTGTCGCGGCAGCACGGCCACCAGCGGAGGATTCCGCTGGCTCAGGCGGTCAAGCGTTGCATTCACGTCTTCCAGTTCTTCAAATCGATACATGCGTTCGGCGCGGCCTCGCAACTCACCCGGAGTTTGCGCGCCGCGTAGCAGCAGCACGCACAGGATCGCGATTTCGCGCCGGTCGAAGTTGAATACTTCCTGCAGGCGGTGCTCGTATTTCGTAACTCGACCATCAGCGCCGCTGGCCGGGCCCGCCAGTCGCTGCCTTTGCAGGGACTCGAGAGATGCGCGCACCGCGTCCCCGTCCAGCGCCATCACCGGGTCGCGATTGTTCTTCTGGTTGCACGCGTTCACCAGAGCATTGAGCGACAAAGGATAGTAGTCAGGAGTGGTGATGTCTTTTTCGATCAACGCACCCAGCACTCGTACTTCAACATCACTCAGAAGATCCACGGGCGTCCCCATTGAAAAAAGTTGTTGAGTGGATTTTACTGCACTCGTGAGGAGAGGACGAACAAGGTATGCTTATGGGCTGTGTGACGCGAGCATGGATCTTCTGCAAATGTTGAATCCTACTTTGTGCGCCGGACTAATTTCCCCGGGCGCTTTTTCTTTGGAGTTGAGATTTCTCAAGGCGGCCGCGGCGGTAGTGATCCTTATATTTTTACAGATCACGTTTTCGCACACATGGCTCGGAACGCTGGGCCTGGAGCGGCTGGAAGAATTCGGCAGAAGGATCGCAGTCAAGAAGCGGCTTTGCATTTTCTTAGTTGGCTTCTCTCTGCTCACGATTCGATCGGCGCTGATTCCCGTCTCCGGCATTCCGTTGCCTCGCTATCACGACGAGTACAGCTACCTGCTGGCAGGCGACACGTTTGCGCATGGCCGACTGACGAATCCGCCTCACCCGATGTGGATGCATTTTGAAACCTTCCATGTGATCTGGCACCCGACGTATATGTCGATGTATCCGCCGGGACAAGGGCTGGTGCTGGCCGCCGGCGAAATCTTGGGCAACGCGTGGATCGGACAGTTGATGTGCGCGGCGCTGATGTGCGCGGCAATCTGCTGGATGCTGCAAGGTTGGATTCCGCCGCGCTGGGCGCTGCTGGGCGGACTTCTCACTATCCCTAGGCTCGGTCTTCTGAGCTACTGGACGAATGGATACTGGAGCGCGTGCCTTCCAGCACTCGGAGGGGCGCTCGTGCTCGGCGCATTGCCTAGAGTCAAGCAACACTTGCGCTGGCGCGATCCCGTGATCATGGCGATCGGTTTGTTCATGCTCGCAAACAGCCGTCCGTATGAAGGACTTCTGTTGAGTATCGGGGTTGCCATTGCGTTGTCGGCATGGATGTTTGGAAAAGACGGACCTCGGTTGAGCATTTCCTTTGCGCGGGTCGTGTTGCCTCTCGTGCTGACGCTTGCTCCTCTGGCGGTTTGGACCGGTTATTACTATTACCGCGTCACGGGAAATCCTTTTCGCATGACCTATGACATCAACCGCCAGACCTATGCCATGGGACGGTATTTCGTTTGGCAGAAACCGTGGCCGCAGAAGACATACAACCACCCAAGGATGGAAGCTCTATACCAGCGGGAAGTTCGAGAGACAGAAGAGAATCAGACTCTGCGCGGATTCATTTGGCGATGGCGCATCAAACTTTTTTATTTCTGGCAGGTCTATCTGGTTCCACCGTTGCCGTTCGTGCTCATCGCGCTTCCATGCGCGGTGCGCGATCGCAAACTGCGCGTGCCTTGGATGATCATCGGCGTTTTCGCAGCTGGCCTCCTGGTCGAGACCTGGGGCTTACCTCATTATTTCGCTCCAGCCACGGCATTGGTGTTCTTGATTCTGATGCAGTGCATGCGGCATTTGCGCTTAGTCCGCTGGCGCGCACAACCTGTGGGCATGGCCTTTGTGCGAGCTGTCTCGGTGATTTATATCGGCGCGGTCGTGCTGCGCGTCGCGTTGGCGGTAACGCACATTCATCCCGAGCCGGAGTGGCAGCATGGAGACATGGAGCGGGAGTCGATCGTGCAGCAACTGAAGGCGCTTCCCGGCCAGCACGTGGTCCTGGTCAGTTATTCCCCTGATTTTGATCTTGACCGCGAGTGGGTCTACAACCTTGCCGACATCGACGGCTTGAAAATCGTGTGGGCACGCGACATGGGGCCGGAAAAAAATCGGGAACTGTTGGCGTACTATCATGGCCGGCAATTCTGGATGGTACATGCAGGCTCATCGCCACCGAACGCGGAGCCGTACCGCGAATCAGCAGCGGGCGCCGGCCTCTAGTACAAATGTGCTATGGGGTGGAGGTGCGCAACGGTGTAACCTTCCCGTGCGAAATTGAAAGAAACTTGTGTGAAGGACAACCGCATTTATGACTTGGATTCGAACCATACCGATGTCCGAGGCCGATGAAAAGCTGCGCAAGGCAGTCGAGGCGCAGCGCGAGCTTTATCCCAAGGAGTATGCCACGCCTGTACATCCCGATGAATCGGGAGGGGCGACGATAGTGGGGTCGCATACTCTGATTCCGGATGCACTGCATCACTCGTTCGCCACGTTTGGCGCGCTCATGTCGCCGGACTTGCCGCTGAGCCGCCGTCAGCACGAAATGATTACAACCATGGTCTCGGTGACTAATCGCTGCAAGTATTGAATTGAGTCGCACGCAGAGTTTCTGCGTAGGGTGACGCTGGATGAAGAGCTGGTGGAGGCGCTGGAGAAGGATTACACGACTGCGCCCATCACTTCGCAGGAACGTGTAATGCTGGACTACGTGGTCAAACTAACCAAGGATGCAACGAAATGTTGGAAGGACGATATCGAGGGACTGCGGGCGGTAGGATTTGATGATCGCGGAATCTTGCAGATTACGCTGATTGCATCGTGGTTTAATTACATCAATCGCGTGGCGGACGCGCTCGGAGTGGGACGCGAATGAATTTTCAGCAGGCCGGCGATTAGCTATCCTTGCGATAGAGAAGGTTTCGCATAGCTTCCCTGCGAGCTTCGTTGGCTTCTTTTTGAGTCTTGCGTTCGTCGGCGTCCGTGGCTTGCTTCGATTTTGTGTCGGCTTGTTCGGGCTCGCTGCACTCTGGACAGCGATTGGCAAAGCCGGGCTTATCCGGCTTCAGTTCGAACTCTTCTGAGCATACGGCGCATATTCGGATGGGAAATGCCATACAAATATTATGCTACAAGCCGGCGTGATCGGGCGGCGCATTTGCCGCGCGGGATATACCATTGTTCCCTTCTGCTACTAAACTTGCCTAGGGTCAAAGGTTAGGTTTGAATCGCCTCCGACTCCGTTCTTTCACTCCATGGCCGAATCGTTAGCAGAGTTTTTCCTGACGTACTTTCAGGCGCACCGCGACCAGCGGGCCTACGGGCAGCGCCGCGGCTATCGCATGGAGTGGTTCACCTATGGTCAGGTCACGGAGATGGCGTTGCGGTTTTGCCGGGAACTGGATTCGCGGGGAATCGGCAAGGGCGACCGCGTGATGTTGTGGGGCGAGAATGGCGCCGAGTGGGTTGCGGCTTTCTTTGGATGCGCTTTGCGCGGTGCGATTGTTGTCCCTATGGATGACGGGGCGTCGGAAGACTTTGCGGCGCGGGTTGCACCGCAGGTTGAGGCTAGGCTTTGGGTTTGTTCGCGGCGGCATGCTCAGCACTTGGGAGAAGCGAGTGCGATACCTATCACCGTTCTAGAAGACTTATCGCGGATAGCCCGCGGTACGCCGGCGCTACTGTCAGATGTGGTAATCGGGCGCGACGACACACTGCAGATTGTGTTCACCTCGGGCACTACGGCCGAACCCAAAGGAGTCGTCATCACGCATGGAAACGTGTTGGCCAACATTGCTCCGTTGGAGCGGGAGATGCGGCAGTACTTAAAGTACGAGCGCTTCGTGCACCCGGTGCGGTTCTTGAATTTACTGCCGCTTAGCCATGTGTTCGGGCAATTCCTGGGAATGTTTCTGCCGCCGCTGCTGGGCGGAACTGTGATTTTTCAAGAAGAGTTGAAGCCCTCGGAGATCATCAGCACCATCCGGCGAGAGCGCGTCTCTGTGTTAGTGAGCGTGCCGCGAGTCTTGCAGTCGCTGAAACAAAAGATCGAACGTGACCTTGAGGACAGTGGGAAAATCGAGGATTTTCGGCAGAGGTTCCGCACGGCGGAGGGAAAGCATTTCCTGCAACGATGGTGGATATTCCGCGCGATTCGTCGAGAGTTCGGCTGGAAGTTCTGGGCATTCATCTGCGGAGGCGCGGCGCTGGACGCGGAGACCGAAGAATTCTGGGGAAGGCTAGGCTACGCTGCGATCCAGGGATACGGGTTGACGGAGACAACTTCGCTGATCAGCGTGAATCATCCGTTCAAGTTGGGAAAGGGATCGATTGGGAAGGTGCTGCCCGGGCGCGAAGTGAAGCTCGCGGAAGATGGCGAGATTATGATCCGCGGCGGTGGAGTCGCCGCGGGTTACTGGGATCAAGGCGGGCACAAGGGAGCGACTGGCGAGGTTACAGATAAAGACGGCTGGTACCGCACCGGAGACGTGGGTGCGCTGGATGAAACCGGCAATCTTTATTTCAAAGGGCGCAAGAAAGAAGTAATCGTGACGCCGGGCGGATTGAATATTTATCCGGAGGATCTCGAAGCTGCGTTGCGTCAGCAACCGCAAGTGAGAGATTGTATCGTGGTGGGGATTGAGAGTGGAGGAAATGCTGAACCCTGCGCGGTGTTGATTCTTCGCGACGATGCCGGGGCGGCGGTAGTGGTGGAACGCGCGAACCAGTCGCTCGCGGAATTCCAGCGAATTCGGATGTACCTAGTTTGGCCGGAGCAAGACTTTCCGCGGACGAGTACGCAGAAGCCTCGACGGAAGCTGATTGCCGAATTCGCCTCCCGAGAAATTTTGCAACCCGGAGGGAAGCCCGCTGCGAGCGACAGCCCCGTAATAGAGTTGATCGGCCGCATCACAGGCCGCAATATGACGGAGTTAGATCATGAAGCGGTACTCGATGCTGATCTTTCCTCCGGGTTGGGTCTCAGTTCTCTGGATCGAGTCGAACTGATCAGCGCTCTGGAAGATCGATATCAGGTCGATCTGAGCGAAACTCGTTTCAGCGCGGTGCGCACCGTGGGCGATGTGGAACGAATGTTGAGCGGCGAAACGCGCCCTCGTGCGGAATACCACTATCCGGCATGGGTATTGCGATGGCCGATAACTTGGCTGCGATGGCTGGCGCAGTATTTGTTGATGAGGCCGGCCATGATTTTGTTGGGCTGGCCGCGGATCGAAGGTCGAGAACATTTGCGAGGATGGAATGGACCGCTGCTGGTAGTTTGCAATCACATTTCCGATGTGGATTTTGCATTTGTGCAGGCAGCTTTGCCCGCGCGGCTCAGAAATCGAATTGCGACGGCGACTCGAGGAGAAGCGTTGGAGGCTTTACACACTCCGCCGGCAAGCAGAGCCTTCTTTCAACGAATCTACGATCGAACTGGATGGACGCTGGGCGTTTCGCTGCTCAACTTGTTTCCGCTGCCGCGCGAGGCTGGCTTCCGGCAAAGTTTCGCTTACGCCGGCCGGGCCGTGGATCGAGGTTACAGTGTGCTCGTGTTTCCAGAAGGCCGGTATACCGTGGATGGCAGGATCGCCGCGTTTCGCGCCGGCATTGGACTGCTGGCAAGAAATTTGGGCATTCCGGTATTACCCGTGCGGATTGTGGGATTGTTTGAAGTGAAGCACGCAGGCAGAAGGATTGCCCGGCCGGGAGAGATTCAGGTGCGCATCGGTCGGCCCTTGACCTTCGCCGCCGGGCGCGATCCTTTACAAATTGCACAGGAGCTTCAACGCGCCGTGGAAGACTTGTAGGTCTGGAGCTTAGAAAGGCCCGGTGCGGTTGCTCCGGGCCTTTCCCCGGTTAAGCTCACCATAGCGACTAGGTTATGGTGAGACTGAATGTAGTGGTTTCGGTCACGCCTCCGCCAACGCCCTGGATGGTGATGGTGTAAGTTCCGGCTTTGGCGGTGCTGGCAACCTTGACTTGCATGGCCGCTGTTCCGGAGCCACCGGCGATGGACGCGGGCTTGAAGGCTACGGTCACTCCAGTTGGCTGTCCCGAGGCGGACAAAGCAATCGCCGAATCAAAGCCACCAGAAGGAGTGGCTGTGATCTTGACGTTGCCGTTTCCACCCGGGGCAATGCTCGCCTTCTTGGGGGCTGCGGTAAGGGTGAAGCTGGCAGTCGACGACCCCACCGTGACGGCGACGCCGGTCGAAGGTATGCCGTTTGCAACCACGTATAAAGTGCTCGCCCCGGTTTCAATTCCAGCGGGCACGTCGAAGTTCGTGGAGACGATCGTGCTGCCCGTCGCGACACCCATGGTGCTATGCCCGTGAGTCTTCGCGTAGGTAACATTTCCGGTAGCGTTGTTAACAATCTGCACCAGCGGATAGTTGGTGGCGTCCTGGAAATCGTCGCCGTAGGCAGCGCCTTGGGTTAAGCCATTGAACTGGGTTCCGGAGATCGAGTAGGTCGAACCGGGAACCAGGTTTGAAGTGAAGGTTGTAATGGTCGGCTGCCACGCAGTCTCGTAGGTACCGGCGCTGGTCAGGATCTCGACCGTGGTGCTGAAGTCCGTGAACATGATCTGTCCCGTCGGCAGCACCAGCAAATGCCCGACATACGATGCATCGCTCGATGCCCGCGATGGGTTGGGAAACGAAGTCAACGTGCTTCCGTTCCATTCGTAGAAGTTACTTGGCGAAGAGAACGTTCCCCTGTAGGGACTGCCCATCACGATCACGTTGCCGTTGATCTCGATGGACGCCGGTGCATCGTTGGCTGCATCTTTATTGGGAAAAACCGGACCGGGCGTCCAGACTCCGCTGCTCCAATTGTAAGTTGCAGTATTGCCGGCGGCGCATGAACTGGCGCCGGTATAGAAGACGGTGCCATTGGGCATCAAGACCGCAGGCCCAAGTTCATAGCTGGCTCCGCTCTCGTTTCCGCAATCTGCATCCCAGAGTTGCACGCCAGTGCTTCCGGCACTCGTCCACTTGTTGGTGGTTGGATTGTAAATCTCCGAATTCATGCCGGTCTTGTTGTAAAAACCCACGTAGGCATCCACCGTGAGCACGTTGTTGTTAGGAAGCAGCGTGAAGCCCTGCTCGTCGAAGTCATCGAACTGTCCGTCGGTGGAAGTCGCCACGGTAGTAAAGTTCAACGAGCTTTCGTTGAAAGTGTAATAGAGCGGGAAGCTGCTTTTGCCAACAATGTCCGCGCAGCACGCTGCCGTCATCCAAGTTCCATCGGCCAATACAACCGACTCCGCATCGCCGTCCGCTTCCCATGAGTTGGTAAGCTCGGGCGTCAAGCTGGTCCAAGTGTTGGCAACCGGGTCGTAGAGGGCTCCTAAGCTTTGCCAATCGCCAGTGCAACTGCCGCCCGGGCAATTGTATTCGCCACCTTGAATCGCCACTTTTCCATCGGGCAGAACGGCCGAACTGAAAAAGAGCGGAGAGTAGCCACTGGGCAGCGACGCAACTTGCGTCCAGGTGCCGTTGATATAGCTTCCGGTGTTGTCCGGCGTTAGCGTGTACCAGACTCCGTAGTTGTTGCCGACGCAACCTGTACCACTGCAGTTTGGCTCCTCGTGCAGAAGGACGCGACCGTCGGTGAGCAGCAGCATTGAACCCACGGAAACAGGTGCAGGGCTAGTTACGGGTGTCCAGGTTTGGCAAGTTGCTATCCCGACCGAGAACAGAGTCAGGAGCGCGCATATAAGTGTACGGGCCCTCATCATTTATTTTCCCCCTCGATTTTCTCTTTGAACAGTTTTTATGCAGCGCGAACCGTGTGGAGTTGTCCGCAGCGCAGGCTTCTCACTCTCGATTACACGGTTCGCTTAAATGCTACCGTCACTTGGCAGCGTCGATGGTGACTTTCACCGGCTTCGAAGGAATGCCGTTAGCGACGACAAAGAGTTCACTCGTACCGGCTGGAACGGTTGCGGGAATGTCGAATTCCGTGGATACGATTGTGGATCCCGTCGCGACGCCCATTGTGCTGTGGTTATGCGTGGTGCAGTAGTAAATGTCCTTGGTGGTCGGGTTTTCGATGCGGATGATGGGATAGTTGGTCGCCATCTGCGCGTCGTCGCCATACATCGCACCTTGCGACAAGCCGTTAAACTGCGTGCCGGAGATAGTGTTGTTCGTGCTGCCCGCAGTCAGCGTGCTGGCAACTGAGGTGATGGTCGGCTGCCAGGCAGCCTGGTAGGTTCCCGCGGCTGTGTAGAGCTGAACGGTCTTCGTACCGTCGGTAAACAGAATCTGTCCAGTGGGCAGAACCAGCATTCGTCCCGTATAGGATGGATTGCTGGAAGCGCCGCTCGGCGAAGAGACCGGAGTCATCGTGGTGCCGTTGAACTCATAAAACTTGCTGCCAGATGCGTAGCAAGGAGAGATAGGAGCAGCGTCAACGAGCACGTTACCGTCCGGCAAGATGGCTGCCGGTCCGTCATCAACGCCCAGTCCGCCGGTGAAGGTGGGACCTGCCGACCATACTCCCGTTGTCGAATTGTAGACGTTGGTGTTGCTGGTTCCACCGATGGCGAACACGGTGCCGTCGGGGCGCAGAACTGCCGGTCCGATCTCATAGCAAGAACTATTCGGCAGGCTGGAAAAGGTGTTGCCGGCGAGCGACCAGTCGCCCGTGCTCGGGTTGTAAAGCTCAGACTCCTTGCCGTTGTCCATGTCGACGGTAAGTACGTTTCCTGACGGCAACAGGGTCCAACCCTCTTCGGAGTTTTGATCCGCCTTGCCGGTGCCGGTGATGGTCCAAGTCAGCGTGGTCTCGTCGAGCAGAGCTTGCTCCAGCTGAAACGGGCTGCATTCGGAACCGGCATAACCGCAGTTTCCCAGCATGAAGGTTCCATTCGGCAGCACGACGCTTGATGCATCGCCAATGTGGGTCCAGCCTGAAGGGGCTGCAATTGAGGTCCAGGTGTTAGTAGCGGGATAGTAAATTGCCCCGCTGTTGGTTTCCGACTGACTTCCGTCATACTCTCCGCCTTCGACCACAACGTTTCCGTCGGCCAAGACGGCAGAGGCAAAGTATAGGGGCTCGTATCCAGTCGGAGCTGACGCCAACTCGGTCCATGTGCCGGCGAGATAGCTTCCCGTGCTGCTGGGAGTAAGCTGCCACCACTTAACGCTTTGATACTGATGCACCATGACTGTTCCGTTGGTGAGCAGAAGCGCAGTGTCAGCGTCGAAGCTCGGGGAATTCGTGAGCGTCTGCCATCTTCCTGTAAGGTTTGATTCCTGGGAACTGGCGATACTCAAACAAACCAGCAGGGTCAGCGATGCAATTGCGAGTGTTCGGAAAGCCTTCATTTGATTCCTCTCGGGGGTCAGTTGATTTATCGAACCTTAATCGTTGTTGTCGAACCTTGTTTGTTGTCGAACCTTGTTTATTGAGTTGTTTGCAAAGTGCACAAGGCAGAGAGAGATTGCCTGGGTTGAATCTCTGCCTGAAAAGGCGAAACCGCAGGATTATATCGCGTATTCGTCGACTCAGATCGACTTGTCACCAAGATTTGACAATTAATCTTGTTCGAGACGCGAGGTTGCAAGATATTGCATACTTGTCGGCGAGCAGCGCGATGAAACGCTCGATGTTGTCTCGAAACGTAGTTCATCACACGGGAATGCCTCGATCCTATTCTTCATCCCCAGCATCTTCTTTGTGCGGCCCCGACTCGATCTGAACTTCGGGCAAATTCGCAGCTCGGAGTTGGCTATTGAGCGCCGGAAGGTCGGCGTTCTTGAGCGCATCCCAACGCTTCATTACGTCCAGGGCGTTATGTTCTGTTGCCGCGACGGCTTCAGACTGGGTCGTGGTTGGTTCGGCGTCGGCCTGCCAGACCTGGCCATATAACACTCCGACTTGTCCGTTCACCTGCGGGAGAGTGATTTCGGCGGCGTTCGGCGCAGCGCCACCGGATGGCGGACCAAGCACTGCTGCGAACTTGGTCTGGAATGCCTCAATGGAATCGCGTGCCGTACCAGTGGCTTGCTGGCTCAGTTTTTGCAATGGCTCGCGAATCGATCCAGCTTGCGTTGCCGCCTCCGAGGTCTGGCTCAAGAGCGATGACAGTCGCGCTTCCAGTTGAAATTTCTTCTCAAGACCCGCCGCCGGGACGTGAACGCGAGGGTCCATCTTGACCGTGAAAGGCGCGGTATAGCTCTTGCCGTTCGCGGTGAGCCGCGCGGTATAAGAGCCGGGTAGAGCGGTGGGACCGAGCGGGTAACGAGGTGTGTCTCCGGGAATAGCGGCGATGGGATACTCGTGTCGCAGGGACACAGGCGCGGGATAATGCAGGTCCCATACCCAGCGGTGCATGCCTGCATCGACCGGCAGGGCGCGAAAAGGACGCAGCCAATAAAGCGGAATGAGTTGCTTCTTGAGATCGGCATCGGTGACGTCGGGCTTGTCGTCGCTGGAAAACTTTCGGACGAGTTTGCCGTGCGCGTCGAGTATTTCGAGAGTGACGGGAGTGGATGAGGAGCGCGACAGGAAGTAATCGACGATCGCGCCATCCGGCGGGTTAGCGGCGGCAGGCTCGTCGGGGGGAAGCGGGGTATCGGTGTAGGTATCGCGCTGGATTCGGTAGGCAAGTCCTGGAGTGAAAAGATGAGCGTCTGCGGCCGATAACCCAGCGGCTTCGCGCAGCGGAGTGATGTCATCGAGAATCCAGAACGAACGACCGTGCGTTGCTACGATCAGGTCGTTGTCGTGAATCCAAAGATCTCGCATGGAAGTGCGCGGCAGATTCAGTTGCAGAGATTGCCAGTGATCTCCGTCATCGAACGAGACCCAGACTGAATTTTCGGTTCCGGCAAAGAGCAGACCCTTGCGAACGGGATCTTCGCGGACCGTGTCCACCGGGCCGATGTCAGGCAGGCCTGTCGTGATCAACTTCCAATTTTTGCCGCCATCGTGTGTACGGTAAATGTAAGGATGTTCGTCGTTGATGCGGAAGCGGCTCACGGACGCATAAGCGGAATCGTTATCGAAATGTGAGGCATCGATCTGTGTGACCTTGCTCCACGGCGTGAGTTCTTTTGGAGTGATGTCGTTCCATTTCTTGCCTCCGTCGCGGGTTTGCCAGATGAAGCCATCGTCTGTGCCAGCCCAGAGCGTGTTGATGTTCTTGAACGAAGGCGCGAGCGCGTAGATTACACCGCGCTTCTTTTCCGCATCTTTTGGAACGAGATTGCCCACGCTGGCTGGAATTCCGGGATTCTGACGCGTGAGATCGTCGCTGATGGCCTGCCAGGAATTTCCGCCGTCGGTGGTTTTGAAGAGCACGTTGCTGGCGAAATAAAGAGTGTGCGGGTCCAGGGGCGAGAACATCGTGGGCTCGCTGCGGTTGGTGCGGTACTTGGCGCTGCGGAGGGGGATGGGCGTGACGTTCTGCACCTGGCCGGTTGACCAGTGAAACTTCGAAACCTCGCTTCTGCCGCCGCCGTAGATCACATCGGGGTCGAGAGGATCGGGCGCGACGTAACCATATTCGATCACGCCCACGGGATGCCACTCGCGATAAGTAATAGCGCCGTCGTTGCCGCGGCTGGAGATGCAGACCGAACCGCTCTCCTGCTGGCCTCCGCAAACGCGATACGGAAAAGTGGGCGTCACCGCGACGTGATAAATCTGCGCGGTGGGCTGGTTGTACCAGGAACTCCAACTCGTCCCGCCGTTGACAGTTACCAGCGCGCCCTGATCGCTGACTAAAAGAATAATGCTCGGGTCGTTGGCATTGATCCAGAGATTCTGATAGTCGTCGCCGCCAGGAGCGCCGCGGAATCCGGACCATGTCTTTCCGCCGTCAATCGACTTCATGGTTACAGTGCTGGCAGTGTAAAGGACATCCTCATTCTTGGAATCGACTCGTGGAATGGAAAGGTCTCCGCCGCCGATTCGTCCGGACGGACGCGGATCGTCGGTTGCCTTCGACCAGTTCTCACCAGCGTCGTCGGAGCGATAGACGGATAGGGCGCCAGCCGCGGTCGACAGCGTGGCATAAACACGCCGGGGATTGCTGGGAGCGATTGCGACATAAATCTGGGAAAGATCTTTGGGAAGGCCGTTGGTGAGAGGATGCCAGGTTTTTCCACCGTCGGTGGATTTGAACAAGCCGCCCCCAGTCCCGTTGACTTCATTGCCATCTTCCCACGGGCCTTCGCGAGCTTCCCACATCGAAGCGTAAATCACATCGGGATTGGAGGCATCAATCTCTACGTCGGACGCTCCGGTGTTCTCGTCTTTGTAAATTACCTTTTGCCAAGTTTGGCCGCCGTCGATAGAAAGAAACAGACCACGCTCTGCATTCGGGCCGTAGGGATGGCCAAGCACAGCTGCGAAGATTCGATTGGGATCACGGGGATCGACCGCCAACGCAGGAATCTGAAAACCATCGCGCAGTCCGAGATGAGTCCAGGTCTTTCCTGCGTCAGTAGATTTGTAGATTCCATTTCCGACCGAGAGATCGGGACGGTGCAGGCCTTCACCGCTGGCGACATAAATGATGTTGGGATTCGAAGGAGCGACGGCAATGGCGCCAATCGACTGCGTAGGCTGGTCGTCGAAGATCGGGTTCCAGGTGCGACCGTAGTCGTCCGATTTCCACACTCCGCCGTTGACCTGGCCTACGTAGAACACATTTGGCTGGCTCGGAACGCCAGTGGCAGCACGGGTGCGGCCGCCGCGAAACGGACCAATCATCCGCCAATGCAATTCCTGATATGTATTCTCGGGAACTTGCTGAGCACTTGATGCGATGGGCAGCAAAACCGAAACGCAGAAGAACAGACGAACGACGAGGTTGGATCTGGTCACCGGGCCCCCTAACTCTGAACTGCAAACTAGACAGAATAAACTAAACCGTGGTGACGGCGGGTGAAGCAGTTGAAGTCTAGCCAATCGCAGCCAAGGTCTGCTCCATGCCGCCGGCCTTCGGGGCTGGCGTTGCTCCTGACTGGCTGGCGACCCAGGCGCCCACGCGGTTGGCCCTTTCATTGATTTGCGCCAGCGGCGCTCGCCGCAGGTATCCATGCACGAGAGCAGCGGTAAAAGCATCACCAGCGCCAACCGTGTCAGCGACTTTTACCTTAAAGCCTTGATGTTCGCTGCACTCATCAGGAGATACCAGAAGACTTCCGCTATTGCCACGGGTAACGCAAACCAGTTTCAGATCATGCAAAGACAGCAATCGCCGCGCCGAGTCTTCCTCGCTGTGATGCTCCAATTCGAACAAAAGCATAATCTTCGGGAGCTCTTCATGATTTACTTTGACGACGGTTGCGAGCTCCATCGAGTCCGCGATGATTTGCGCTGTGTAGAAGTTCTGCCGAAGATTGACGTCGAAGACTCGCACTGAGTTTGGCTGCGAAGCAAGCACAAACTTGCGGATGGTGGAACGGCTTTGCTCGGATCGTTGGGCTAGCGATCCAAAGCACACAGCATCGGCCTGTTGCGCCAGCCTATGCAAATGTGGCGTCCATTCGATGAAATCCCACGCGACCGACTCTGAAATTTCGAAGCGCGGCTGACCTGCGGCATCCACATCCACCCGAACAGTCCCGGTAAGGTGGTCCGAATCTTCTTGAATGAATGCGGTAGGAAGACCGAGTTCACGGAGGCGGAGAATCGCCGCCTCCCCCAGCACATCCTGGCCGAGGCGGCTGGCTGGAATTCCTTCGTCTCCGAGCAGGGATGTGATGTAGGCGAAGTTGGCCGGTGCTCCGCCCAGTTGTTTCCCGGTGGGGAGCATATCCCAGAGCAACTCGCCCAGACCAACGACGATATGTCTTCTGCTCGCGATTTCCTTCACCTTCTCGTTTTCCCGGAAACAGAAACTGGCGGGTCTCGACCGCGAGTAGTCTAGCAAGAGTTCGGCTGCAGCCTTGGCTTTCGCTTTTCTCAAATCTAAGGTTATCAATCGGGGGAATAAGGACAACGTTTTTTCTTGACAGGGGGGGCAGGGACTGTAAGATAGAGAATATTTATTCATATATATGAATAAATATTCATCATGAATAAAGCCCTGCGGCAGAGAGCCATTTTGCAAGCGTTGCGGCAGGGCCCCGTAGCCAGTCAGGAAGATTTGCAGCGGGCGTTGCGCGAGCGGGGGTTCAAGGTGGGGCAGGCGACGCTGTCGCGGGATATTCGCGACCTGAACCTGAGTAAGACGGCCGCAGGCTACACCTTAGCGCAAGGGGAAGGCGCTGCGGCTTTGGCTTTGCCTCCGGTGCAGCGGCTGGTTCGAGAGTTCGTGCTGGACGTGCGGCCCGCGCAGAACCTGCTGGTGCTGAAAACGATTGTAGGCAGCGCGCAGCCCGTGGCGGCGGCGCTCGATGAACAGGAATGGGAGGAAGTAGTGGGAACGATTGCCGGTGACGATGCGATCTTGATTGTTTGTCCCGACAAGGATGACGCCAAGAAAGTTGCAGCGCGCATCGAGGAGATGCTCGGCTGATGGCTGCGAAACTCAAAGGCGCGGTGATCGGAGCGAGCGGCTATTCCGGCCTGGAACTGACGCGCATTCTCGAACGCCATCCGCGGCTGGAGAAGCCACTGCTGTTTCGCCGTGAAAATGGAAGCGATGGGGCAAAAGATTTGGCCGAGCTGTTTCCGGAGTTGTCGGGCAACGGAGGTTATCCGCTTCGACTGCTGTCGTGGCCAGAGGTGAAGAGGCAGGGTGTTGAGTTGCTTTTCTTAGCGACGCCGCATGAAGCCTCGCGGTCTCTCGTTCCAGAGGCTATCGCACAAGGGTTGCGCGTGATCGATCTGAGCGGCGCGTGGAGGCTGAAACAGGAGCAGCATCGTGCCATCTATTCGTTTCAGGACGCGAATGCGGTCACGGCCGCGGAATTGACTGCTAAGGCTGTGTATGGCCTGCCGGAGTTGAACGGCGACTCCATTGCGGCTGCGCAATTGGTGGCGAATCCGGGGTGTTACGCGACCTCGGTGATTCTTGCATTGGCGCCCCTGCTCAAAGCCGGATTGGTTGATCGCGAGCGCGGAATTATTTCTGATTCGAAGTCGGGCGTGTCGGGAGCAGGCAAGGCGCCTACGTCGCGCACTCATTTCGTTTCGGTGGCGGATAATCTCTCCGCTTACTCGGTGTTCAATCACCGGCATCTGGGAGAGATGGTCGAGCAGTTGGGGTTGGAAGACGCCGAGCTGACTTTCACTCCTCATCTGCTGCCGATCCCGCGCGGGATTCTATCGACGATCTATGTGCAGTTGAACCGCGCGATGAAGCCGGCGGAAGTGGAATCGTGTCTGCGGGATTTTTATTCGGGCAAGCATTGGGTGCGAGTATTTGCCACGCCTCAGCTACCTCAGTTGCAGTTTTCGCTGCACACGAATTACTGCGACTTAGGTTTTTGTCTGGCAGAAGATGGCCGGCGACTGGTGCTGGTTTCGTGCGTGGATAATCTGCTGAAAGGCGCGGCAGGACAAGCCGTGCAGAACATGAATCTGATGTATGAGTGGGAAGAGCGAGAGGGTTTGCAATGACAATCGTGGTGAAAATTGGAGGAGCGGCGATTGAGGATGCAGCGACGCTGCGCAAGTGCGCACGATCGATCGCGGAACTTGCGCAGGACGGCCACCGCGTCGCTGTGGTTCATGGCGGCGGCAGTGCGCTGACTCGCATGCTGAACCGACTGGGAAAGAATAGCGAGTTTGTCGAAGGGCTGCGCGTCACCGATGCGGAAACTCGTGACACGGCGCTGATGGTGTTGGCAGGAATCATCAACAAGAAGTTGGTGGCCGCAATTCAGTTAGCGGGCATGCCGGCCATTGGGTTCTGCGGCGGCGACGGCATGACGTTTCGCGCGCGAAAGAAATATGTTCACGGCCGCGATCTTGGATTTGTTGGCGAGATTTGTTTCGCCGAGCCGTGCTGGATCGAGGCGCTCTGGCAGCAGGGAGGAATCCCGGTTATGGCCTCAATGGCATTAGGCGCCGATGGCGAATACTACAACGTGAATGCCGATGAAATGGCAGCAGCGTGCGCCGCAGCCTGCCACGCCAACACGCTGATTTTTCTCACCGACGTGCCCGGAGTCAGAGATGCTGAGGGAACCGTGATGCCGTGGCTAAGCACAAAGCAAGCCGCCGAACTCGAGGCTGGTTCTGTCATCAGCGGTGGCATGTTGCCCAAACTGCATGCCTGCGGCCAGGCGCTGAAACAAGGCGTGGGGCGCGTGAGAATTCTGCCCGCAACGGAAGCTGAGGTCTTGCCGCAGTTCTATCTGACCAAGCTCTCGTGCGGCACCGAGGTCACTTATTCATGAGTCAGTCAGCAACAGCTCGTTACAAGTACAAACCGCAACCGGCGGATACGCAGGTTCAGCGCAAGGAGTCAAAGTTGAATAGTCACGTGCAGGGCAGAGTTTCGGCGACTCCCGAGAGAATGCCGCAAAGTTTCTGGTGTCCAGATCTGGTTTCGACTCGCGATCTCGGCCCCTCTGGCGTCGATGCAGTGTTGCATCTGGCTGGAATCATGAAGTCGCGGCCCGCAGATTTTCATCGAGCGCTCGCTGGCAAACAGATCGTCATGTTCTTCGAGAAGCCCTCGTTGCGAACGCGGCTGACATTCGAGGCCGGAATGGTGAGCCTCGGCGGCACGGCGATGTTCGTCGACCAAACCCACGAACGGATCGACGCTCGCGAAACGCTGAGCGATGTGGCCCACAACCTCGAGCGCTGGGTTGACCTGATCGTACTGCGCACATTTTCGCAGCAAACCATCGCGGGCATGGCGCAGCACGCTTCGATTCCCGTGATTAACGCGCTCAGCGATCTGGAACATCCGTGCCAGGCGCTGGCTGACTATCTCACGCTGCTCGAGCGATTCGGGGATTTTAAGAACCGCTGCCTCGCCTATGTAGGCGACGGTAACAATGTCGCGCACTCGTTGCTGCTTACTTGCGCGTGCCTTGGATCGTCGATCCGCGTGGCGACTCCGCAGGAATATGGGCCTAATCCCCAAATTGTCGCCGAGGCGCGCGCGATTGCTGCTGAGACCGGCGCCGAAATTCAGTTATTGACCGATCCGCACGAAGCGGTCGCGGGAGCCGACGCAATCTACACCGACGCTTGGACAAGCATGGGCCAGGAAAAGGAAGAGCGTAAGCGAGCGCAGATCTTTCCGCCTTATCAGGTCAATGTAGATCTCATGGCGGAAGCCGCGCCCCACGCAGTGTTCATGCACTGCTTGCCCGCGCATCGCGGGTTCGAAGTGACGGATGCGGTGATAGACTCGCCGCAGTCGGTGGTTTTCGAGCAGGCAGAGAATCGCCTGCATGTACAGAAGGCGATTCTTTATCTACTGCTGGGCGGCAGCGATCGTCTGCCCGCAAGGAGTGCTCATGCCTGAAAAGATTGTGCTCGCCTACTCTGGAGGCCTCGATACCTCCATTATTATTCCTTGGCTCAAGGAGAATTATTCCTACAACGTCATCGCGATGGTTGCCGACGTGGGCCAGGGTGATGACATTGAAGCCGTTGTTGAAAAAGCCTACGCCACCGGTGCCAGCAAGGTAGTCGTGGAGGATCTGCGCGAAGAGTTTCTGACCGGATATGTTTTTCCCGCGTTGCAAGCCGGCGCGGTTTACGAACATAAGTATTTGCTCGGTACTTCACTGGCGCGTCCCGTCATCGCGAAGCATCAAGTCGAAGTTGCTTCGCGCGAGGGAGCAACTGCCGTGGCGCATGGCTGCACCGGCAAGGGGAACGATCAGGTCCGCTTTGAGTTGACATATCAAGCGCTCGCTCCGGAATTGAAAGTCATTGCGCCGTGGCGCGAGTGGACGCTGAAATCGCGCGAAGACTGCCTCGATTACGCGGAGCAGCATGGCATTCCGGTGGCGGCAAGCCGCGAGAAGATTCACAGCCGCGACCGCAATCTGTGGCACCTCAGTCACGAAGGCGGAGAACTGGAAGATGCCGGCAATGCGCCGCTGCCTACAACATGGCAGATGACGCGCTCGCCCCAGGATGCGCCGGATAAAAATGAACAAGTCACGATCGGCTTCGAGAGGGGGATTCCAATCTCCGTAAACGACATGAAACTTGATCCAGTGTCGCTGGTCGAGGTGCTGAACGAAGTTGGCGCGCGCAATGCTATTGGCCGTGTGGATCTGGTGGAGAACCGTTTTGTCGGCATCAAGTCGCGCGGCTGTTATGAAACTCCCGGCGGT
>JBEKJF010000021.1:0-24429 GCA_050011375.1 Candidatus Sulfotelmatobacter sp.
ATTTCAGCCAGCTCACGCTCGCCTCTTTCTGCCTGCCCGGAGGGCGAGGCCGGTCATGTTTGCGTTCGGGACGGTCACGGGGCGACGGCTTCCAATTCCCCAAACTCGGAGACGGGCTCGTCTTCCTCCGACTGCAGCACATCGCCCGCTTGATCAAAATCTCCCGCACGACGAAAAACCAGTATCCCAATCAGGAACCAAAAGCCGTAAAGTGCGGGCTGGACGTTGAACATTCCCGTCATGAGGAACGTAGCCCAGAAGCTCGCGATTCCGATCAGGAGCGGCGTCGGCCGCTCGATGGTTTCCTTACGAAGGTACCGCCACATCGCCCACAGGAGAGCCAGCACTGACACCATCCCGACCAAGCCGATATGAAGCGTCAACGCCAAGTATAGATTGTCCACGAGGACCGTCGAAGCTTTCCCGAGAAAGTCATCTCTACGCGGCACAATCACCGGCTTATCGGCCTGGCAGAACCCCAGGCCGAACAGCTGCTGCGCCAAGGTCCCGCGCCATAATTCCGCCCCGTACATCTCCCACTGTAGAAGTCGAAGCTCCAAGGAGGAGTTGTCGATGAGGCTCTTGGTCTGGCCGATTAGCTTCGCGATCCCGCTAAAGGCAATGAGATAGCCGACGCCGAGGGCGGTGAATGGCTGCCACGTCATTCGCCGGAGGCTCCGCCCAAAGGTAAAAGTCAGGGCAGCCACGGTCGCTATGGCGAGCTGAAGAAATACCACCCTTGTCAGCGTGGTGTAACAGCTAGCCGCCGCGAAGAGGTAAAGCGGGACGCCGATCTTCCAGCCGCCACGCTTCCTACAAATTCCAATTCCAATCGCGGCTACGAGCACGCAGAAACTCCCGTACTCCAGCGCGCTTCCGAAAAAGCTGGTGGACCTTACGGTTGTCTCCCCCTCCTGCATCCATAGACTCGAATAGATTCTGAAGCTACCGTCGCTGCTCGCCAACCGCACGATGGGGTCCTGAAAGATGAACTGCGCCCATCCCAAGAGAGCACAAGCTCCGAAAATGCACAGAAACACTCGCACCGCCAAGCTGTCAGAAAGCTTTCCCTTCAAAGCACAGGCGGCGGGGGCGAAAATGAGCGGGCAATAGTAGGCGTTGTAGGCCAACAAAATCTCGCCCGGCTCCTTACGTTGGGAGAACCACAAGTACGGGAAAACCAGAACCAAATACGCCATGGCAAAGAGCCACGTCGATGTCGGGAACGAGGACAGATCGAGCTTGCCATAGACCAGCATCAAAATGATCAGGGCGCCGAAGCATGCGGCCTTGATAAACGCCTGCGGCACTGGGACACCGCCGCCGGTAAGTAGCATTTCCACCTGGGGGAGAACGCAGTTGACGACGCACGCGAGCATTGCAAGCAATGCCATGCCCCCGAAAAAGTCACTCTCGGGCCGCTGGTACTGCCGGTAGATCTCGCCGTAACTGGGTGAAAAGTCACTCATGAAATTATTAAGTCAGGTAATTAAGGAGCACCTTTAGTTTCAATGGGATCGACGGCTCATCTTAGTTTTCCACAGCCCCGTTGTGACATCTGACCTTGCGCCCGCCAAAAAATCGCGCGATCATGGTCGAGGCGGTCACAGTCGGGCGAACCGAAGTCGTCAAGCCCCTAAGTTCTTTATTATCTGGATTTTAGTATCTAAGTCCTTTAGGCCCTAGATTTTGCGGGCCAAAACATGTCTAACCCCATGATTCCAGATATCGAGGGGGGTGGGGAGGGGGGGTACCCCCGGGCATTTCAAACCCGGACTGTCATCCATCGCGGCGAGGTCAACCTTCCGTCGAATAAGCCCCCCGCCGGGAACTGATCGCTGATTTTACTGAGAACTGAGAACTGAGAACCGAGAACTGTTCGGCGTGAGGCTGAAACATACGAACCGGATTAGGACTCAGGAGCTGCTCGAACGAATCCACGGCCAACTCCCAGCCGTATTTTTGAATGCAGTCATGCCCTTGCCGCGCGAGTCTGGTCCGCAACTTAGCGTCACGCACCAGCCGCAACACGTTCTCCGCCAGCTGTTCAGGAGAGCGTGCCGGACTCAAGAGCGCAGTCTGCTCGTGAACACCGTACTCGCGATGCCCGCCAATATCGGTGGCCGCAAGTGCCGCTCCGCAGAACATGGCTTCGGCAGGAGGCAACGGCCAGCCTTCAGTTCGCCCCGGAGCGATGAAGATCGACGCCCGGTTGTAACAAGCGCGCAGTTCGCGCTGGCTGGGCAAGCGGCGATAGTCAACCCATCGCGGGAAAGCCGGGCTGGCCGGAGACGTACCGAACAAAGTAGCGCGCAAGTCAGGCAATTTTTTTTGCACCAGAGCAAGCGCCTCAAGGCCATCGGCCGAGCCTTTTACAGGGTGAGTGTGATAAAGCATCATCACTCGATTCGGATCGCGTTTTTCAATCGGCTCGTCCAATCCGAACCGGTCAAAGTCGATGCCATTCGGAATGTAGGAGCATTCCACCCCGAGTTCGCCGGCAATATCCCGCAACCAGCGAGCAACCACAATTTTCTTCAGCGGAGTCAGCCAGGTAGCGCGAACGCGATCCTCAGGTCCAGACCAGGTTTCCCAACTTTGTATCAAATAAAACTTTTCGCCTTTCGATGCAGGATAAGCCGGAACCCATTCCGCCGTAGCCCAAGCCGTAGCCAGCACAACATCGCCATCGGGAATGAACCGGCTGGAAAGTGTAGGAACCCAAATCGTCCGAACATTCCGCTCGAGCGGAAACCACTTATCCGGACGAAATCCGCCAGTAGCGCTCCGCTGGATGTAAGAAGCAGCGCGTCGAACGCCCTGCAGATGATCAGTCTCATCATCGCTAAGCGCAGGATGCACAAGAGTCACTCGATGTCCTCGACGGGAAAGATGATTGGCATACTCATAAACCACTTTTCCTCCACCTGTGGGCAAGTGGCCGGAACCGGGAAGCAGAAACGTAATCCTAAGACCATTCATGGTGAAAACCTGTTCGGAAGAAACTACGAATCACTCTCAACGAAGCCGAAGATTAGCCTTCCAGTTCGTGATGTTGTCGGTTGGCAGGTTGATTCTGGTGGGAACATTTCCGTTCACCCAAACTTCAAGCTCTTTCATCTCCGTTCGTCGCAGCACAGGCAATCCCGTATCGTTGGCGATCTCTGCGCTGCGGTGATCGATTCCAATCACGAGCGTCCGCTTCTTGAACTGAAGAGCGCGAATGCCGCCGTGAAGACGGCTTCCCACATAGTCCACATCTTCATTCGCAAGGAACTCATCGTAAGAGCGCAAATTCGGTCCGATGACGCGCACGCCGGGAATGTTCAAGTCCTGAAAGTATGCGTAGTCGCCATGCATCTGAGGAAAGAAGTGAAGTGTCTCGTAGTGTTTTCTCAGGATGTCGATCATCGCGCGGTCAGCCGTGGGATCGCAGCGATAAGCGGTCAGCGTAAACAGCACATTCTTCGCCTTGACGAAAGGAACTGCCGCGCAGTGTTCGGGAGTCAGCATCCACATGGTCGGACACGATGTAGACACGCTCGCGACTCCGATTTGATCGAGCAGATCTTTCGTGTAACGGTCGCGAACAGAATGGATCTGACCCCCGTCGAGCACGCGGCGCAGCAACACACGGTCTCTGAAGGCGGGCTTCGGGCTGATGCCGCCCCAGGTCACTCCAAAGCAAATGGCATTCTTTAAGAAGATCGAATCGCGCCAGCGTAATCGCCATCCCTTGGAGGCCAGCACATTCGTGCCGCCGATCAAACACAAATCGCTCTGCCTCAGAAAGTAATAAGACCGACGGCTGAGCGCCTCATGGCTGGGCAGGCGAAACACGCGGGCATCCGGAAAAATCTCGTGGATGACATCATTCACGGCCTGCATGATGATTTCATCCCCAAGATTCCAAGTGCCGAAACTCGTGTCGATCACGGTGATGGTCTTCAGAGGGAACCTGCTTGTCACAACAAGGCTCAGGCAAAGAGTTGCTGGAGTCGCGCGATGCCGCGATCGATCACATTCTTTCGCGGCCGTTGGGGGATGGAGCCGTCGGAAAGGGTATCCAGTACTTGGATGGTTCTCCCCTGAAACCATTCGGCGAGTTTTTCTTGCGTGGCTACGAGACCTTTCGCCGACTTGAAGTCGTTTCCACTCTTGCCGCCGAAATGATGCAGATAGCGTTCGTGCTCTGCGTAGCCTTGCACCGAGTATCCTTGCGCGAGAAGCGCAGCCTGGAACTTCGTAACCGCCCAGAAAAATTGATGGTTTTCGTCAAGTTTGTTCTCGCGATAGAGTTGCGCATCGACGAGAAGGCAATATCCATCCACTCGCAGCGGACCTTCTACCACACCATAGGAAGTGATTCCCGGCTTGTGTACCGCCAATAGATTCGACAGCCAATCGGGATTCTTGATCTCTACATCGCTATTGAGCAACAGGAAGTGAGTGCTGTCTTCCGCAGCGTGCCGGGCCGCGACGTTGTTTCCGCCAGCGAAGAACGAGTTGTAATCCAGAAACGTCAAATGCTGGATTAGGCCTTCTTCGCGTAATTGGTTCAGGCGGGTTTTTGTGGGCTGCTCCGACGCATTATCGACAGCCACCAGTTCGTAATTGACGTTGCGCGTATAGCGAGCCAGCGTTCGAATGGAGAGGTCGACATACCGCGGAGCATTGTGCGTGAGCATCAGAATGCTCACCTTTTCAGTGTGCCGGGAGCGTTCACTGTTTTTGAGACTGTCGAGTGTCATTGCCATTGTTGTTGCGTGTGCCGGCGATAGCGGCGACAGAAGAAGAGCTATGATTTCCTCGATGCAAACGCGTGAACCCAGCGGCTTCCTGAAAAAGCTTGCTCCTGAAGTTTAGAGACATAAGTCTGGCGCAAGCGGCGTTCTCCATCACTCGTCGCAAATGCCCAAACCAGAATCGCGGTCATGCCGGAGTTCAGCACATACAGCCACGCCAGGCGCAGGAACCCAGGCTTCACCGAAAACACCACTAATCCCATGACTAAGCAACATGCGGCGCAAGTCACGGCGCATGGACGAAGAACGCCCTTTAGCCATTGCGATGCCTTCAGCCCGATTCTGTTGCACAAGAACCACAGCCGCCCCGCGCCGGACAGGACGGAGGAGCCGACCACGGCCCACATCACGGAGCTTGCGGGCATGCGCGCGCGCAGCAGCAGATAGCCGACGGGCACCGAAATGCAAAGCAATATGCCGATCACGCCTTGATACAGCGCGATGCGCCCCTCTGCCTGAACGGCGGACGTGAATCCTGCGGTCAGCATGTCGAATAAGAGAGCTATCAGCAGAGCGGTAGAAAAGATCGTGGTGTTTGCCGGCATCTGATGCAGCCACAAGCTCAGGCAATATTTCAGTTCAAATAAAAGAGGGCCGACTAAAAACCACAGCAGCACGAACGCATATTTATTCGAGAGGTTCGAAAGGAACAGCATCTCGGTGCGGTTACCGGAGCCCTCCACTTTGACGATTGGCGGCGAGGTTGCAACCAGGAGTCCGGTGCTGACGCTCGAAGCAAAGCCGTTGACCTGCATAGCAATTCCGTTGGCGGCGTTGGCGGTAGTGCCGACGAAACGGTTCAAGAGAATTGCCGGTCCCTGATAACGGATCTGTACGGCTAGGGTGCCCAGGAGATTCCAACTCGAAAAGCCGAGGAGTTTTCTGACTTTGCTCCAACTCATGGCGTTAGAAGATAACTGCCTGCACTCGGAGTAGTGAGCCAGACAAAAAAACGCTGGCCCTGTGAGAAGAACTCCGTCACTCACCACATAGATTCCCGAATACCAGAGAAGATGATCGCCGGGAAGGAACTTAAGCAAACAAACGCCAGCCACCAGGAACAACGAACTCGCCATCGCCATTACCGACAGCGCCGTCATTGACTCTTTCGCCATGAGCAGGGCCTGGTAGGGAGTGGAAATGATGCTGCAGAAAAGCACAGCGACGACCGCGCGATAAATCCACATGGCTGCGTCCAGCCGCGCCGGCGGCAGACTGAGGAGCCGGTAGATTACCCAGTGCGAAGCGAGAAGCGCCGTCAAGGTCATGCCAAGAGCAAGAACCGCATGAATCACCAGGCTGGCGTTGAACCATTTTCCAGCTTCTTCTGCGCTACCTTCGCCCAGCGAATAGGCGATGTGGCGTTGAGCTCCGCCGGTAAGAGCGCTATTTATAAACAGCAGGACACTCAGACTTCCGGCGATAACCGAAAAGATTCCGAAATCTGTCGTGCCCAGCATTCGCAAAACGAGCGGCAATGTGATGAAGCCGGCGCCCGCCGCAACTGCGATGCGCGCGTAAGAAGCGGCGGTGTTCACTACGATTCGAGTGGAGCGATTCACGATAAGGACGCCGAGATACTGAGATGAGAACGAAGGCCCGAGTTACACGGCCCTTGGATAAACCGCCGGGGCTGAATCGAAGACGCCCACGGTGGTGACAATCTCCTGTGCTCTCCAGGTCTGAAGGCCGTGGCCTTCAAAGGCGAATTCCTTGGGTACGGCGCCCATTTTAGAGAGTGCTTCGGCTACCCTGAGTTTATTTTCGAACTGGCAATAGAACAGAATGAAACCACCGCCACCGGCGCCGGTAATTTTCCCACCCAGCGCGCCGTTCTTTCTGGCTTCTGCGTACATTTCTTCGATCATAGGATTGCTGATCTTTGAAGACATGCGCCGCTTGGCTTCCCATGCGGAGTTGAGCAGTGCGCCGAAGTCATCCAGTTTGTGGCGCATCAATGCGCTCTTCATGTCGACCGCTAGTTGCTTTTGCTGCGACAGCGCGTCGATTGTTTCAGAATTGCCGGACTCCAGGCGCTGGGTTTGATCCTCAATGATGCGATCCGACCGGCGGGTCTGCCCCGTGTAGCAGAGCAGCAGGTTGTGCTCCAGTTCATTCAGCACTTCCGGATTCACGCGTAGCGGGTTGATCACGACTCGATCGCCGTAGAATTCCATGAAGTTGAATCCACCGAAGCTGGCCGCGTACTGATCCTGAAGGCCGCCTTGTATCCCCAGGTCTTGACGCTCGATGCGATATGCGGATTCCGCAACCTCGTAAGGGGTCATTCGTATGTTCTGGAATTCTTTGATCAGCCCAACCAAAGCAACCATGAGCGCGGAGGACGAACCAAGGCCCGACCCCGGAGGAGCATCGCTGTGCAGAAAGATTTCGAATCCTCCGGAATCCTTCGCGCCGAAACGGTTGATGACTGCCTTCACCAGATCGAGTTGGCCATCCGGCAGCATTTCACACTGGGTGGTGTAATCGAGAAGCAGGTTGAAGTCGGCGGAAGCGAGCCGGATTCTTCCGTCCTGCCGTGGACGCAAGCTACCCCACGCAAAGCTGTCGATGGTCGCATTCAAAACGCAGCCGCCGTTGCGCTCGGGATAAGGAGGAACATCGGTGCCGCCTCCCGCGAAACTGATGCGCAGTGGTGCTTTTGCACGAATCTTCATATTGTGGACCTCATACTCTGGACCTCATGGGCAGTTCACGTTGCGCTCTCGCTAAATCTTCTGGAACACCGATATCAACGAAGTATCCGTTGCTGACAAAACCGTACAGTCCGAATCCTATGAGCACGGGGAACAAATCTTTTTCGATCGAGACCGGGCGGCCATCGGGGATTAAGTCGATAAACTGCCGGCTTAACAGGTAGGCGCCGGCGTTGATGAGGCGCTTCCCCTTATTGCTCTGAATCGCGTCGTCATATTTCTCGCGGAACGCTGTGATTTCGCCGCGTTCATTGGTCAAGATGTCTCCGTAGCGGTTGGCTCTGGGCGATGCCACGAGGGCAACAGTTGCGAGCGCTTTGCGGCTGTGGTGAAAATCCCACATCGCCTGCACATCAAGGTCGAGCAACGAATTTCCGTGGAAGACAAATAGCGCGGAGGCATCGAGCATGCGTGCGGCTTTTTTCACCGCGCCGGCATTCCCCAGGAGTTCTTCTTCCACGGAATAGCGGAGGCTCAAACCCCACTTCGTCCCTTTCTGAAAGTGGGTTTGAACCCAGCTTCGCCTGTAGCCGACGCAGAGCACGACATCCGTGATCTCGCCGAGCCGTAGTTTGGCGAGCACGTATTCCAGGAACGGCCGATTGGCCACTGGAGCCATGCTCTTGGGCTCGCCGGGGAAGACGGATGACAAGCGAGTGCCCAGACCACCGACCAAAACGATTCCTGAAAGTGAGCTCATCTTCTATTTGTAGGTATGTATTTGTAGGCGCTAGTAGGCGTGCTTGGCGTTGACCGTATGCAATACGGTGCGAACGACGATGCGGAGATCGAACAGCAGGCTCCAGTTCTGCAGATAATAGAGGTCGTGTTCTATGCGTTTCTCGATCGAAGTGTCACCGCGCCAGCCGTTGACCTGCGCCCAGCCGGTGATGCCGACCTTGAGATAATGCCGAGCACGATATCTGGGAACTTCTACGGCGAACTTTTCAACGAAGTGAGGACGCTCTGGGCGCGGCCCAACTACGCTCATATCGCCTTTAAGCACATTGAAGAACTGTGGGAGTTCGTCGAGGCTGGTTCTGCGCAGAAATGTGCCGACGCGGGTGCGACGGGAATCGTTCGGTGAGGTCCAGCGCGTGTCGCCCTCTGTTCCGCTGCTGGTATGCATGGTGCGAAATTTGTACATCTTGAAAACGTCGCCTTTGAAGCCGACTCGTTTTTGGGCGAAGAGTACTGGCCCAGGGGAGCTGAGCTTCACCGCGGCGACGATTATCGCCATCAGCGGCGCTGTGACCAACAGAACGGCAGATGAGAAGACGATGTCGAACCCGCGTTTCAGGATCATGTACATGACCGATTCAGCCGGAGTGTGGCAGACGTTTACCATCCATACTCCGTTGACGTTCAGCAGACGATCGCTGGTCGGAGGCTGATCTCCTAAATCAAGAACTGCGCGCACTGGAATTCCAACGTGCCGCACCTTTTCAAGTATCTGCGGCAGTTCGTGTAATCGCGCAGCCGGTAGAGCGAGCACCACGTCGTCGATGCGGCTGCCCGCCATCATGTTGCCGATGCCGTCGAGGTCACAGACGGTGCCTTCCACGGTTGCGTCCTGGCCGGGCAGACGGACGAATCCGGCAATCTCGACGCCCTTGAACTCGCGGTCCACTAACGATCGCGCAGTGCGCCTGGCAAAGTCATCTGCTCCGACAATTAACACCCGAATGCTTCCAGACTTGCGTAGAAGGCGCCCCTTCAAAATGGCGCGAAGCAAAAACCGTAGTCCGACGGTGGAGAAGAACAAGATAATCGCGCTGGAAGAAACAAACAGCCGCGAAAAACTTGCTGCACGATAGAAAAACATGATTACCAGTTCCGCAAACAACGTCGTCAGGGTTGCCAGAAAAGCGGCGTAGACATTTCCTCCGCTCGTCAGTATGTATTTCGTGGTGCAGAGACCGTAGTTCTCGATCGCGATTAACCACGCGATGGTTGCAAACACCAAGAGGCCAAAATACGGATATGGATCGATGTCAGACAAGACGATTCGCTGCCACTCGACGGAGCCTGCAATCAGGAAAGACAGCAGCGGCAAAAGCAGAGTAAGCAAACGAAAGTTGAATACAGTGCGGTTCAGGAGGCTGATCATCGTCTCACTCCTTTCATTGATCTCGAGGGATTGCGGATGTTGAACTTCGGATGTCGAACTTCGGCTCGTCTAATTGGATGTTGAAGCGAGTGAGACGTTCGAAGATTTGCTGGAATCGCGGCTAGTATCCAGCGATTCGGCGGCGAGAATCACATTTACCGCCTGCACTAAGGACTTGGCCAACTCGTCTGCGGCGGTGGAACAATCAGTATCTGGTGAGCCGATTCGTATTGTTCTGCAACCGGCGTTTCGACCAGCCAGCACGTCACTCTCGGAATCTCCGACCATCCAGGATGCGGCCAAGTCGATTCCGCGATCCTGCGCGGCTGTTAGAAACATTCCCGGCTGCGGCTTGCGGCAACGGCACGGGGGATGGCTGTCATGCGGGCAATAATAGACCGCGTCGAAACCTTTCTCCCCGCGGAAAAGTTCCTGCCACATTTGCACATGCAAGAACTCAAGTTCCGTTTTCGAGATCAGCCCCTTGGCCACAGCCCTCTGATTGCTTACAACGATGACCTCGAAGCCGGCCTCATGAATCCGCTTTACGGCCTCGGCTGCGCCCGGCAGGAACTTCACCTCTGCCCATCGCGTCACGTAACGGCCTTCGGGGGCTTTCCGGTTGATGACGCCGTCGCGATCAAGAAATACGGCTCGCACCATAGACCATCGCTTTCTCTGCGAGCTCTGCAATCACATGTCCGATCAGGATGTGACACTCCTGGATGCGTGGCGTTTCATCGGACGGCGCACAGATGCAGTAATCTGCGTTGCGCCTCATCTTCCCACCCGATGCGCCAGCCAGCGCCACTGTTGTCATTCCCATGTCTTTTGCTTTGGCCAAACCTAGTAATACATTGGGGGAGTTCCCGCTCGTTGAAATTCCCACGGCCACATCGCCGGGCTTCCCGAAGGCTTCGATTTGCCGGGCGAACACGAGATCAAATCCGTAGTCGTTGCCGATGGCCGTGAGGCATGATGTGTTCACCGATAGCGCCGAGACGGGCAATGCGGCGCGCTCGATAGCAAAACGGCCCACAAACTCCGCTGCAATATGCTGGGCGTCCGCCGCGCTTCCTCCATTGCCGAATAAAAGAACTTTCTGGCCTTGCCGAAAAGCGTTCACCAGCGCTTCGGTGACTGCGGCGATGGATCGGACCGTGGTTTCATCGGCCAACAACCGTTGATGCGTGGCGATTGATGCTTCAATCGTGCGGGTTGAGCCCTGCACAAATTCTTCCCACTCCTTCATCCGCGTTTCAGTCGTTTGAAGTGTGGTGAACGCTTGAGATTGAACGGCCATAGAGGAAACCTGGAAGGATTTAATTAGCGGGAGTTCGCGTTGGAGGATGAGGAACCATGCGCGCGTTTTCTTTTTCGCGTGGTCCGCGCGTTGAAGCCGGAATGCAACAGCATCCCACTCTCGTGTTGCTCTTGCGCGAGAGCTCTGGCGCTGGACTTGTCAGAACCCCAATGCGCCGCGGTGGCAGCGTCGGCCTTGGCCTGGAAGGGATTCGTAATTCTCGAACGCTTGGACTTGTCCGCCGCCTGTTTCAGCTTACGCAGCTTCGAGTTTGCATCTGCCAGTTGCTTCTGTTCGATCGAGAGCGCGTCTTCCTCGGAGAAGTCGTCATCGGAGTGGCCCAGCTTGGCCGTTTTGACGTCGACAGTGGCTGTCACCATGTTGAGTTTGCGAGATGCTGCAGTTTTCGTCCACCGCGATGCAGTTTGAGTATGCTCCGGAGTGACGGTGGCGCTTTGCGTAGACAGTGGGGCGAGCGATGAACCGCCCCAGGCCGACGCGCCCAGCAGACTTGGAAACTGACTCGCTTTCGTTGCGGAACCAGTTTTCTGCGCCGCTGTGGACGCTGCTGAAGTTTGCGCTTGGCTCATGATCGGCTGCCCGGTCCAGGAGGAATTGCCGCCCGGAAGCAATGGGCTATCGGGATGGTCGGGATCCTGAATACGAGAATTGACCGACGGATCAATCGCATCCACACACGGATCAACCGCCTGTCCCGAGAGAACCGCGGGGGCGAGCGCGAAGGCTGCAAACAGCAAGCCTATTATTAGGGCGCGGGCGTTCATGCCTTAAAAGCCTCTGTAGACGGCAATGCCAGTGACCAGGCCAAGTGCGGAATTGATGCCTTGAAACGCCACGGTCTTACTCTTGCTTGTGGGAACGAATAAAATATCGCCGTCTTCAAGGCTGATGTCACTCTGCTTACCGGCGAGAATGCTTCCCAGAAGCACTCGCGATTCCTGTGGGCCGTTGGGCGTTTTCCGGATCAGCCTCGAGCGGTTCAGGGCGGAATCCTTGTTCGCACCTTGAGCCAACGCGATTGCTTGAAGGGCCGTAAGACGCTGATTGGCGTCGATGAGGAACCCTCCTGGCTTACCCAGATCGCCAACCACATAAACTATGCCGGAGCGCGAAACGACGATGGTATCGCCGGGCAAAATCGCCACAGCCGCGTGCTTCGCCACATCGGGCGAATTATCGAGCTGGATGGTCGTGGGATGATCCGGATCATTCTTATGCGTTATGGTGACTGCCTTGCCTGCGGTCGGCGTTATGCCTCCGGCCACGGAAATGAAGTCGAGCAGCGAATGCGATCCGAGTTCCGGATACACACCGGGATTCTTGACCTCGCCAAGAATCGAGACGCCTTGCGTGGCGTACTCCTGAACGAAGACCTCGACATGGGGATGCTTGAGGATTTTTTCGTCGCGCAAAAGACCCTCGATACTGACTGCCGCTTCCTCTGCCGTGAGGCCTCCGACGTGGAGACTGCCGGCAACCGGAAGATCGATATCGCCTTTCTCGCTCACTCTCAGCTTCGCTGAAAGCTCGGCGGTATCGAACACGTCCACGGCAACCAGATCACCGGCGGCGATTCGAAGTGCGGGCGGCGCGGCATCTGTCGTGTTCTGTTGGCCGACCGCGAACGGTGCGATCG
This sequence comes from Candidatus Sulfotelmatobacter sp., assembly GCA_050011375.1. GTDB lineage: Bacteria > Acidobacteriota > Terriglobia > Terriglobales > Acidobacteriaceae > Sulfotelmatobacter. The sequence goes on from JBEKJF010000021.1 coordinate 12,593, forward strand.
CCGCCAGTCCCAAGGCAAGAAGCGCAAGTACCGGCGCTCGCAGATGTTTCCCGAAGCTCCGGTTAGGCAGATTTGCTTTCATTGATATCACCGTAGTTGTTGCTGTATCCGTACGTAACATAGGAATTCGCGTATTCGGACTCGAGAACGACTCCGTTCAGAATCACTCCCAGAACATGTGCTTTCGATCGGGAAAGCAAGTCCAGCGTGCGGACCATATCCTTTCGACGGGACCGTCCGGCGAACACCACCAACAACACGCCATCGGCCTGTGAGGCGAGGGGCATGGTGTCAGCGAAGAACAGCAACGGCGGGGTGTCGAGAACAATGTGGTCATACTCGGTCCGCCACTTCTCGAGTAACTCTCCCATCTTCTTCGAGAGCAGCAACTCAGCTGGCCAGGGCGTCTGGGGGCCGGCGGCGATCACATCTAGCTTTGGAAGTTGCGGGAAGGGTTTCATCGGCGGTTCCGACGCACTCTTGCCCGTCAGGATGGAACTGAGGCCCGGAGCAGTACTGGACTCAACTCCCAACTGATGCAGCAAGTTCGATCGCCGCAGATCGGTGTCTACCAGCAGCACGCGCGACCCGCGCTGCGCCAGCGTGATGGCAAGGTTGCAGCTTGACACCGATTTGCCTTCGCCGGGGAACGAACTGGTTACTACCAGAACTTGCGGATGATTGTCCGCCGCGGTGAGCAATAGCGAGTTGCAAAGCACACGGTACGATTCGGCTAGAAGCGATGTGGGCCGCTGCACGGCCATGGTGCCCAAGCCGCCGAGACCTGCTTGATGCTTCCTCACACTGTTGCGCAGCACTCTTCGAGTGATGAGGGGAATTGTGGCGAGGGCAGGAATGGACGAAACCAATTCGACATCTTCGGACGTGCGCATGGAATCGTCGAAGGACTCCAGGGCAAATACAAACACCAATCCGGCGAAGATGCTGACAAGAAACCCCAGAGGGAGCATCAACGATTTTTTGGGGAAAGCAGGGCGCGCCGGAATCATGCCTCGAGACACAATACTGATATCTGCCGACGCCAATCCCGCCATGAGACCGGCTTCTTTCAATTTCAATTCCAGAGTGTCGCTCAGTTCCTGGCTGGACTCGACCTCATGCTTAAGCGTGGCAAACTGCACGGCACTCGCGTTCAGGTTGAAGGCCTCCTGCCGTTGACTTTCAAATTGCTGCCGCAGCAGACTCTCACTGTTTTGAGCAGCCAGAAATTCATCATGCAGGCGCTGGCCAACATTATTCACTTCGTCGGCAATGGTTTGATCGAGCCGCTTCAGCTGAGCTTGCAACTCCTGCACCCTAGGAAATCCGCTGCCGAACTTGGCGTCGAGTTGCGCATACTGCGACTTCAGGTCGGCTTCTTGCATGCGCAAAGCTTGCAAGGTCGTGCTTGGGACTACGGCGGCCACCAACTCGGGGTTTCCGGAACTTGCCAGGCGGTAGCGAGCCTCTTTGATAATCCGGTCTCCCTCGGCATCTGCCAGCTGCGAATTCAAATGGCGCAACCGGTCGATGACGATGTTATTATTCTCATCCGTTCCCAGGATGTTATTTTGTTTTTGGAACTGAGCTAATCTCTGCTCTGCCTGGGCTGCATTGCTTTTTAGTTCCTCCATCTGCTTCGAAAGCCATTGTGAAACCTGCACTGCGCCCTGGTACTTGACATCGAAATTGCGCTGCAAGTATGCATCTACGATGGCGTTTACCGTATCCGACGCAAGCTTTGGATTGGTGTTCTGAAAACGGATCTCAATCACTCTTGTTTTGGGCAAGACCTCCAGCTTCTCAGCATCGTGGAATTTCAGCAGCAGCTTTTCCCGCGACAGTGGATCCATATTGACCGGATCGATCGCGTTCACCTTCGCCATTAATGACTTGCCCGCGAACTCTTCCCGGTGCCCGAGGTCGAGGTTCTTTATCACCTGCATGGACACGGGAGCGCACTGCAAGATCGTGAGTTCGGTCTGCAACCGCCCGCCTTCGCTGTCGGAGTCCGCAAGCTTCTGCGAAACCAGGTCCTCCAGTCCAAGACTTCCCTGCTGGCTGGAATCAACCCTTATTTGCGCAACGCTTTCATACACCGGCTTTTTCAGGAAGGTGTACAGCACTACGATCAGAAGAATTGCGCCCGCAAACAACGACGCAGCGACCCTTCGCTTCCAGATCTTGGCCCAAATCTCCCCGAGAGATACTTCGGCAGGACGGAATCCCGGAGGCAAGGCGAGCAAGTGGGATGTCCGCCCCATGGGCGGAATTCTGGTAATTCGTGCTTCAGGTTTGTTTTGCATCCGTCTGAAAACTCCTTCCGACAACTGCGGGTTCGACAACGGCAGATTTCTGTGGAGCTTTGAGAGTTCGTTTCTGCCTAGTGGTTACTGAAGCTGGCGGCATGCGCGGCATAGATAATGTTGCCGGCGGTAAACAACGCAACCGGGGCGATCCACCATCTGGTGCCGCTTCGCTTGAGTCGATAGCTTATATACGTGACCCCAAGACTCGCAGGGATGCCTACTGCATACAGAGTGCCTCGGCTGCGTATGGCGGAAGGCACGGCTTGGCAAGCGCTGGGCCGGCAATTCCCAATCTCCGCTGCGTTCGCGATCGTTGAGCCAAGGAGCGCTCCATTCGCAATCCAGAACGTTCCGCCAGCCGAAGTATCGATCGGCGACAGAATAGGTCGTGCCGCAGCTGCTGGCGGGGGAGGGGGTGCTTCCTGGGCCGACCCCTGCGCAACCGCACTTGGAGCGTCCGGCAGCGACGGCTCGAGGTTCGCGGCTAGCGGCGTTGATACAATCTCTGGGGTCTTGCCGGCGCTCACGGCGGATGGCACGCTCGGTTGGCTCGAGTTCCTCAGCGAGATCTGGGCTGCGGCCACGCTCGTTCCACTCAACGCCAGTGCAACTACCCACAAAGCAGCTTTCGCCGTCTGTAATTTCATATATAGGAGTCTCCTTCTTCGCTTCGATTTTCGGCAGTAGTTCTCACGCCGACAGGGGCATGCACGGCGAACACGATTCCAACTCGTCAGCTTCGACATGCACAGCGATGCTCTTCTGAATCATTTCCACGGTGAGTACAACGGTCAGGCTTCCATAAGTGCGGACAACAACGCCTGCCATGCCTGCGAGAGCTCCCGACCGAATTCGTACCCGATTGCCCGCCTTCACATAAGGAAACGGATGAGCTTGCCGACCCAGTAACCCGGCACGGAGAGTTTCAATTTCGGCATCGGGCAGGGGAGCGAATGAGCGCCCGTTACCGACGATGGAATAGACCATCGGCACTCCAAGCACTTTGGAACTCTCGGTTGGTTTAATGCGCGCAAAAACATATCCGGCAAAAAGCGGCAATTCGACTTTTACCGTGGTGCGGTTCTTCCACCGCTTGGTGACGCCGTACAGCGGCAAGAAAGTCTCAATCTCCTTCATCTGGAGATGTTGCGCGACGCGTTTCTCGTGATTTGAGGCGGTATAGACCGCAAACCAACTGGGTATTCCGTCTGAGATGGGTAAGGTTGTCATGGGTAAGTGGGATTCTTTTTGTTGGGCTGTAAGGCTGGACAAATTCTTTCGGTCTTCGGAATTCAGTGCCGGAGCAGAGTCAGGGCTTCGCCATCCCGGCTTAGCAGGCTACTTTCTAAGTTTGCGATGGCAGTCGCTGCGACGCGGAACGACCGACTAGCGTACAAATTGACTGCGGCCCTGGGATTATGAGGGGGAGGGCTGGTCATGCATGTCTATTAACGTGCTAGACATTCACTGAGGGGATATTACGGTAATCCGGTTACGGAATGATGACGTTTCCGTTAAGTTTCCGTTAATCTTCCAACCGTGTTCGGGTCGTTGAGCAACGGGTTGTTCCAGAGGATGCCGCGGCCGACAGCCAAGCTGAGACGAGCTTCCTCGCTCAGATTACAACTTGCGATGTCCCCGGCCTGCCTGGAAACGAAGCAGTGCGGCGACAAGCGCATCAATTTCCTCACAGGTGTTGTAGAAGGCGAGCGACGGCCGGACTGAGCTTTCCACTCCCATGCGGCGCAGAATGGGTTGAGCGCAGTGGTGGCCGGATCGCACGGCGATGCCTTCCTGGTTGAGCGCGACTCCAACATCTTCCGTGCGAACTTCATCGAGAACGAAAGACATCACGCTTGCCTTTTCGCGCGCTGTTCCGATCAACCGCAAGCCGGGCACCGTGAGCAGTCTCGCCGTACCGTAATTCAAAAGCTCATGCTCGTAGGCGGCGATGTTTTCCATCCCGATTCCGCTGACGTAATCGAGCGCAGCTCCCAGTCCAACGGCATCGGCAATGTTGCCGGTGCCAGCCTCGAACCGTGCGGGCGCCGGCTGGTATGTAGTTTTTTCGAACGTGACGTCGGCAATCATGTTTCCGCCACCCTGCCACGGCGGCATGGTGTCGAGCACGTCGAGCTTGCCGAAAACTACGCCGATTCCCGTGGGCCCAAAAACTTTGTGCCCAGAGAAGACGTAGAAGTCGCAATCGAGAGCCTGCACATCCACAGGCATGTGGGAAACGGCTTGTGCGCCGTCAACCACCACGCGAGCGCCGTAGCGGTGCGCGATCTCGACCATCTCGCGCGCCGGCGTGATGGTTCCAAGCGCGTTCGATACCTGGCTCAACGACACGATTTTCGTGCGCGGACCAAGCAGCCTTTCGTACTCTTCGAGAATGATTTCCCCGCGATCGTTGACAGGCGCCACGCGCAAGCGTGCGCCCTTTTCCAAACAAAGCATCTGCCAGGGGACAATATTGGCGTGATGTTCGAGCCAGGTAATGACGACTTCATCGCCTTCGCGAACATTGCGTCGTCCCCAAGTCTGGGCAATCAGGTTGATGCCTTCCGTGGCGCCACGCACGAAAATGATTTCGCGGGTAGTTGACGCATTCAGAAAGCGGCGAGTCTTCTCTCTCGCGCTTTCGTAAGCGTCGGTGGCACGTGCCGCGAGTTCGTGAGCGGCGCGATGGATGTTGGAGTTTTCATGCCGGTAAAAATCCGAGATACGATCGATCACCGCATTCGGCTTCTGCGTAGTAGCAGCGTTGTCGAGCCAAATCAGCGGACGGCCGTGCACCCGCTCTTCAAGAATGGGAAAGTCGCGGCGGATCAACTTGGCATCAAGCGGACGTTTTGCGACTCCCAAGTCTCCGGGCACAACGTCGGGCCGAAATTCGTACGCTCCATGGGGAGCCGCCGCAGTGGCTTCGGCAGCGGTCTGCGTTCCCTTGTGAGGCACTGCGGTCTCAGGGCCGACATCGCCTAACGCAGGAACACCCAGGCCGGGAACGCTCGGATGCGGAATTGCTTTACGCAGGTCCGCTTTCGATGATGGTGGCGCCGAGGTGGAAGAAGGGAATGCTGGAACGCCGGGAGCGGATTGCGCTCCGGGAACTCCCGGAAAAGAGAACAATTCACTCAAGGACGGAAGCGATGTTGCCGCACCTGGATATATTGCTCTTTCTGGATCGGCAGATGAGGCCGGTGAGCTGGTGGACTCTACGCCACGCAGTTCGGGCGTGGTCATTCCCGGAACTGCGGGTGTGACTGCCTTCACATCGTGCGGCTGACTCGCGCCAGAATCGGTTGACCGGGGGTAAATCGTCTTGGCAGGCTCGGCAAAAGTTCCGGACGAGCCAGATGTGCCCGTGGATGGCACGCCACTCATCTCAGGCGATGTGGTTGCGGGCAGTGTGGGTGTGACTGCTTTCAGATCGTGCGGCTGACCCAAGCCGGTAGCGGTTGTCATGGTAACGTCCGGCGGCGCGGCCGAGGGCGACGTTGGTGGCGCCGGAACGTTGGGTATGGTTTCAATGCCAGAAACATTGGGCATTGCCGGTACGCGTGGAAAAGAGAACAACTCGTTAATCGGCGGCAACAATGACGCAGCCGCCGGAGATGTTCCTTTTTCGCCTTCTACAAAGTACGGAGCAGAACCGGGCTTTGTTGGAACGCTTCCGGGAGATTGAGGAAGCGTGCTCATATCCGCGCCGCCGGGCGGAGACGTTGGCGGTGAGCTGAGCATGGTTGGCATACCAGGAAATGAAAAAAGTTCGTTTGCTGTCGGCAGCTTGGGAGCAACCGATAGAGGCGAACTGTTTCCCTCCGCAAAGAATCCTGGAGGCGAGCCCGCAACCGGCGGCAGCGGCGCAGTTCCCGGAGTTCCAGGAACAAGCGCCATCGAGCCCGCCAGGGATGCGGCAATCGCACGTAGATCGGACTCCGTCAGCGGTCCGGGTGGTGTCGACGGAGCCGAACCAGGAACACTAGGGACGGATTCGAACAACGATGTGCGTTGAGCCGGAAGCATCTCCTCCGTAAACATCACGGTAGGAATTTCCTCCGATTCGAGCTCCGGCGAAGCAGCGTATTCCTCTACGCTGTCTCCGTTCGCGAGATCCTTGGGCATGGCGAGAAAGAACTCGTTCGCCAGCCTCTCGAGTGTCTCGGGATCAGGCAAAGGCATACTGCCGAAAGGGTAATAGCGCGCCCCTTCGGCATTCGCTTTCGACTTTGATCCGCTCGATTTGGGTCTGCTCGCTCCGTTGCTCGCCCCGTTACCGTTATTTGTACTCGTAGTATTTGTCGACATGGACGTTCTCCAGTACCCCGAGTGCGTCTTGCGTCAGGACGACGATAGAGCAGTATAGAGAGATCAGATACGACGCGATCGCTTTGTGGTTGATGCCCATGAAGCGAACCGACAAGCTCGGAGACACTTCTCCGGGAAGTCCGGGCTGGAAGAGGCCGATCACGCCTTGCTTCTTCTCGCCAGTGCGCAACAGAAGGATGTCTGTGGTTTCGGCTTTTACGGCCAGCTTGGGGCACGGCACGATCGGAATTCCGCGCCAGGTCATGAAGGGCGAACCGAACATGGTGACCGTCGGCGGAGGAACGCCGCGCCGGGTGCACTCGCGGCCGAAAGCCGCAATCGCCCGCGGATGCGCCAAAAAGAAGCTCGGCTCTTTCCACACTTTCGAAATGAGTTCGTCGAGATCGTCTGGAGTGGGAGCGCCGCTGCGGCTCTTCACTTTCATCTCCGGCGCCACATTGTTGAGCAGGCCGTACTCGTTATTGTTGATGAGAGCCAGTTCCTGGCGCTCTTTCACTTTTTCAATCATCAGCCGCAGTTGCTCGCGGATCTGATCGTGCGGGCTGCGGTACAAGTCAGAAATGCGCGTTTGCACGTCCAAAACGCTGGTTACGGCATTCAATGCGTATTCGCGAGGCTTCTCGTCGTAATCCACATAAATTTCGGGCAAATCGATTTCGTCGTCCGGCGCACACTCAATGGTGCGGGTTCCAGGACGGGTAGGTTTGACTTTGTTCAGCCGGTAAATGCCGGCTTCGACCGGGACCCAGGAAAGAAAAGTGATCAGCCAGCGCGGCGTGATCGCTTCCATCATTGGGACGGTTTTGGTAACGGTAGCGAGCTGCCGAGCCTGTTGCTCTGTCAGCGTATGACGGACTTCTGCTGTCGCCATGTGATTAGCTCCTTAGCGTAGGGGGATCGAGATTGTAAGAATCCGCGCGAGCGGACTGCTTTGCACAGGGATTGTCTTCACGAGTAGAGAGTTTTCTCCCATTCGTTCCTGGGAAATATCGGCTGCATCAGCCAGAAAACTTTGAGGCCAATTATCGGGGTGCGATCAGTATACAGCACCGCAAGGCTTCGTTGTCTGTGATTAAACTCACTCCGCGGAGGTTGAGCCCTAACCATCCGGATGCCACCGGCTGTCATCGCCATTCCGGTACCGCATCATTCGAACTATCAGACGACCTCACCCATCGAAACAATCGAACTTCACAAACGAGATTAAAAAGTGATTACATTTTTAACTGTTGTACACTTTGTCTATTGAAATACTAGATATTATTCGCTACAGTATGGCAGCCTTGGATTGTGGCTCCGGCTGTCGGGGTGAGCTGCGAAACGAGGCGCCTGCCGATTCATTTCGGCAGGCTTTTTTTGTCGCTGGAAACTCTCGCTTTGCGACGCGGCCACTCGCTCGGGAAGAAGCGCGCCGTCGTCTAAATTCCAGGAACGCTATGCGCTTTCCGCAACCGCATACGCCTTGTAAAACATTTTCTTCGCCCGTGATCGAATTTCATCCAGTTGCGACTCGATTCTTCGTAATTCGGAATCAAGCTCGTTAAAAGTCGTGCAGCGCGCGGTCATGAACGCTTCCGGCTCAACGGCGTAATTTCCCGACTCGCTTCTCAGAGACACGCAGGCCGAAGGCTGTCCAGTTCCCTGCTCGTCATCCAGATACAAAAGCTCGATCCTACCCACGTTGGACGAGCCGTTCCCATCGGTCCCATGTTCAAGCACAAATGGCCGCGGAGTCGGGCCAGCTTGATTTTTCTCCTCAACCATTCCCGCGCTCGCCTCAGTCCCGCTCGCAGAAGGACGTTCCGCCACCTTGCGAATCAGAAACGGCGAATGGTCATTTCCATCACTGGACCATTCCAGCCTGGAGTCCGAATGATTCGGCTTGCAGGTAACGTCGTAAACCTCGCCCGTAGGGCTGGTGATTTCGAACCTGCCGCTCTTGCCGCGCAAAGCCAGTCCCACATCGTAGGTGGCAATGGTCTCATTAATCCGCATGACGATTCTCCTCATCGCAGAGAATAATTAATTCTCAGAGAATCGCGCAGCGAGCCCAGACCCCGCAAGTAGTAATCCTGATTCCAAGAGTGCGGTGAGGTTTTAGAAATCGCTCGGGTGGGTTTGAGAGACCGGTGCGATGTTTTTAGAGACGCTCGCGTACTAATAAGGATGCAGGGAGGGCCCAGCCTGCCGCAGGTGCCAGCTGAGAAATGTGGAGAATAAAAAACCAGCGGTAGCGCGGCTATTCCTAGGCCACGCCAACAGCCATAGCTTCCGCTTTGTAAAACTTCTTCCTGGCCCGGGCGCGAATCTCTTCCAGTTCCGCGTGCAGTCGTCTGATTTCGGCGTCAAGTTCCACGAAATTCAGGCAAGGACGCGTGATCAAGCCGTCCACTTCGGCACTCCCATCAGCTACTCGCATGTCTCCCTTCAGGCATATGGCGGCGGAGGGCAGATCAGTTAATGGGTCCCTGTCCAGGTAAACGAGGTCAAGACTCGAGGTCTCCATAAACCCATTATAAGAAGAAAGTCTCTAGTTTGCAATTTCTTGCACACTGGAATTTCTGAATCGATCAGTGCTGATTTTTCGTTTTGCGCATCTGCCCTGTCGGATCGAGAATAAGGATGGCTAGGCGCCGGCAGCAGCCGCATGAGTCTTGTAGAATTTTTTCTTCGCGCGGGCACGAACTTCGTCGAGTTCCGCGTGCAGCCTTCGGATCTCGGCATCCAGCTCGATAAAATTTAAACAGTGCGCCGTCACTAAGCGGTCGGCTTTAACGCCGGCGTAATCCTGCTGGCCTGCCGACTTCAAATAAATACACGCCGAAGGTTGCTGAGTTCGCGGATCGCTTTCCAGATAGACAAAGTCGAGACTCGAGGTTTCGATCATGCGGCGATTATCCCACGATCATTCTCGCCGCACATTATCAAACTAGGAACTGGAAGGCACTTCGGTCACTTCTCTCCAATGCAACCGAAACTCATCAAGCTGCGGAATGCAAGCCCGCGCCTGTTTCCCCACGGATTAGCTTATGCTCCATCTGCTCGCGAGCGGCCAGCAGTAGAGTGGCCAGATGTGCAGCCTGCACCCGAATCTCAGGCACCGCCGTGCTTTCCCACAAACCGCCTTTGCGTGATGGGCCCAGCGAGTAGAGAAAATCCGAGGGCTCGCCGCGGCCGTCAATCAGCGCGCCATCTTCAGCAGTGTCGAGGCCCAGAAAAAGAGGATCGGGACGAACCGCTTTCTGCCGCAACAGATTGGTGAGCAGCGGATTTTCTATCCTGCGGCAATCCGCCTCTGGGCCAGTGCAGTTAATCACGCGAGCCACTCGCAGCGACTTGATCTCTCCGGTACTGCGGTCACAGTAAGTTACACCCACTCCGTCAACATCTTCGCTGTAGGCCGTGATCCGCCCGGCATGCGTTTCGACCTGGCCATTTTGTATTTGCGTAGCTAGTGGAACCCCGATTTCCGGCGCAACGCGGTGGCGATGCACTTCCCAGTAAGGCCGGACGTGACGCAGAAATCTGCGCCGCTCCGCGCTCGGTAGAGCCCGCCAGATTGCTTGCGTGAAAGGACGAAGTGAGTCGATCACCGCACGCCAGCCGCTGCCCGAGTTTTCCGCGACTTCTACGTGAGCTCGAATCAGTCGCAAGAGTCCTCGAACGGTCCTGGGCGAGTTCTCGTCCCAGAACGGCGTCCAAATCGCAGTCGCTTTATGGTTTTGCGGCAACAGGCCTCGGCGTGAAAGAAGATGAATCGTCCCTCTGAATCCCCGCGCCCGCAAAGCGATGGCAACATCCACACTCGTCAGCCCGGATCCAACCAGCAGAACGCTCTGGTCTTTCTCTGAATATTGCTCCTGCTCTCGAGCTTCCTCTTGATCCTGATCACGGCAAATATCTTCCAAGGCACCCGCCGCCCATGGATCTGAGACATAACGCTGGCTGTGCGGAGTCTTTCCCGGCAAGCGTGGATCGCCCGGAGGAAAATTTCCCAGAGCGAGCACTACTTTGTCGGCAATCACAGTTTCGCCGGCGCGAAGCTTGATCTCGACTATCCCGCCCGAGCGACCCACAGATACGGCCTCGTCTTGCACGCGCTCAAATCGGCCAGGATGGCGTTCGACTTCCCGCTGCAGAACGAACCCGACATACCGCCCGTAAACCTGGCGAGGAAGAAAGTCCCCCGGCTGAACGTTGACGTCATGGTTCAGCCGCGCCCAGCGCAGAAAGTGCTCCGGATCATCAGGATAAGCCGTCATGTTCTTCGCCGGAACATTCAGCAGGTGTTGCCCGCAGGGCGTACCGTACGCTACCCCTCTGCCTACGCGCGCGCCTCTTTCCACCAGCACAACCGAGGTGTTTCCAGGTGACTGGCGCAGCATTTGCGCCGCCAATGCCGTTCCGGCAAACCCTCCGCCGATAATGGCGACCGTGAAGTTAGAAATTTCGTCTTGCCCGGTTCGATTCATTCCGCAGTCCCTTTTACTGCACAATGTCTATTACAACAATAGACAAAATGGTATACTAGGGACGATTGCATGGGAATGCCACTTTGGTGGTGTTTTCGGGCAGTCTCGAAGCTACCGGATATCCCCCCGCGGAGGTGAACGCCGTGATCCTTTTCATCGAAAAAACGTGGTTCCTGTGGTGGATGCTCGCGATCATCCTCGCGCTGCGCTGGTTCCATCTGTCGACCCGCGCAAAGATGGAGGCTCCCGACGCGGTAACCAGCGAAGAAAAAGAGCAGGAAGCCTATATCCTTTCCTGGCGGATTCTCCACAAAACGCAAGTCATTTCTTTGTTTGAGACCAAGTCCTAGCGCAGGAGCCCTAGGTACCGTTTTCAAAATTACGCCGTAGACTTCGGCTCCAACATTGTCTTGCTGAAGATGCAGCTTGAAAGTCAATCTGCCTTCGCCAACTCATCGGTCGGTAATCGCTTTGTGTTCCCTAATGCCCACCCGAAACCGGACTGCCGGTGAGCCATCCAGAGAAAAACCAGCACAGTGACCGACTTCGCTGCTGAGCAGTTCTTTCTCTGCAGTCCGGTTTGTCGAGGACGAATCGCGAAATACGGGCATGTTTCGCGCATTTCCCGGTAAGGTGCTGCGGAATTTCTCTGCAGTCCAGACTGCGTGGCCGGAGCGGAGTGAATTCGAACCCTCGGTACAGGTCTGAAAACCTGCAAGAG
>JBEKJF010000022.1:0-27674 GCA_050011375.1 Candidatus Sulfotelmatobacter sp.
TTATTCACAGACTATTTACAATAAAAGACTGGACACCTTTCGCAAAAAGTTGCATACAATAGAGAGGAGCTAAACCCCGTTGGCCAAATTTGAAGAGTGCCTTCAGCGCCTGGAAAAAATTGTTCAGGAACTGGAAAAGGGAGACGTGCCTCTGGAGACGTCACTGACTCTTTTCGAAGAAGGCATGCATCTCTCCTCCACCTGCCGCAAGGAACTGGAACAGGCCGAAGGCAAAGTGGAGATCTTGCTGAAAAAGAACGGGAAGCTCCAAGCTGAGCCGTTTGAGCCCTTGGCGGAAAAAGCCCCTGCCCGCAGGTAGAACCCGCAGGCAGTTTGCGACCGCCCGGAGTTTGTAGATGTAATGTCTGTGGAGTGGCGGTTCTGAACCCCTTCCCCGCAGCCCTAGTCCGCTGTAGCTGACAGCTTTAAAGTCAGGAGGATCTATGGGCTTTAGTGCAGTAGTACTTGAAAGCGATTCCGGGCCCGCCCGTTCCCTTGCCGGTGGGCTTTCCTCTCATTTCAATCCCATTCACTTAACGCACTCTGGCGACGAACTCCGCGAGCGCGTCGCCGGGAACCGGCCTCAGGTCGTGATTCTCGACATGGAATACTCCCGCCTCACCGACGTGCGGAATCTGCACCACGAATTTCCTACGCTGCCGATCGTGTGCGCCTACCGCATTCCGGACGAGGAATTGTGGATCGCCGCCATGGAGGCTGGCGCCAGCGACGTCTGCCCCGCAGGTGACGCGCAGACCGTCTTGAACTCCGCCTTGCGGAGCGTGGCAATCGCAAAGAGCGCATCCGCATAGTTCTACGCGCTTTGAAATGCTGCTCAAACAACGAGGACGCCCAAAGGCGTCCTCGCATTTTTCTACAGCGCAAAAAGTCTCACAGAGATTCTCTACTTCGGCATCACAGGAACTTCATCCTTCGGCATAGCGTCGAGCGTAGCCTTGTCAATATCCAGGTGAGCCAACACCAACTGTGACGGCGTATGAGTCAGCCATTCCGATAACGCAAGATCCTGATAAGCGTTGCTCTTGAACATCTCCAGAAACTTGAGGTCGGTCGTGCCCGTGTTCTCTACATAATGCGGCAAAGTCTTTTGGATGTAGCCGACGTCTCCAGCCTGAAAGTCCATGGTGCGAGCGCGGCCTCCGGTGGCGAACACCGTCATTCTTCCGGAGCCGCTGATGTAGTACTGCCATTCGTCGGCGTTGGGATGCCAATGCAGTTCGCGTATCCCTCCCGGATGCACGGTAACTATCGCCGCCGCAATCGTAGTCGACACTTTGAAGCTGGACGAATCCACAATCCGCACCTCACCACCTTTGGTACGCTTCGTAACCGCCTGCTGCGTTGTGCGGAATGCGAAATCCACCGGCGACAGCCCCAGCGAGCCTGCAGTCGATTTCTGATCCGCCGCGAGCGGCCCGGGAACCGCAGCCTGGAAAATAAACTTCTCCTTCCTGGGCAGCGTTTCCAGGGATTGTTTGCTCACGCCGAAATTTTTCGCCAGCACGTCGTGCGGCGTGTGCGCCATCCAGTCCGTGAGCAGCACAGTCTCGTATTCCGAGAAGTTGCCGTCGTCGAATACCAGCAAAAATTCGCACCCATCCGGATTCAGCCCCTGAATCGAATGCGGAATTCCCGTCGGAAAGTACCAGAGATCACCTTCCGTGATGTCGGTAACAAAGCTCTTGCCCTCGGCATCAAGCCCAGTGATCCGGGCGTTTCCGTAAAGCATGAAAGCCCACTCGGCGGCAGTGTGCCAGTGCAGCTCTCTTATGCCTCCCGCAGTCAGTCGCATGTCGACGCCGGCAATCGTTTTCGAGATTGCCATTTCGCGAATCGTGACTTCGCGCGACCATCCTCCTTGTTGCATGCGTTTGTGAGAAATTCCGAACGGATACTTGAATGTCTGCACGCCACCCGCGTCGGTCTGCGGCGGCAAGAAAGAATCTGGATTTTGCTCGTCCAATACCTGATTGCCGGGGCCAGGCGCGCTGGCGCTGCGGCTATCTTTCGTTGGATACGGTTTAGGTCCTTCTTCTTTCGCCGGATACGGCTGCTGCGCCTGCGCTGCGGCAACTTTCGCCGACAGCATTCCGGCAGCCGCCAACGCTGCCGAACCCGTTCCCAGAAATCCGCGCCGCGTAAATATGTCTTTCTTTGTATCGTCGCCCACGAGAATTCCTCCTTCGGATTACGAAGGACTTTCCGATTATCGGATGTCCGCGAAAACGATAGGGCAGCGGCCCTGCCTTGTCAATCGGGATTAAACCCTGTCCATAATTTCAGTTTGCGCGGAAAGAAAATCGTCCCGAACCACCAGTGCGTTGCCAACTGGCAATTGTTATACTCACTGCTCAATGCTGCAAGAAACTCTTGAGCAAGGGCGGGCGCTGACGGACGCAGCCCTCGATCGCCTGATTCCCAAGGAAACGCAGGAGCCTGCCTCCATTCATAAGGCCATGCGCCACAGCGTTTTCGCCGGAGGCAAGCGCCTGCGGCCTGTGCTGTGCATGGAAGCCGGACGCATGGTTGCAGGAAAAAAGACCGCAGGCTCGTTGCCCAAGAAAATCGAAGAACTCGGCGCAGCCCTGGAAATGCTGCACACCTATTCGCTGATCCACGACGATCTTCCCGCGCTAGACAACGACGATCTGCGCCGCGGACGCCCCACCTGCCACAAAGTTTTCGGAGACGCGCTCGCCATCCTGGCAGGCGATGCGCTTCAGACGCAGGCTTATGAAGTGCTGGCGCGGTTGGAATGCCCGGCCGAGGCTCGAGTTAAAATTATCGAGGAGATCGCGCGTGGCACAGGCACGGTAGAGGGCATGATCGGCGGACAAGTCGTCGATCTCGAAGCCGAGCATACAAAGCCCACGGCGGAGATGCTCGAGTACATTCATCGAGCCAAGACCGCCGCGCTCATCGCGGCGAGCCTGGTAAGCGGCGGTCTGTATGCCGGAGCAAAAAAGAACGAAGTAGAAAAGTTGCGGGCATTCGGGCGCTCGATCGGGCTCGCGTTTCAGATTGTTGACGACGTACTCGACGTAACGCAAACCTCCGAGCAACTTGGCAAGACCGCAGGCAAAGACACCGCCGCGCAGAAAGCAACCTACCCGGCGCTATTCGGGATTGACGAATCCCTGCGCAAAGCAGATGCGCTGGTGAGCGCGGCCTTTGCAGAATTAGACAGCTTCGGCGACCGCGCAGAGACGCTGAAAGAGTTGGCCCGCTATCTGGTGGAGCGGAAGAAGTGAGCTGGCAGTTAACAATTGGCAATCAGCAATCACAAAGAGGACTGAACAAAGCAAGCCCCCGGTTACCAACGGCTATCGGCTAATCGCTATTGCCAATAGCCCTTCCCCACCTTCTGTGGTAGAAAATAATCATGGCGATGGAGTTCGCCTTAACCGCCTGAAATCGCCCTATGCGCCTCAGGCTGATAACTCCTACAAAATCCAAAGACCGATTTGTAGGAGAGAACTCTTTGCTGAAAGACTTTCTCGCCATCTCTGTTGCTGCCATCGTCGGCGCCAATCTTCGTTACCTGTTGAGCCGGCTCGCCGCCCTAGAACTGGGCTCCGTTTTCCCCTACGGAACGCTCTTCATCAACATCGTGGGCAGTTGCATCGTAGGCTTCTTCGTTATCTGGACCACCGAGCGCGTGCTGCTGGATCCGCGCTGGCGTTTGCTCGTCGTGGTAGGCTTTTGTGGTTCGTTCACAACTTTTTCCAGCTACGCTTTCGAAACCATGGCCTACTTCGAGCACGGCCAGTGGGGACTGATGCTCGCGAACATCCTCACCAACAACATTCTCTGCCTCGGCGGAGCTTTGGCAGGCATGGCGCTGGCGCGGGCGCTGTGACGCCTCGAAACTTGTAAGAATAAAGCTCAATGATTATTCCTGAGATCGAAACCAGCCGGCTGAAATTACGACCGTATACCGAAGCCGACATCCCCGAACTGGTGCCGCTCGTCGGTGCGCGCGAAGTAGCGGCAATGACGTTGCGCATCGCGCATCCCTACACCGAACAAAATGCCAGAGACTTCATCGCCAAGACCCGCGACGACGGCGAGATTCGCGTCGCGATTATTCTAGCCAGCAACGGCCGCATGTGCGGAGGCGTTGGCTTAAAGCCTGACACCGCGCATCAGCGCGCCGAACTCGGCTACTGGATCGGCGTGCCCTATTGGGGCAACGGCTATGCCACCGAAGCGGCGAAGGCGATGGTTCACTACGGGTTCGAGACGCTGAAGCTGCATCGCATCACGGCGACACATGCGAAGCAGAACGCCGCATCCGGCAGAATCCTCGTGAAACTCGGCATGCGCCATGAAGGATGCCTGCGCCAACACATCTGCAAGTGGGGCGAATTCTTGGACCTGGAATGTTACGGAATTCTTCGCCACGAATGGGAAAGCCTGCAACAGTCGCAATAACCTTTTAAGCAGCGAGGGCTCGACGTACAATGCAAGACGGTATGGCAGTGCAGGTCACCATCTACTTGAACGAAGCCGACCAGTGGCGCCACCGGCCGCTGCATATGGAAATCCTCAACTACCTGCGCAAGGAAAACGTTTACGCAGCCACTGCCGTCCACGCGGTAGCAGGCTTTCTCGGACGTCACCGCGTCGAAACCTCACACCTGGTCGAAGCCGGCGGCAAGCTTCCTGTGATCATCGTCTTCGTGGATACCGACGAACACGTGAGCCGCGTACTGCCTACGCTGAAAGAAATGGCAGCGAACCGGCTGATCGTGCGCGAAAATGTCGTGCTCGAGCAGGGCAATCTTGAGTGACATGTCCTCAACTCCCTCCAACCTCGACATTCTGGCAATCGCCGCCCACCGCGACGACGTAGAGCAGACCTGCGGCGGCACGCTGCTAAAGGCCGCCCAGCGTGGCCGACGCACGGGCATTCTCGACCTCACGCAGGGCGAGATGGGCACGCGCGGCAGCGCTGAAGACCGCGGGCGCGAAGCGGCAGACGCAGCGCAGATTCTCGGCGCAGGCTGGCGGCGTGCGCTCGATATCCCCGATGGCCGCGTCGAAAATACCTGGGAGAATCGCCTGAAGGTTGCAAACGTGATCCGCGAAACGCGGCCCCGTGTCGTGATTCTCCCTTATTGGAAAGGCCGGCATCCGGATCACTACACTTGTTCCGTGCTGGGATATGAAGCTTGTTTTCTGGCGGGGCTCGCGAAGCTGGATCCGAAACTCCCACCGCATCGTCCATTCAAAATCATCTACGCAACGCTCTATTACGATGTACGCCCGACATTTGTCGTAGATATCGGCGCCCAGTTCGCACAGAAGTTCGCCTCCATCATGGCGTACAAATCTCAATTCAGCGATCAGGAAGCCGGCAAAGATCTCTTCCCTGCCCACGATGAAATTCGCGCACGCGTAGACTCAATGGCGCGCTACTACGGCATGCTCGGCGGCGTAACCCACGCCGAACCATTCCTACAGAAGGAAGTAGGACTAGTGGAAGATCTGCTGGCAATCCCAGTGAAGTCAATCTGATCAATCTCTCGGCAATTGTCATCCCGACTTTCAACTGTCATCCCGGGCACTATAGTTGTCATCCCGAAGCGAAGCGAGGGATCTTGGTTCTAGCTCGCACAACAGGTATCCCCGCCACCAGCAAACACCAAGATCCCTCGCTGCGCTCGGGATGACAGAGCGGCTGAATTACCTCTTCAACGCCACCGCCAACCCATCGCGTATCGGCAAAATCGTTGTGTAGAAATCCGCCGAGCCGTAAAGCAACCGATTAAACTCCAAAATCGCCTTAGTAGCAGCCTCCCGAGGACTCCTCTCCGCCACACGCCCGCTCCACAAAACATTGTCGGTGATAAACAGACCTCCCTTGCGCAGCCGCGGCGAAACCAACCGCAGCACGCGCGGATAATCTTCCTTGTCGACATCGTTGAAAATAATGTCGAACTGCTGCTTTTGCTCAGAGAGAAATTCCAAAGCATCGCCAGTATGGATCGTAATGCGATCGGAAACGCCAGCACGCTCGAAATAACCTCGGGCTCGCTCGGCATTCCTGGAATCGCCGTCGGTGTAAATGACGCGGCCTTTTTCGCCGACCGCTTGCGCCCACCAAATAGTCGAATATCCAATAGCGGAGCCTAATTCGAAAACCGTCCTGGCACCGGTCATCAAAGCAAGTTGCTGTAGCACGCGCGCCACGGCGGGACCAACAATGGGAACTTTATGAAGGCCGGCATAAGCTTCCATCTCCGCCAACACTTCATCGCGCTTGGGGAGCATCGAGTACAAATAGTCGTCGACGGGACCGTTGGTGACGAAGTTGAAGTGCCGCCATTCAGGCTTAGTTTGCTTCTTAGTTTTACTCGGAGTCATGCATTCACCTCTGACATTCGCCCGTCAATAATGAATTCCTGAACTTCAATTGTTGACGGTGACACCGGGCTTCATCGTAAAGACTTCGACGCCGGGCACCAACTTCTGTAGCTCGGCCGGACTCCCCGTCAGCACGGGGAACGTTCCGAAGTGCATGGGAATCACGGTTTTCGGCTTGAGCAGGTTACACGCATACGCAGCCTCGCGAGGCCCCATGGTGTAATGGTCGCCGATCGGCAGCATCACGATTTCAGGCGCGTATAGGTCGCGGATGATCGCCATGTCCCCGAAAACGTTGGTGTCGCCGGCGTGGTAGATCTTCGCTCCGTTTTCGAATTCGACCACGTACCCGCAAGCCTCGCCGCCGTAAATCATCTGATCGCCATCCTGAATGCCGCACGAGTGATCGGCATGCACCATCGTGACTTTGATATCGCCAATCTTCTGCGTGCCGCCTTTGTTCATTCCAGAAGTTTGCTTCGCGCCCTTTTTTTCCAGCCATCCGCACAACTCAGGCATTCCCACGACTTGGGGATTGTGCTGCTTGATCACCTCGACCGCGTCGCCAATGTGGTCTCCGTGACCGTGCGTACACAAGAGAACATCCACGTGCTTCACCTTTTTCTCCGAAGCCGGACACGAGGGATTGTTCATGATCCACGGATCGATAATGACGGTGCGCCCGCCCGGAGTTACGATGCGAAACGTGGCATGACCCAGCCACGTAAGTTGAACGCCTTTAAGATTCATAAAGAAAAGCTCCAGATGAGTTGCTGCATTTCGGCAGCGATATCCAGCCCATCGATATGAAATCAACATGGGCTGCGGGTTTAGTTTAATATGAAACGCCATGAGTGAACTCAAGGTACTGATTTCACAGGAAGAAATCGCAAAGCGGGTCGCAGAACTGGGCGCCGAGATCACGCGCGACTTCGCAGGCCAGCCGGTGATTCTGGTCGGTGTATTGAAAGGTTCCGCGATTTTTCTGGCCGACCTGGCGCGCGAAATCAAGCTGGACGCAACCTTTGACTTCATCGGCGTCTCCAGTTATGGCAACCGTCCCAGTCCAACGCAGGAACTCAAGAGCGGATGGGATTCTACGGGCGAAGTGAAACTCACCAAGGACGTAGATCAGTCGATGAAGGACAAGAATGTAATTGTGGTTGAAGACATTCTCGACACGGGACTAACGCTCACGGTGCTGAAGAAACTGCTGATGGCGCACCAGCCCCGATCCCTGAAGATCGCGGCGCTTCTCGACAAGCCCTCGCGGCGCAAGCTGCCTCTGCAGGGCGATTACGTCGGCTTCACCATTCCCGATGAGTTCGTCGTGGGCTACGGACTCGACTACGCCGAACGCTACCGCAACCTGGCCGATGTCTGCATCGTGCCGCGAGAGTGAACGGCAGTCCCGAGTACCGAGTCCCAAGTACTTAACATCCGTGCGCACATGTAACCGTCTCGAGTCCCTGATTTGTCCCATCCGGCTTATTCTCAGGACTCGCGGCTCGATACTCGCGACTCGGGACTCCGCGCCCGGCTGCTATCATAGAAAAACAAAATGGGATCTACCCTGAGCAAGCACGAAAAAACTCTGCATGTTGAGCCGTTGTTGCTGGAAGTTGCCGATGTCATGGCAACATCGCTCGACCTGGATACGACTCTGCGCCGGGTCGCGGAAGTGGTGCGCAAAGTTATCGATTATGAAATTTTCGCCATCCTTCTGCTTAACGAGAAGACTCAGGAGTTGCGCTTTCGATTCCAGATAGGCTATGACACCGAATTCGCCGAGCGCGCCCGCATCAAGATGGGCGTAGGAGTAACCGGCCTGGCAGCCCAGTTGCGCCAGACGATTTTGATCGACGACGTGACCAAAGACCCCAGGTACGTCGCCGCTATTCCGAACGTTTGCTCGGAACTGGCCGTCCCGCTCATCAGCAAGAACCGCGTGATTGGAGTGATCGACCTCGAAGCCAGGCACGTTGGCTACTTCAATGAAGAACACAGCCGGCTGTTGAGTCTGATCGCGTCGCGCATGGCGGCGGGCATTGAGAATGCGCAACTCTACACCCGGACCACGCGGCAGGCGCGGATTCTGCTGCTCTTGAATGAAATCGCGCGCGAACTTACGTCAATCCTGAACCTCGACGAACTCTTAGGCCGCATCGCGGAGCTGCTGCGGCGCTTGATTGATTTTCAAATGTTCAGCATCCTGCTGCTGGATTCCGCCGGAGAAAAGCTGCAGCATCGTTTCTCGTTACGCTTCAACGAAAATGTTCACCTCAAGGACGACATCCCGCTTGGCCGCGGATTGGTCGGTCACGCCGCGGAAACCAGACATGCCGTCCTCGTCCCCGATGTGACCAAAGACCCGCGTTACATCGAAGGCAATCCGGAGACGCGATCGGAACTCGCCGTGCCGCTCATTTACAAAGACAAGGTGATCGGAGTTCTCGACCTCGAGCACACCCGCCGCGGATTTTTTACGGACGATCACCGGCGCACCATAATGACGCTGGCCGCACAGGTGGCAATCGCCATCGAAAACGCGCGCTTGTATGAAGAGATTGCGCGGCAGGAGCGCCGCCTCGAGCGCGATTTGGCGCTGGCCCGCGAACTGCAAATGCGGCTTCTTCCCCAGACGCTGCCGAAACCGGCGCACTTGGAACTAGCCGCGAAGTTTATTCCTGCGCGAGCCATCGGCGGAGATCTCTACGACTTCATTCCGTACTCGCTCTCGCGCCTGGGAATTGTCATTGGTGATGTCAGCGGAAAAGGCGCGCCGGCCGCCATCTATGCAGCGTTGGTCAGCGGAATCCTGCGCTCGCACGCTCCCATAGAACCGGATCCCGCCGAAATGCTTTCCGCGGTAAATTTGTCGCTGGCCACGCGGCGCATTGAAGCACAATTTGTATCGCTCATCTATGCCGTCTGGGATGACGAGAGTCGCACGCTTCTCGTCTCCAACTCAGGCTTGCCGCGCCCGGTTTATGTGCACGACGGAAAAAATCAGGTGATCGAGGCGACTGGCTTGCCGCTCGGCCTTTTCGACGATGCCAGCTATGACGAGTTTCGCTTCAAGATGAAGCCTGGAGACATGTTCGTCTTCTTCAGCGACGGCATTCTCGATGCCCGCAACCGCCGTGGAGAACTCTTCGGCCGCGGACGAGTGGAAAAAATCATCGCAGAGTGCGGTGCCACGTCGGCGGATTGCGTGGTCGACTCCCTCTTCAAAGCCGCGGCCGAGCATTCCGCGGGGGTCGAGACGTTCGACGATCAGACTGTGGTGGCAATCAAAGTCAAGGGCACCGCCGCGCACGGCGCTTCCAGGAAAAAATGAGCCGGCGCAACGAAGTTACGGGACCCGCACACATTTCGTCCGAGCGCCCGCCCGGATTCGTTCTGCACGAACGCCGCAAAGGATTACTGCGCCGCAGCGTGGACTCGGTGTTGCAGTGCGAGAGCGTCCCATTAACAAAATTAGCGGAGCGCTACGGAACGCCCCTCTATGTTTATTCGGCGACAACCATCCGCGAACGGTTCGCTGCGTTTGACAACGCGTTTCGCAACGTTCCCCACACCATCTGTTATTCCGTCAAGGCAAATTCGAATCTGAGTATTCTGCGCCTGCTGGCCCGCCAAGGCTGCGGCTTCGACGTGGTTTCCGGCGGAGAATTGGAGCGCGTGCTAGCCATCGATCGCCGCGCCGCCAGAAAAATCGTATTCTCCGGCGTGGGGAAATCTCGCGAAGAGATGACTGCGGCGCTGAAAGCCGGAATTCTGCTCTTCAATGTGGAAAGCGAATCGGAACTCTGGACTCTCGCAGAGTGCGCCGCACGCCTGCACAAGATCGCGCGCATCGCTCTGCGCGTGAACCCGGACGTCGCCGCCGACACCCACCCTTACATTTCTACAGGTTTGCGCAAGCACAAATTCGGCGTGCCCATCAGCATCGCGCGCACTCTTTACGCCAAAGCTTCCGCAACGCGTTATCTGAAAGTCGCGGGAGTGAGCGTTCACATCGGATCGCAGATCACGGATGTCGCGCCTTTCGCAGAAACCGTCGCCCGAGTGGCTGACCTCGTTCGCGAGTTGCGCGCTGACGGCCACCAGGTCGTCTTCGTCGATACCGGAGGCGGCCTCGGGATCGACTATCAGAAAGCAGGACCGAACTTCGCGGACTATGTCGGGAATTATGCGCGCGCCGTGACGAGTCCGCTGCGCGGGCTGAATGTGCATTTGTTACTCGAACCGGGACGGGCGATTGTCGGGCCTGCGGGCGTCTTGCTCACTTCTGTCCTCTACAGAAAACAAAATGACGGCAAGAAATTCCTCGTAGTCGATGCAGCCATGAACGACCTGATCCGTCCTGCGCTCTACGGGGCCCATCACGAGATCGTTCCAGTTGTGCAGAGCGTTGTGCGGGGCAACGTGCAGTGCGATGTGCAGAGCGAAGTGCGAAGCAAGAACCTGCCCGTCAAGAAAGAGATTGTAGATGTCGTAGGTCCGATATGCGAGTCCGGCGACTTCTTCGCCCGCGATCGCGAACTGCCTCGCACCGAAGAGGGAGATTTGCTAGCGATTCTTGATGCCGGGGCTTACGGAATGGTGCTGGCCTCGAATTACAACACGCGTCCGCGCCCAGCGGAAGTACTCGTCAGCGGAAAGTCAGTCAAAGTGATCCGGCAGCGGGAAACGGTCCGGGAACTGTATTCATCGGAGTTGTAATTGTCGCCTGAAACCGTGGGCATCAGGGTTTTTCAATCGACAATCACCAATCACTCAATCGACAATTCTTCACCTCTCGCCCCACTTTAACTTTGTGCGCAGCACATGAAAAAAGTCCGCTTCGGTGCGGAACAAGCTCACCTTGTGCTCCGAGCGCCGGCAGCGCACCCGGTCTCCATCTTTCAAATCAAATCCAGGCTGGCCATCCAAACTGAGATAAGCCACTTCCTCATCGCTGCGCAGCAGAATTTCAATCACGGCAGAATCCGGCACCACCAGCGGACGATGCGTAAGCGAATGCGGCGCCACCGGAGTGATCACAAAAGCGTTGACCGTCGGCATCACCACAGGGCCGCCCGCCGAAAGCGAGTAAGCAGTCGATCCTGTTGGCGTAGCCACGATCATTCCATCGGCGCGGTAGCTCGAAACAAATGCCTTGTCGACGAACAGATCGTAATTATTAAGGCGAGCCAGTGCGGTCTTGTTCACGACAACGTCGTTGAAAGCTTTGTACGTTCCGAGCACTTCTTCGCCACGCAGCAAGTCACAGTGCATCAGCGAACGCTGCTCCACCGGGGCGCGGCCTTCTCCAATCTGATCGAGCATCGAGAACAGAGAAGGCAGCGGAACATCGGTGAGAAAGCCGAGCGAGCCCAGGTTCACGCCAAGCAGCGGAGCGTCAGTTGAAGCCGTAACTCTAACCGCCGACAGCAGCGTCCCATCGCCCCCTAACACGACCACCAGGTCCAAAGGCCGCGACGACATTTCCGACCGCAGCACTTCCTCCTGGCCTGTGGAATACTTCGCCGTCTCCGGATCGACAATAACCTTGTAACCATGCGCATTCAGCCATGCCAGCAGTTCGGGAAAGATGCGCGCAACCTCCGGCCGCGCCGGACGCGAGATGATCGCCGCTGTTTTCGATAAAGACGATGAAGTCGAGCTCGGCATGTTGAAAGACAGAAACAAAGATTGTACAGAAATCGGGGCGACGTAACTGCTCATCATTGTAGCGCCGCCGTCCCGGCGGCTGTCCGGAGGGCGTCTCGCCCTCCGCTTGCCGAGAGCGGAGATCTAGAAAACAGCCCGCAGCAGAAATTCCCGGTTCCCTTCCGCGCCAAGAATCGGCGATTCGATCACGTCGGCGTAAGCGCACTTGAGTTCCAGCAAACACGCCTTCACTTTTTCGGCCGACGCCAACTGAGCCGCCTCGTCGCGCACAATTCCTCCCTTGGTCACGAATTCCCGTCCCGCTTCGAACTGAGGTTTCACCAGAACGATCACCTGCCGCCCACGCCGTTCTTCGACAGACTGCGGAAACGCAGCGTTCACCGCAGCAGGCAGCACCAGCGTCGCCGAAATGAAAGCCACATCGACAACAACGAGACTCACTTTTTCCGTAACAACATCTTCCGTCAAATATCGCGCATTCGTCTTCTCCAGCAGCCGAACCCGAGAATCCTGCCGAAGCTTAAAATCCATCTGTCCATACCCGGTATCTACGGCGATCACGCGAGCCGCCCCGCGCTGCAGCAGGCAATCAGTAAATCCACCAGTCGAAGCGCCAACGTCAAGACAAACTTTGCCCGCGACATCAACCTGCCAGTGTTCGAGTGCGCGCTCCAGTTTAAGTCCGCCGCGGCTGACGTATTTCAGATCCTCGCCAAGCAATCGAAGCACAGCTTCCCCATCAACCTGCGCCCCAGCTTTCTCGATCTTCTGATCGTCCACCAGCACTTTCCCGGCCAGAATCAGAGCTTGCGCACGTTCGCGAGAGCCAGCCAATCCGCGGTCAACCAGAAGCTTGTCGAGTCTGAGTTTCAAGATCGTTCTGGAAAGGTCAGTTCAGAATTAGAAACCACGCGCCGCGTGCTGAAGGCCGCAGCACCACAGTGCCAGCACTCACTCCGGTGCAAAGTGGTGAACCATCACTAGCTGAATCACTTACGAGAATACTTCCACGCTTTTCCACAGAATTTTCCACGGTTGTGTTGAAAACTTTTGCACCCTCGCCCCGGATCACCAAGAAAAAGATCACCAAGAAAAGCCCGGAACAAGAAAAGCCGCGACAAGAAGCCTCAAGAAGAAAAGCCGCCCGCAAGGGCGGCTTCAACAGAATTCCGTGGCAACTACCCGGCCACTTCTTCCAGCAACTTCTGGTCAATATCGAAGTTCGAGTGTACGTTCTGCACGTCGTCCTGATCCTCAAGCGCCTCCATCAGACGAATCATAGTATTCGCCGCCTGACCTTCCAGCTTGACGTAGGTGTCAGGAATCATCGCCACGCTCGACGACGCCGGCTCAATCCCCGCCTTCTTCACCGCTTCGAGCACAGCTTCGAAAGCCGAAGGCTCCGTGAGGATCTCCCAATTCTCGCCATCATCGTTCAGATCGTCGCCGCCGGCTTCGAGGACGATATTCATCAGGTCATCCTCTTTCGCAGCGCTCTTCGGGATGAGGATGTCGCCCTTCTTGTGGAACATATACGCGACGGCACCGGCTGAGGCCATGTTGCCGCCGTTCTTGCCGAAGCAATGGCGAATCTCGCTGACCGTACGATTGCGATTATCGGTATTGATATCGAGCAGAACAGCCACTCCGCCGGGCCCGTAACCCTCGAGCGAAAACTCCTCGTAGGTCGCACCCGGAAGTTCGCCCGTGCCGCGCTGAATCGCCCGCTTGATGTTGTCCTGGGGCATGTTCTCGCTCTTGGCGGCGAGGATAGCGCCGCGCAGCCGCGGATTCGAATCAGGATCGCCGCCGCCATTCTTCGCGGCAATGCTGATTTCCTTGATCAGACGGGTAAAAATCTTGCCGCGCTTGGCGTCCAGCGCGCCCTTCTTGTGCTTGATTGTGGCCCACTTTGAATGGCCAGACATGGCTAGACCTCGATCCGATAATTTCGTTTAATCGCGGGATTTCGCCCGTAGAAAGATCACAGACTGCCTCGTAAGTATGCAGGCGAAAACGAATTATAGCACGGCCTATCTTCGCCCGGCACCCCGATCAGGCTCCGCAGCAGTCGTAGCGCAGTCGTAGCGCCGCCGTCCCGGCGGCTGTCCGGAGGGCGTCCCGCCCTCCGCGCCGAGAGCAGCAAGCATGCCGTGCGGTTACTTAAACGCTTCCCCCCATCCCCCATTCGGGCCGGCCACTCCCCGATTAGGTGATTGACTCCAACCAACCTGCGCCCTAACATGCCAGCGGGGCGTTGTTGCAACATGAATGACCAAGTTATAGGTCACTATCGGGTCATCGAGAAGATTGGCTCTGGAGCCATGGGCGAAGTCTTTCGCGCCCGCGACGAAAGGCTCGGCCGTGATGTAGCTCTAAAGCTGATCCGCCCAGCCTCCAGCGAAAATCCCGACCATCTCCGCCGCTTCGAACTCGAAGCCCGTGCCGCCGCCGCGCTCAATCATCCCAACATCGTCGCCATTTATGACGTCGGCCTCCACGACGGATCTCCCTACATCGTCTGTGAATTGCTCGAGGGCAAAACTCTACGCCGGTGCCTGTCTGAAGGAGCCTTGCCCGTCCGCCTGACCCTCGACTATGCGCGCCAAATCGTTCAAGGACTGATCGCCGCGCACGATCGCCGCATCATTCATCGCGACCTCAAACCTGAAAATCTTTTCGTGACCGCCGACGGCCGGGTCAAGATTCTCGACTTCGGCGTGGCCAAGCTGCAGTCTGCGCCGGACGACGCCGAACGCTCCGTTCAGGAGATGACCACGGTTACGAAGAGCGGCGTAATCGTCGGCACCGTCGCCTATATGGCGCCCGAGCAACTGCGAGCCAAGGCCGTAGACCACCGTAGCGACATCTTCAGCGTCGGCGCAATTCTTTACGAAATGTTGACCGGGCACCGAGCCTTTAGCGGCGAAACCGAAGTAGACACAATCACCGCAGTGCTCAAAGAAGACCCACCCGAAATCAATCTCGAGCAAGCCAGCGTCCCCGTACCCTTTCAGCAGATCGTCCGCCACTGTCTGGAGAAGGACCCGGAAAATCGCTTCCAATCGGCTCGCGATCTGGCGTTCGCGCTGGACACTCTGGCAGAGTCTTCGGGAACAGTCCAACTCAAAGCCCGTCCCCGGCCCAAGGCAACCATCGTCCCTTGGGCAGTCGCCGCGGCGCTTCTGCTGGCGGTGCTCCTGCTTCTTTTCAAGCCGTGGCCACAACCCACCCCGCCCCCTCCGTCTTACCAGCGTTTGACTTATGAGCAGGGCACGGTGTACTCGGCCCGCTTCGCCCCCGACTATCGGTCCATTGTGTACGGCGCATCCTGGAACGGCAAGCAGATACAGCTTTTCTCCACCGTCGGGGATTCCTTCCTCACTCAGCCGGTGAACCTAACAGACGCAAACCTGCTGGCGATCTCTCGTACGGGGGAACTCGCCGTGACGCTCAATGGAGCTCACAGAGCGCACCTTGAAACCGACGGAGGCATTCTTGCTCGCGCGCCGCTTGCCGGAGGATCCCCACGGAAGATTCTCGAAGATGTTCCGTGGGCCGATTGGGACGCAAAGGGTGAACTCGCTGTGGTTCACCATACCCAGGATGGTGACCGAATTGAGTATCCGATTGGTCATGTCCTACACCAAACCAACGGCTGGATCAGCCATCTCCGTTTTTCCCCGCAAGGCGACAGGATCGCCTTCATGGACCACCCCGTACTGTGGGATGACCGTGGCTCTGTTTCAATCATAGATCTTGCCGGCAACGTCACCATGCTTTCCGCCGGATGGGAATCCGAAGACGGCCTTGCCTGGGGTCCCGATGGAAAAGAAGTTTGGTTTACAGGTGTCGAAAAAGGCCTCAGCCGCGACCTGCATGCGGTGAATATGTCTGGACGCGCCCGGAAAATCCTCGATCTGCCCTCGGGCATGACCCTGGAGGATGTTGCGCCGGATGGCCGAGTGCTGGTAAGCGTGGACGTCGAACGGGTTGCAATGGCCACTGCGGCACGCGACGGCAAAGCTGTAGACATTTCCTGGCGCGATTGGACCATCGCCAAAGATATTTCTCGCGATGGGAAGTCCGTCTTGTTCGAAGATGCCAGTGAAGCCTCGGGCCCTCATTATTCGCTCGGCATTCGCAACCTCGACGGTACTCCGCCCGTGCAACTGGGAGAAGGCAGCGGCGGCGGTCTCTCTCCCGACGGCAAGTGGGCAATTTCTGTTCTTACGGGCAGCACCGAACGGATAACACTGGTTCCTATCGGCGCCGGTCAGCCTCGTACGATACCCACACCGGGCTTGGAGCGCATTGCCAATGGCAACGTTCATTTTCTCGGAGACGGCAAACGTATCTCGCTAAACGCCAACGAGCCCGGCCACGCAGACCGTATGTACCTCGTGGATATTGAAGGGGGAAAACCAAGACCAATAACGCCGGAAGGGGTTACGAATGGGTTAATTTCGCCCGACGGAAAATTTATTGTTCTACCCGACGCCGCAGGCGTTGGCATCTATCCTACCGCGGGAGGTGCCCCCCGTCTCATCCCCAATCTCGAATCAAATTTTGTTCCGATTCTGTGGGCCGAGGACAATTCTGCAGTTTACGGATATGTTCGCGACCAGATGCTCACCAAGGTATACAAGGTCAACCTGGCTACGGGCGAGAAGTCTCTCATCCAGGAATTGAAGCCGGAGACAACCGTCGGTGTGGTTTACGTAGCTCCAGTGGTGATGACCCGCGACGGTTCACGCTTCGCCTACAGCTACTATCAGGTTTCCTCCGAACTTTATTTAATCTCCGGTCTGCACTAAGGCCGAGGGCGTCGGTAGCAAGTGATTAGTGGCCGGCAAACCGCTTTTGATCTTACTGACCACTGACCACTTTCTTTAATCCAACGACCCCTCAAAATCCGCCGCCACATAATGAAAGAAAATCGACGTCGACGTAAGCCCCTCACCCAGCACATGCCGGTAATGAGGCACCCGAGGTCCGCGATACACCAACCCATCACCCAAAGCCTGATAAACCTTGACCGGACCCTCCGGAGTATCCAAGCGTATAGGCCACGAGGTTGCCAACTCCGGCTCCGGAGAAAAATCCAGACATAACGTAACGCTGAACTCGCACTGCTCCCGGTCGGTATGCTTCTTCAACTCGGCCCCGCTCAAGTACGACCCAAAATAAACATAAGAAGGCTTCACCGCTTCACCCGCGATGGCGCCAACCGCGTTCGCAATCTGATGATGGAAGAATCGCGCAACACTCTCATTGTGCGCAAAGTACCTTCGCGAACTCTGCTCATCGCCCAGCCGAATCGCTCCGCTCCGAATAGCATGCCGGTAATAGCGCCGCAAAGCCGCCAGATTATACGGATGAATCAATCGCCCCAGCGGCACATATCCATGCTCTCGAAAGTGCTGGGCGCCATTTCGAACAACCTCAGCCCACTCCGCGAGCCGCCGCTCGCGATATCCCTCCGGAATCAAAATCCCAGCCCCGGCCAGCAACCTGCGCAGATCAGCCGGAATGGAAGCATGCACACGCTCTCCGGCACAAAGTTTCGAAACCACCGCTTCCGTCCGCGGACCAAGCCAAAATGGATTCAAGAATCCCGTGGCCGCATCGCGCACCCATGCCACAGTCCCGCGCAAGTAAAAATTCTCAAGCAAATCCCGATGCGGTTCCAACTCGTCCGGCACCTGCCCACCGCGCAAAACGAAACACTCCGGATTAACAGACAACTGCTCAGCAGAAAAGTCCATCCACCAACACCAAGCCCGAAGCTGCCGCTGCGGAACCAAGTGCAGCGGCAACTCGTCGAGCAGGCAATGGAATTGCCCGGGGGGTAGCGCCGCGGTAAGAGTCTGCCGCGACCCCACCCCCATCAGGCCTGCAATCCATTCAAGCCATGCCGTGTCTTTTAATTGTGTAGCCATCCGTTTAGGGTAAAGCGGCTGTCAGCGAAAGCCCGCGACGGGCACTCCACTGCGGTTATCTCGTGCAATACCGAGCACGGGAAGAACACAATTTGATTCGCCTGCGGCACAATCTTCTGATAACTCTCCGCATGCGTGTCACTCCCACGCGAGTCGTGCAGCCGCAACTCTCCGCCTTCAAACGGCCGTGGCTCGCGCTGAAAGAAGTAAACAAACGTAATCCGGCGGGACGCAATTATTTCCTGCGAGTCATCGCAGTGCGCGCCAAAAAAATCGCCGTCATTGCTGGCCGTGATCTGAGCCTCCACATTCGTAATCGGAAACTCTTCCATGCCCAGCCGCTCCAACACGCTCGGCAACACGCCTCGGATTCGCTCCAGAATAACTTGCTCATGCTTTCCCAAATCCATAAGCACGCGCGAGCGCCGATGCGAGTAATCGAGCGTCCCCGGATCGCCACTGGGCGAAACCACAGCGCTGCTTTGAAACTCCGCCTCGTGTTGCAGCGCGTAGTTCACCAACTCGTCCAACTCCTGCGGAGCAAGAAACTCATCCAGCACCACGCACTGTGCCCGCGCTGTAGCCGGCGCCTCCAACACGCCCACTCCATTGCCCGACCCAGCGCTATGCTGCACCGGAACACTCAAAGGCCGCAGAGCACCCGGCGGCTGCGGACCATGCGCAGGCGGTTGCGGTGCCTTCGACGGAGGTTGCGGCGCCTTCGACGGCGGTTGCGGCCCATGCGAAGGTGGCTGCGGCCCGCGCCCCGGCTTCTCTACACCCGGCGGCTGCGGCGCCCCCGGCGGCTGTGGCGCTATCGGATCCTTCATCGGCGGACGTGAACTCGGCGGGTCTGGTTCGTGCCCGGGCCCATGTTTACCCGGTGGCTGCGGTTCGTGTCCCGGCTTACGTACGCCCGGCGGTTGCGGCGCATTGCCCGGAGGCTGTGGCGCCCCAGGTCCAGCCACCGCAGGCATTGTCTCTTCTATGCCCGCGGGCATTCCCGCGCTCGCCAGGATCTGCTCCACAATGCTGCCACCGAGCAACGCAAACGCACGTTGCGCGACCGTTTCACCCACCGTGCGAGCTATGGTTGCGGTTACCGCGGATTGCGTTTCAGGATTGCTGCTGGAGACTGCTCTGGAGTTTTGCAGAAGACTCATCAGCAACTCGCGCTCCCGCGGGCTGAGGATTCGTTCATCCTGCATCAACGTTTCAGAAAAACCATCGAGAATCTGCTTGGCGGTCATCGGGCACACTCCTCCCTGTACTTACTAAATGTTTAAGTTCCTGGGGTCGATAGGAGGAAGCCGTCGGCGAGACAGTAACACCAAGCCGTCAACTTTTCAAACGGTATTTAGACCCGTGCAGTGGAAAACGCGACCTTTACTCGTAGCGAGTCCCGAGTCCCGAGTAGCGAGTTGCGAGTCCCGAGAATGAGTCGGGAACAACAGCCACGTTCCGTTCCATAAAGACAAATGTGCAGTTGCTCGGGACTCGGGAGTAGGGTACTCGGGACTAGGGACTCGGGACTAGGGACTGCGTCATCGAGTGAAAAATCTTCATTCCATCCACTCCGCCAAGCGCAGGCTCTGAAGCCCGCTCAGGATGCGGCATCATGCCCACCACGTTGCCGCCCGCGCTGCAGATGCCGGCAATATTGTCCAAAGAACCATTCGGATTCGCCGACGCCGAAATCTCGCCGCCCTCAGTCGAATATCGAAACACCACGCGATTCTCGCGACGCAACTGATCCAAAGTCGCCGGATCGCAGAAGTAGTTCCCTTCCATATGTCCGATCGGGATCGTCAACACCTCGCCTTGCGAACAAGCATTGGTAAACGGAGTGGCAACATTTTCCACCCGCACCTGCACCGGCTTGCAGACATATTTCAATCCCGTGTTGCGCAAAAGCGCTCCCGGCAAAAGCCCCGCCTCGCACAGGATCTGAAACCCATTGCAAATCCCCAGCACCAACCCTCCGCCATCGGCAAACCGCCGCACCGCCTCCATCACCGGAGAAAACTTCGCAATCGCCCCAGTCCGCAAGTAATCCCCAAACGCAAATCCCCCGGGCACAATGACCGCATCGCACCCCTCCAGATCATGCGACTCATGCCAAAGAAAAGTAACCGGCTGCCGCGCCACCTGCTGCAAAGTCCAATGAGCATCGTGATCGCAGTTAGACCCCGGAAAAATAATAACCCCAAATTTCATCGCCAGCCTGTCCTTTGTTGTGGGATTGAGGACAGTTTAGCACGCTATACAGGTTTGTCATTCCGAGGGCGCCGAAGGCGCCAGAGGAACCCGCTGTCCGCCGGCAGCACCACAACTCATGTGGCGACGGACGCCTCGTCCGTCAGCGGAGCAAAGCGACGCAAGTGTAGAACGGACCCTCCCACCCGCAACCTTTGATTTTGACTTCGCCGGCACCCAATCAAACGGGGATGCCCCACTTCTCGCGTCCTTTGCGAGAAGTGGGAACCACGAGCGCTCGCAGCGCCGCCCTTGAAGTTGATGTTGCCTTTGCACGTGTGGAACGGACACTCCTGTCCGTTGCCTTTGACCTTGATGTTGATTTGCTCTTGGCCCCGCCACAAGCCCTGTCATTCCGACCGCAGCCGGGCCCTGAGCGAAGCCGAAGGGGACGGCGCAGTGGAGGAACCCGCTGTCCGCCGGCACCACCACAACTCATGGAGCGACGGACGCCTCGTCCGTCAGCGGAGCAAAGCGACGCCCCCGGGAAGAACAAATGTCCAGCCCCCACTAACGTGCGATAGACAACCCATCGGCCCGGTGGTAGAAAGGCGTGGCTTCGGGACCCTCTCTCCCAATTTCCATCCCGTTCGCACGTCGCTCAAACCTGTCGAAAAGAGACTCCGATGAAAATTGCCACCCTCAAAATCTCACTTCTTGCCCTATTTGCACTGCTCTTCGTAACTCCGTCAACCGCCTCCACCGTGCAAGTTGGCGGCTGCAAGAGCGGATTCACTAACTACTCAACGATTTCAGCAGCGGTGGCCGCGGTTCCCGCCGGCTCGACCGTCCTGGTTTGTCCCGGCACTTACTCCGAGCAAGTCGATATCACCCAGTCGCTCACGCTGCAGGGAGTGCAGACCAGCACCGCCGCCAATCCCACCATCACCGTGCCCTCGGGGGCGACCGGTACGTTTTACCAGGTCAACATCGTCGGAGGCATAGGATCATCAATAACGGTCAACCTCTCGAATATCGGTGTCAATGGCAGCAGCTCCAGCACTCAGGGCGTCATAGGGGTCGTGTACCAAAGCGCCTCAGGCACTCTCAGCCACATGGCAATTTATAACCAGGGTGGTGCTGGCGGAACTGGCGTGTTCATCTCAAACTCCGACTCGACCCAGACA
Source organism: Candidatus Sulfotelmatobacter sp. (assembly GCA_050011375.1). Classification (GTDB taxonomy): domain Bacteria; phylum Acidobacteriota; class Terriglobia; order Terriglobales; family Acidobacteriaceae; genus Sulfotelmatobacter. The sequence continues at coordinate 21,395 of JBEKJF010000022.1, forward strand.
GTCACGGTTTCGAAAAGTAGCATCCACGACTTCACTGAAGCCGCGATTTCGACCTACCTGGGAGGCAATGCAGTGATCGAAGGAAATCAAATCGTGGCTTCGGATTCCTTCAGCGGTTCGGCTACCGGCGGGGGAATTGTTTTGTACTCGAGTGGCTCGATCACCAATAACCTGGTCATTACTCATCCCCAGCCTGCGGGAGTCTCTGCGGGAACGGGTATTCAAACGGAATCGAATGCCACCGTCACCGGGAATACGATTGAAAATTTCAGCGTCGGCATTTGGCTCTTAGATGGTTCGAACACCGCCAAGTCAAACACAATCTTGTTGGCTGGATCAGGCATAGTCATCAGCGGCAACGACAATATTGTAGAACTCAATTCCTTCATCAACGAAGCCCCTGGCGGGGTCGCTGTCGACTTCAACTGTACAGGCACCGGAAACACCGTGACTAACAACACAATCAGCGATACCTATATGGCGTTCGCCGGCTATTGCGATACCAACACAACGAGCCCAAACTCCTTTTTCAACGTCCCATTCATAGGCCTGTAATCGGCTTCGGCGATGGCCGTCAGCCGCCTAAATCGTCCGCAACTCATGTGGCGACGGCCGCCTCGGCCGTCAGCGGAGCAAAGCGACGCCCGCGAAACAAACAACTCCCTCCATTTTTTCCACAGCCCTTACACTCCCATTGTGACATCTGACCTTGCGCACCCCATGTAAACTATAAGTAGTTATGCTACTCCAAGAAATCATCTCCCAGAAACTCTTCGCAACTCCCGCTGGCACCCAATTCGACATCCGTAACACCTTATTTTTCAAGATTTTACAAGCAAACCCTTTGCTATCAAGATTTTACGCGGACTTCTTCCGCCGCCACGGCGCTAACCCCAGCATTATCAAAGATTTAGAAACTCGATCCCCAAATTTTTCTTCGCGAGATCAGACCACCACAAACTCAACCAGCAAACCAACGAAAGGTCCAAATATGGCAGTCAATCCCAACACTCGCACCTGCACCCACATCAAGGTCAACGGCCGCCGCTGCGGTTCGCCCTCACTACGCGGCGAGGTCTTCTGCTACTTCCATCAGCGCATGATCCGCGGAGTCCGCACTCCGCCAAAGTCGCGTCTCCATGCCATAGCCAATTTCGAAAGTCCGGAAGCCATCCAGGCCTCTCTCATGGAAGTAGTCAACGCCCTGGTCCGCAACCACATCGATATCCCGCGCGCCCGCCTGATCCTGCGCGCCCTGAGCATCGCCGCCAGAAACGCCACCAAAGTCCGATTCGATTGTTTCGAAAGCGACATGGTCAAGGACGTTCCCGAATACCCCGCCGCCCCGCCAGTCGAGAGCCTCTTCACCATCGCCCAGGCCCAGTCCGCAGCCCTGGGAGCCATCGGCACGCCACCAGAAGAAGAGTCCGAAGCAGAACGTCTAAGCGGTGCCTTCAAACCCGCGCCCCCAAACGTTTCCCCCACCACCCGCCGCAAACCGCCCTCCAGCGTAAAAACCGGCCGGGCGAAGCGTCCCCAAAGAAGCCATCAAGTCGGATGACTCTCTCACACGCTGTCATCCTGAGCGGAGTTGGCGTTCGCAAAGCGAAGGCCAACGCAGTCGAAGGACCCCCGGCGAAGTTGGCAGTGTCTGAAGGTCGTTAAGGCATTCTCGCGATGTCGAGTGCGCGGGGAGGGTTCCCTGAAGCGGCATGAAAACCGCCAAGCAGTGCGCGGTGGTGTTCGTGTTCGCGTCCGGCGCCCCAGCAGCGGGCTAGTTCGTGCTTCACGGTTGCATGATTGTAGTTGCGTCGGTCGGCGTTTGCGGCGGGATTCCCTTGGCCTTGACGATTGCCCAGTGCCAGTCCTGATCGGGGAAGAGCGCGAAGTTCAAGGCTGTGCGGAAGACTCCAGTGGTGGATGGAGCTGCTGATCCTTTTACTTTCAGCAGCAGGGTTACGTCCGGCTGCTTCTGGAATGGCTCTGGGCCTTGCTGCGCCGAGCCCGCGACTGCGGGAACTATGCGCGCCTGGCCGAAGTTCGAGGATGCGGTTGCGGGATCCTGGCGCTTCACAATAGTGAGGCCGATGACCACCTCGCGCAATTGCCAGGAGGTTCCGTTGTGCATGGAGACTTGCAGCGAATCTCCATCGATGGTGGCCGGGCCGTCGAGCTTGGCCAGTTCGCTGCGCGGCAATTCGTCGAGCATTAGAGGATCATTGAGCAGAGAACTCGTTTTCGAGCTGAATGAAAGGCTACAGGTAACATCGGGCGAAGAGACCCGAAAGCCCTTGCCTGCGGGAGCGAGCGAGAACACCATCGATGAACCGGCCACGCGGCGGCTTTCGGCGTCGTCGACTACTTTCGACAGATTGTCGTTATCGACGACAATTTCGGATGCGGCTGGCTTCTTGCGGAAGCTGCGAGCTACGTCCCCCAGAGGAGTGTCGCCCGCATCCTGCGCGGCGCAGAGTGCGGATTGGGGAGAGTGTTAACACAATGAGAAGCGATCCAACTCGCCATTTGCGCATCGCAAAGGTCCTACGAAGATTGTAATGAGGAGGGACGGAGAGGAGCAGGTTACTCGGCAAACTTTAGTACTAGACCATGCGGGCTAGGCTGACGGCCGAGGCGGCCGTCTCCGATGACTCGGGGCGCCGCCGGCGAACAGCAGGTTCCTCGCGCGCCTTTGGCGCGCTTCGGAATGACAATGGCGTTAGGGCGGAATGACAACAGAGTTAGGGCGGAGGGACAAAGAAGAAAGAGGGCGCGCGCTGACGAAATGGAGGCGCAACGGGGCGCGCGCCCAACCTGCCCCAAACTTTACAGAAGACCCGAGGCTCGCAACCGCGAAACCGGATCAGCCACCGGCTGCCGCTTGAATACCAACACAGATGCATGAACCTCATAGAGTCTCCCATTCGAAACCGGCCATCCACCACAGGGGAGGATCAGCATCACTATCGGCAAAGTATCAGTGGAACGGCGGGGTGACAAGGCACATCCGTGCCATCGTGGTGGCACGAAAGTAATAGAGCGGGACTACTCGTGCGCGAGTGTCGTTAATGAGCCTCGGTGTTTTCGGGGTCCATTGTTTGACCAGCGGGCGGCACTACTACCGTGGAGAGATTGCTTTCTGCCGTTAGCTTGCGGAAGTCCGATAACTCGTGGCGCTGTAAGTCTTCCCAGTGGCTTAACAGTTCTCCGCTTTGGCGTTTCAGTTTTTCGAATTGAAGTTGCTCGGCTTCGGTTGGGGCCGAGTCGGCGCTGCCAACGGCCATGGCGAGGAAAGCCAGCTTGGCGTCGATTTGCGGCGGATACGCCAGCGAGTCTTCGTTTGCGCTGATGGTGAGGTTGATCAGTTGCTCGCGCATGCTTACCAGCTTTTTCTCGAGTTCATCGGCAGAAGAGGAGATTGGTTTGGTGCTGGCGTTCTCGGGCATCCGGCGTTTGAGGCCGGCGACTTGGGAGCGTACATCTTGAATCTGATTGACTGCGTCGTAGACCTGGCTGAGTTCTTCGCGAATCTGAGTCAGCATATTGAGCTGCTGCGCGAGATCGGCAGGGCTCACTTTCACTCGCGGATCCAGTTTCAATTCGAGGGGCACGACCTGAGTCTCGCTGCCGATGGTCAGCCGCACTTGATACTGGCCCGGTGCTGCCACCGGTCCACGTGCACCGCTGCCGTATTCCCAGAGATAGTATCCCGGAACTCGATGCGCTTCCTCGTAGCGCAGGTCCCAGACGAAGCGATTCAAGCCAGCTTCGGGCTTGATTTCTTTTTCGGGTTTCTTGTCGTCGGGATCTGGCGGTTCGTCGAGGCGCTTGGTCTCAGTGCTCGAGTATTTACGAATGAGTTTGCCCGAGGCATCGAGGATTTCGAGTTTGGTTTCTGTCTCTGGTTTCGGAACGTCTTTCAGATAGAAGTAGATCGTCGCGCCGGTGGGCGGATTTTGTCCGGTGCGTTTGGATGGATGTCCCTCGCCGCCTTCACCCGCCTGAATGCGATAGGCTGGACCGGGCGTGTAGAGATGAAAGTCTTTTTTCGCAACGTCGTCGGTGAACTGGCGCAGCGGGCTGACGTCATCGAGAATCCAGAAGGCGCGGCCGTGCGTGGCTACTACTAGATCGTTGTCTTTGATGACGAGGTCGTGGATTGGAGTGGACGGCAGGTTCAGTTTGAGCGAGCGCCAATCCGCGCCATCGTTGAATGAAACGTAGATGCCGTTTTCCGTTCCTGCGTAGAGCAAGCCGCGCTTCTTCGGATCCTCGCGGACGGCACGCACGAAGCTGCCGTCAGGAATTCCGTTTGTCAGTTTTGTCCAGGTCTGGCCGTAGTCGGCGGTCTTCCAGAGGTAGGGCTTGAGGTCGTCGTTCTGATGGCGGTCAATTGCGATGTAGGCTGTGCCGGCATCGTGTGGCGACGCTTCGACCTGGCTGACGCGGCTCCACTCGGGCATGTCTTTGGGCGTGACGTTGGTCCAAGTCTTGCCTTCGTCGCGAGTGATTTGGATGAGGCCGTCGTCGGTGCCGACCCAGAGCAGGCCTTTTGTGATCGGCGACTCGGCTACTGCAAAGATGGTGTCGTAGAACTCGGTGCCGGTGTCGTCGAGAGTAATGTCGCCGCCGGAAGGTTGCTGCTTGCTCTTGTCGTTGCGCGTGAGATCGGGGCTGATCGCCTGCCAGTGCACGCCACCGTCAGTGGTTTTGAAGAGGCGCTCGCCAGCGTGGTAGAGCGTGTTGGGGTCGTGCGGCGAGAGCATCACCGGAGCGGTCCACTGGAAGCGGTGTTCCATGCTGAACGCTCCGTGAGCGTCGGAGAGTTCGGGCTGTTCGGTGATCGACTTGGTTTGGCCGATGTGCTTGTCGTAGCGTGTGATGTTGCCCTGATAGTCGGCGGCGTAGACGATGTTTGGGTCGGGAGGATAGGGCGCGATGTAACCGGCTTCGCCTCCGCCGACGTCATACCAGTCGGAGCGATCGATGGCGCCGTCGTCACTGCGGCTGATGATCGCGACAGTGCCGCTGTCTTGTTGCGAGCCGTACACACGATATGGTATGGCCGTATCTGTAATGACATGGTAGAACTGCGCGGTGGGCTGATTGTCTTCGCGCGTCCAGTTCTTGCCACCGTCGAGAGTGACGGTGACTCCGCCGTCGTTGGATGCGATCATGCGGCGCGGATCTTTGGGATCGATCCAGAGGCCGTGGTTGTCGCCGTGCGGGATTTTCACTTTGTTGAAGAGGTGGCCGCCGTCAGTGGATTTGAAGGACTCTACATCCATGACGTAGACGACGTTCTCGTTGGTTGGGTCGGCGAAGATGTGCATGTAATACCACGGGCGCTGCCACAGGCTGTGGCTGGGATTGATGAAGTCCCAAGTCTCGCCGCCGTCGTCGGAGCGGTAGAGGCCGCCATCGGGATTGCGGGCTTCTACGAGGGCGTAGACACGATCGGAGTTGGCCGCGACGGCGATGCCGATGCGTCCGTACGGGCCTTTGGGCAGGCCGTGCTCTTCGAGGCGCTTCCAGGTTGTGCCGCCGTCGTTCGAGCGATAGAGTCCGCTGCCGGGACCGCCGTCGGTGAGATTCCACGAAGTGCGGCGTGCCTGCCAGAGCGCGGCAAACAGGATGTTGGGATTGTGCGGATCGAAGGCGACGTCGATGCCTCCAGTGTTTTCATCTTTGTAGAGAACTTTCTCCCAGGTCTTGCCGCCGTCGACCGTGCGGAAGATGCCGCGTTCGGCGTTCGGTCCATAGGGATGGCCGAGGGCCGCTACGAAAACGATGTCAGGATTATTGGGATTGATGATGACTTTGCCGATGGCGCGGCTGTCGCTGAGGCCAATGTGCTTCCAACTTTTGCCGGCGTCGAAGGATTTGTAGACTCCGTCGCCTTGGGAGATGTTGCCGCGTATGCAGGCTTCTCCGGTTCCGACGTAAATGATGTTGTGATCGGAGTTGGCGACAGCCAGGCTTCCGATGGATCCCGTTCCCTCTTTATCGAAGACTGGCGACCAACTGATTGCGCCGTCGGTGGACTTCCAGACTCCTCCGCCGGTCGCGCCGAAGTAGTAGGTGGTGGGGTCGCCGGGGATGCCGGCGGCGGTGAGTGAGCGTCCACCGCGGAAGGGACCGATCAGGCGATACTTCATGCCTTTGAAGAGTTTGTCTTCCGGCCTGGTGGATTCGTCTTCTGTTGGGGACTTTTGGTCGGTGGAGGTATTGGTGGACTGCGGGGTCTTCTCGGCGGACCTGGCGGCTTTCGATTGGCGCTCGG
>JBEKJF010000023.1:0-23578 GCA_050011375.1 Candidatus Sulfotelmatobacter sp.
TTGGGCTTTTGCACAGGCTGCTTGTGACGTCCGCCGTAGCAACCTTACTCGCCCATCCTTAAAATCTTGTCATTCCGATGCGCGCTGGAAGCGCGCGAGGAACCTGCTGTCCTGTGCAGTTGCAAGGGTCCGTGGTCGCGCTGGCGAAACAGCAGGTTCCTCACCGGGCCTTCGGCCCCGTTCGGAATGACATCCCTTTTTATTGGGCCCCGTTCGGAATGACATCCCTTAGGAGGCTGGCGCAATGGCTGAGCGGCTTTACTACGTTTACATCATGGCTAGCAAGACCCGCGTGCTTTACGTTGGCGTGACTGGGTTTCTTATGGCGCGCGTCTTGCGCCATAGGGCCGGCGAGGGCGGAGCGTTTACGCGGAAGTATCGCGTGCATCGGCTGGTTTACTTTCACGGCTTTCGGAATGTCGGCGACGCGATCGCGCGAGAGACTGAGATCAAAAAGTGGCGGCGGGAGAAGAAAGTGGCTTTGATTCGGGCGGAGAATCCTACTTGGGAGGATCTGGCTGCCGGTTGGGGAGAGGCGGCGGTTATGACTGTGACAGCGAAAGCAGGTTCCTCACCGGGCCTTCGGCCCGATTCGGAATGACAAGCCTTTGCTTTCGGCCCGATTCGGAATGACAAGCCTTTGCTTTCAGCCCGATTCGGAATGACAAGCCTTTGCTTTCAGCCCGATTCGGAATGACATCCCTCTTTTATTAGGGCGGTTATGCGAATTCGATTCCGTCTGGTTCGCGCAATAGGTGCCAGGCTTCGCGGTAGGGGTTGTTGGGGTGGGGTTTGCGGCGGTTTTTGGGGCTTAGGAGGAGGCTGGTTAGGCCTAGGATGTGGGGGAGGGGGAAGATGAACCAGGAGTCTTCGGGGATCACGTAGGCGGCGATGAAGTCGATTTCGGAGAGTTTGTAGGGGGTGACGCGTCCGTTGAGGCGGCGGCTGGCGTTGACGCGGTAGAGGCCGTTGAGGAGTTGGCTTGTGGCTTTGACCTGGATGCGGATGAGGCGTGGGCGGGCTCGGTCGTCGAGGAAAGTGGCGTTGGGCGGCTCGGGGAAAAGTTGGGCGCGGTGACAGTCCAGGATTACGTCGTAACGCTCGCTGTCGCCGTAGGGGTGGGAGAGTCCGAAGCGGAGGCGGGCGGCTTTCAGGGCGAAGGCTAGTTGGGTGGCCTCTCCGCAACGCTTGGTGGCGTCTTCACGCTCGAAGGGAGTTTTGGGGTTGGGGCTTTTGGGCGGAGCTTGGGCCGGACGCTGGTTGCGTCTTGGGGTACGGCCGTTGCGTTTGGACATTCGTCAGGTCTTGGGTCTTAGGTGTTCGGTCTTGGGAAAAAGCTACAGAAAAGAAAAAGGCGCTCGCCGAAGCTTGCGCCTTTGTTTACCCTATATATATAGAATATCAAATTTGGAGGGGTGATTGGGTCATGGTTCGGTGGTTTATTTGTCTAATGGGAGCAATGAGTTACGGGGAAATGGTCGAGTTTGGGGTCTTGACAAGATTTTGGGCGGGCGAGAAAAAGCAGGTTCCTCACCGGGGTTTCAGCCCGGTGAGGAATGACATACCTTTTTGCTGGTGGTTCGAATAGCAGCTTTTTTTCCATCCTCCGACTCCCGCTTTGGGCTTGCTTTTTGAGCGATACGCCGTATGATTGCCGACGGCTTAATCGCCGACCATACCCAGGAGTCAAGACATGAGAGCTTTCTTCAGAAACGTTGGGATTTTCGTTAAGGTCGCCGGACCGATGGCTGTTGCTGTAGCTTTGTTTCTCGCCGTTGCTATTTCTCCTGCCTCCGCGCAGGATCGCGTCGAATCCGTTTGGAACGGACATCGGATCATCTATCCGGCATCCAGCATCGAGCATCCCGGCCGCATGCACACCAATTATTTCTATGTCGACTCCGATCAGCCGCAAAACAAGCCGCCCACGGGAGCGGAAAACCCGGCATCCGTTGCCTGCGTGTATCAGTTGGTAGAGGGACTTTCCGGTTGCCCCATCAAAACCAGCACCGCGGTTCCCACCGGCGGATGGGGCGCGATTGCCATCGTCGATGCCGGCGATTATCCCAATGCTGCCAGCGACCTAGCCGCCTTCAGCAGCTACTACGGCATTGCGGCGGCGGACCTCACCGTGACCTGGCCGGGCCACACCAAGCCGCCGGTCTATGTGGACTGGCAAACCGAGGAAGCCCTTGATCTCGAGTGGGCGCACGCTATGGCGCCTCAGGCTAAGATTTATCTGGTCGAATCGGTGCAGGTGGATACCGACCCAACGTGGAACGCAGTGCAGTTGGCTGCGCAGTTGGTGGCCTCGCAGGGTGGCGGCGTGGTCAGTATGAGCTGGGGCGATAAGGAAGTCAGTGCGGAACTAGGTTGGGACAAATATTTTGTGCAGAATGGAGTCGTCTTTTTCGCCGCCGCCGGTGATTCCGGCCTTGGCGTTAGCATTTATCCTGGAGCGTCCCCTAACGTGGTGGCGGTGGGCGGAACTTATTTCACGCGCGATTCGAGCGGCAACTTCACCGACGAGAAATACGACAGCGCTGGCGGCGGCGACAGCAGTCCGTTCGAGCCCCGGCCCAGCTATCAGAGTGGGGTTGAAGGCGTTGTCGGATCCACGCGCGGATATCCGGATGTGACCTCCAACTTCTGCTGTGCCGTGATTTACCTCAATGGCGCCTGGACTTCGGTGGGCGGCACGAGTTGGGCGTCACCAACCTTCGCGGGCATCGTGAACGCTGCCGGCAGCAAGGAACTCTCCACCGCTGACGAACTCACATTGATGTATGGCGTATTGGCCAATCCTACCGAGTACGCCGTCGATTTCTACGACATCACGGAAGGGAGCACGGAATGCGGGACGGGGTTTGACAAGTGTTCGGGAATCGGTTCGCCCCGCACCTACGCGGGGAAGTGATTCGTGGCGGGTGGCTGTGATCTTTCAATAGGTTGTCCATTCGACCAGGACCAGAGGAGCTGGTTGTAGCGAGCAGACTTAGGCCCGGTTTTGTTGTAGGAGCTTTTAGTGGCGCTGAAAGCGCCGCTCTTTCACGTTGGTGGCACGTGCGGCGCGGCTGAAGCCGTGCCCTTTCAAGACTCTGCTTTTGCGGCACGGCTGAAGGCCGTGCCCTTTCCGGTCAAGATCAAAGTCAAAGTCAAAGGCAGCGGGCAGGAGTGCCCGCTCCACACGATCAAAGTCAGGGGCGCACGCTTTTTCGAGCCGTGAATAATCGGCGAGTGGCCTAAATTGAACAGATTGTGCGGGAACGTTCTGGCACACTTTGAGCTATGACCACTCAAACGATTCCGGAATATCTTGAGGAAGAACGGCAGAAAGCTGCGGACACTCAGTTGCGGACGGAAGAAGAGGCTGCGCGCATCCAGCCGCTGCAGCATGGCCACCATCGCGCCTCGAAACGCACTTCGAGAGGTACTTCGAATTCATCCAAGCCGGAAACAATGGCTCCTGCCAAAGCCGTAACCAAGAAGAAACAGAAGAAACAGAAGAAGAAAAGTGCCGGGGCAGGTAACAAGAAGCCGCGCGCTGCCGGAAAGAAGACAAAGAAAATTCGCAAGAGGTAGTGATTCACCTCAACCGCATTTCGAAATATCGCAACTAATAAATTAAACGGAGGAAATCATGAATAAGGATCAGGTCGCTGGCAAGATCAAACAGGCCGTGGGCAAAGTTGAGCGCAGCGTAGGAGAAGGCGTGGGGAACGAAAAACTCGCTAATAAAGGTGTGGTCAACCAAACCAAAGGCGCGGTGCAGGAGACCTGGGGCAACGCGAAGGACGCCGCGAAGCAGATCCATGAATCGCACAAGGAAGCGGCTGCCGAGAAGGCCGCCGGGAAGCGAGAGAATGTCAGCCAGTCTGTGGATGACACGAAAGAGAAGGCAAAGGTCAAGATTGAGGAATTTAAAGAGCGACACTCCGCGTGAGAGCCGGCGGGGTGTCAGTCCGATGCCGAATTACATTTGTGCGACCGCAAGAAAGAGAAATGGCGCAGTCCGGGGTTTCGATAACTTGTTCGTCTTTGGATCCGGCTGCGCCATCAGAGGAACAAACGACCACGAAAGCCGCATAGTTCCTTCACATCTTTTCCAGCAATAGATGAAACTGTACCGTCGCGGTACATTTGTGACTGTTCACAATTGCTCAGTCCTTGAAATAAGGGGGCTGGGCAGGGTGGAGTCGATGGAGCTTGAGGCATAATGGCTCTGCATGAAATCATCGGATGACCTGCTGTTAAGGCTGATCGCCATATTCAAGTTTCTTAAGGCGGCGTTGCTCATTGCGCTGGGCGTGGGGTTGTTCCGGCTTCTCCACAAAGACATCGGGAACGTGCTGGAGCATTGGTGCGAAGCGATGAGGCTTGACCCGGGAAGCCATTATGTCAATTTGGCTCTGGAAAAATCGGCTCATGCGAGTCCCGAACAGATCAAAAAACTTGGGTTAGGCAGTTTCATCTATGCCGGGTTATTTCTGGCCGAGGGAACGGGCTTGTGGTTGCGCAAGCGCTGGGGCGAATGGCTGACCGTTATCATCACAAGTTCTTTGGTGCCGGTTGAGGTTTACGAAATCTACCGGCATTCAAGTTATGTCAAGCTGGTGGTCCTCGCGCTCAACGTGGCCATTGTCATTTACCTGATCTATCACATGCGGAGGCAGCGCTCGACTTAAAGGCCTGGCCGAAATCTCCTCACCGGCATGCACGTGGCTGGGAGTGAATTTGCCGGTCCGGTACGGACTTCCCTGTATGGTCTGCGCAGAGCTTTTCGTACGACGCTGGTACGAGAGCAAGTCAACATGAGCGGATGGAAGAGCGTCCCAGGTTGGAGACTATTGCCTGCGAAGAAGGGCTTGACAACCGTTCGCTGCGACGGACTGAGGAAAAACTGCCGTCCCGAAATCTCTTGGAGGCTTTCATGAAGAAACGAATTCAGTTTTATTGGTTTATCGGCGCTGTGATTTTTTTCTTGAGCGTGGGCACCGCGCTCAACGCGCAGCAAAAGCCGCCGCAGTCAGAGCCGACGGCTCCGCAAGCACAATCGTCCGCGACTCCGGAACAGGCACAACCGCCGGCGACTCCCGACCAGGCGCAACCGAACCAGACGCCGAATCAGGCGCCCGATCAGGCGGGACATCAGGCTCCCGACTCTCCGGTTCAGACTGTGCAGTCGCCGGACGTCCAGAGCTTTACAGGAACGATCCTGAAATCGAGGGACAAGTATGTGCTTCAGGATGCTACTGGCGGGAACACCTACGACCTCGATCATCAGGATCAATTACAGAAGTACGAAAACAAGAAAGTGAGAGTACATGGCACGCTGGATGCGAGTGGGAAGCTGATCCGTTTGCAATGAGCTGGGTTGCTGACAAGAAATAAAGGGAAGAAGGCCGCGACGCGCGTGATCGCGGCTTTTTTATGTCTCAATTTCCCGACTGACGTCAACTGGCAGAGGCTCTGAGGCTGTGCAATACTGGCAACGATTCGAAAATAGTTGGAGCGGGTTGCCGGGATGGCGAAATTGGCAGACGCAGCGGACTTAAAATCCGCAGGTCCGAAAGGACTGTGGGGGTTCGATTCCCCCTCCCGGCACCAGATAGCGGCGTGTATAATCCCGGTTCCAAATCTGGTCTCAGGTTCAAATTTACGAGGAGGGTGTTGCGTGCTTCCGGAGGTCGGCGCTTATCAGTCAACCCGAAAGATGAGTTGGGGAGAGATCTGCTACTACGATCGGGGTAAGGGTCCCGTCGTGGTTCTGATCCACGGTATGTTTGGGGACTTTCTGGATTGGGAGCCCGTGCTTGAGCCGCTGGCCGCATCGCATCGAGTGATTGCGTTGGATCTGCCCGGGTTTGGGGGATCGAGCAAACCGCGCCGGGAATATTCCGCGAAGTTTTTTGTGTCGAGCCTGCGCGAGTTTTTTCAGGAACTTCAACTGGAGACCTTCGTTCTGGCAGGGAACTCGTTTGGGGGACAGATCGCGATGCTGTATGCGTTGCAGCACGCGGAATCAGTTTCGAAGCTGGTGCTGGTGAACAGCGGCGGTTTCAAGAAACACACGGCGGAAGAAAAAGCTTTGATCGAGCCGCGATTCAGCGAATCTATTTTGGCTGGGCTGACACCGGGGATCAATGCGCTCTTGTTTAGCACAGTATTCGCGAAGACGACAGAAGCCAGCGAACGCTACCTGGCGAAGCAGAACAGCAAACTGCGGCGCGACGATTATCCCGCCTATGCGTATGCTCTTGCCAGCAGCATTCGGCTGTCGCTGACAACTTATCTGGTGGAGCGACTTCCAGAAATCCAGTGCCCCACGCTGCTGGTCTGGGGCGAAAAGGATCACGTGTTGCCGGTCGCGCAAGCGGAACTGGCGATGACTCGACTGCGTAACGGACAACTGAAGGCGATCCCCGGGTGTGGCCACGCGCCTCAGCTTGAGTGCCCGGCGGGGTTTCTGCTGAGCGTGCAACCGTTTTTGTCTTCACCTTCGATCGTTTCCTAGCCCGTATCTTCACTAAGTTTGCAAAGGTAAGCGGAACAATCACTTGCGGCCGCTAGAGGTGCGAGATCCAGCGCGGGCGGTTAGCGCCGGCGGTCTTGCGATGTTTCTTTTCGATGACACTTATGTAGATTTTGATTGACAAGAGATAATCGTCCGTTATAAAAAACGAGCGTTCATTTTTATTGTCTTGTACTCGGAAGATTAAGCGTGCCGAAACTACGACTTCAAGCCGTGGAGCGGAATCAGAAGAAGATCGAAGATGCCGCTCTCCACGTGTTTACCCGGCTGGGTTTCCACGGCACTTCGGTGCGGGACATTGCCAAAGAAGCGGGCGTATCCATCGGAAATCTTTACAACTACTACCACACCAAAGAAGAAATATTTCAAAGCATCATTGAGCGCTATGAGACGCACATGGAGAAGCTGCGGCGCAAGGCGCTGGGTCCGGTTCAGGGAGTGTTTGATCCCGCTGAGTTGCAGCGCATGGCGCACGTGATCCGCGAAATTGTTTACGACAATCCCGACTACTGGCGATTGATGTACATCGATATTACGGAGTTCGGCAACCGGCATTTCGCGGGGACATTCCGTTCTCTGGCAAAGAACATGCAAGCGCGGCTGGGGCCGCAACTGGAAGCCTCGACACGAACGGGAGTATGGAACCGGGGCATCGATCCGGCGCTGGCTTTCACAGCGATCTACTTGCAATTGTTTACGTATTTTCTGGTGGAAAAACTTTTTGGCGGAAAACAACATTTGGGGATGTCGGACGACCGCGCCGTCGAGCAGTTGATCAAGATGGCGACGGAGGGTTTGTGGCGCGATGGGGGAAAGACGAAGCGAGATGGGTTGAGGAGGATGGGGAAATGAAATCGCGACTGACGTCAAAATTATTCTCGTTTGGGTTTCTTGCAGTTATGGTGGCAGCGGCGTGGGCGCAGTCACCGACAACGGGTGAAATCGCTGGGCAGATAATCGATCCGCAGGGAGCAGCCGTGAGCGGGGCGAAGGTTGTGCTGAGCGGCGCTTCCGGGGTCGCGCGCGAGACGAAGAGCGATGCGAACGGACGTTATCGCTTTGCTTTGATTGAACCAGGCGCATACGGGCTGCGAGCCGAGGCGGGCAGCTTTAAGGCCACAACAGTGAGCGCTGTGCAAGTTCGCATTACCGAGACGACCACCGTGGATGTGCGGTTGACGATTGCGGGTTCGACAGAGACCGTCAACGTAAACGCGGAGCCGGAGGTGGCGCAGGAGAATGCGACCACTGGGCGCGTCATCGGAGAAACTCAGGTGAACCAGATTCCGCTGCCGACGCGGAATTATACGCAGTTGCTGGCGCTGTCTCCGGGCGCAATCAGCAGCCTTCCGAATAACGCCGAGTTGGGCCGCGGCGATGCCGACATCAATGTGAACGGCCAGCGCAGCACGAGCAACAACGTGATTCTCGATGGAACGGAGATCAATAGTCCGGGAACGAATTCAACGCCGAGCCTATCCGTGCCGGCGCCCGATGCCATCGATCAATTCATTGTGCAGACTTCGATGTATGACGCGAGCCAGGGGCGCAACAGCGGGGGCAACGTCGCTGTGGTCACCAAGTCGGGCACGAATCGCCTTCATGGCAACGTGTACGAATTCTTTCGCAACGACGCGCTGAATGCGAACGACTTTTTTCTGAACGCCGCGGGTCAGCCTCGTCCGGAACTGAAGCGCAACCAGTTTGGCTTCACCCTAGGTGGTCCTATCATCCAGAACAAGACTTTTTTCTTTATCTCGTATCAAGGGAGTCGTGAGCGCAACGGAACTTCGCCGACCTACAGTTTAGGCTCTCCGCTGATTCCGCAGGATCTGACCAACGATCGCAGCACGACTACGCTCACGAATATGGCGTTAACCGACTATGGGGTCGCGCTGAGTCCGGTCAGCCTGGGGATCTTGCAGGCGACGCTTCCCAACGGACAGTTCGCGATCCCGAGTGCCGCAAGCCCTCTGGCTGGTTCAACGACTCCTGTAGTCAGCCCGGTCAGCGGGGTTTCGCGTTTTACGGAAGACCAATTCAACTTCAATATCGACCAGCAAATTACCGCGAAGAACAAACTGACGGGGAAATTCTTTTTCTCGAACGATCCGCAGCAACAAGCCATTTTCGGTTTTCTCGGAGCGAATCCGTTCGAGGTTCCGGGATACGGCGGCGACATCAGCTTCCACAATCGTGTGCTCGGCCTTGCCGATACACATATCTTCAACCCTCATCTGATCAATGAAGCGCGCTTCGGTTTCAGCCGGATTCGCGGCATATCCACTCCGGAAGAGCCGTTCACGAATGCGCAGTTTGGCATTACGAATCCTTTTGCGGCCCAGTATCCCGGCATGGCTACGATCTCGGTCACCGGGTTGTTCACGATTGGCTCTTCGCCGCTGGCTGACGAGAAATCCGTAACCCAGACGTGGCAGGCGCAGGACACCCTGTCGTATATCGCGGGGCGCCACTCTTTTCGCATCGGCGGACAATTCCGGCGCTATGACATTGATTTCTACTTTCACGCATTCTCGCGTGGAGAGATTCTCTTTAACGACTTCCAGGATTTTCTTGCCGGCGGTTCGCCGACGAGCGCAGACGTCTCCCTGCTGGGTGCCGGAATTCCGGATCGCGGCTTCCGCGCCAGCGATGGGAGTTGGTTCGTTCAAGATGATATCCACGCGACTTCTCACCTGACGCTTAACGCCGGAATTCGCTTCGATCATTTTGGCGGTTACAGCGAAATCCATGGACGCTTTTCCGAGTTCAATCCGGCAGCTTTCCCCCCGACTCTCGGGTGCACGGCAACAACTCCTTGCGCGAATGCCTTTACGTTAGGGTCGTCAGGCCAGCAACTGAATCCCAGTAAATTCGATGTCTCTCCGCGTGTTGGTTTTTCGTGGAACCCAACCGAGAAAAGCAATCTGGTGGTCCGCGGAGGATTTGGCCTCTACTACGATCGCTTCTCCGATCGTTTTGCCAATCTTCAGGTTTTCACGTATCCCTACGACACAATTGGAACGGGATTGTTCACCGCGGGTTTCTTTGGGACTCCGTTTCCCGACCTCGCGGGCTATAGCTTTCCACTGCCCGCGCAAGCGCCTTCTCCAATTCCGTTACTGCTGGATGGGTTTCTACCAATTGAGCAGAATCCGATCAACGGATTTTTCCCTGCCCAACATATGTCCACGCCTTACAGTCTGGCGTATAACTTCGATGTGCAGTGGTCGCCGGCGAGCACGTGGCTGGTTGACATCGGCTACGCAGGAGGCAGGGGCGACCATCTCATCAACCTTTACAACTTGAATCAAGGTACTCAGCCTTCGACCGCTCCCTACACTTTTGCCGGAGACGGCTTCTCCACCAATAAGGCTCTTTTTGGAATGGATCAAGTGCAGACGGAAGCGACCTCGGAGTACAACGCGTTGCAGGCTAGTTTGACCAAGCGCTTCGGACACGGCCTGCAATTTCTGGCTTCGTACACGTATTCTCACTCCATTGATAACAATTCTGGAGACAACATTGTCGGAGCCGAGAGTGAACTTGCGCCGCTGCCGGGCAATCAGCAGGACCTGAACACGCAGGTGGGGTCGTCAGATTTTGACCGCACGCAGCGCTTCGTTTTCAGTGGAATCTATGACCTTCCGCGCTTTTATCGTGGAGGCTCACGGTTCGCGAAGGGTGTGGCTAATGAATGGGAGACGGCGGGCATTGTCACTTTGCAGACCGGACTGCCATATACGGTAATTTGTTCCGACGGTTCGTCGCTGAATAACCGTGCCGATCTGGTCGCGGGAGCGTCTGCCGTGACCTCTTCCGGTTCCACTGTTTCGCGTCTGAGCGACTACTTCAATCCGGCCGCCTTCGGGGCTTGCACCGAGGCCAGCAATGTCCTGCCGTTCGGGACATCCCCTCGTAACTTCCTGCGCGGTCCGGGGCAAAAGAATGTGGACTTCAGCGTGGTAAAGTTTTTCCAGGTGACCGAGAAGTCAAGGATTGAATTTCGGGCGGAGTTCTTTAACATCCTCAACTTCGTGAACTTCGCACAGCCCAACAGCAACGCGTTTGTTGAGACGGTCGGGAACCTCGGCACGGTTACTGCGACGAACGGGTTTGGTTCCATTACGCAAACCAGCGCGGGGCCGCGCATCATTCAGTTCGCACTGAAGTACAGCTTCTAATGACAATCACACAGCGGGCGCTGTTGCAGTGGCGTCAGAATTTTGGAGAGTAATGCGACTGCAGGGAAAGACAGCGCTGATCACAGGCGGGCTTAATGGACTTGGACGTGAAACCGCTTTGCTCTTCGCGCGCGAGGGGGCACGGGTTGCGGTTTGTGATCTGCCGCCGGATGGCGGCGAGCTGGTCGCAGCGATAGAGGCGCAGCGAGCAGAGGGTTTCTACGCGAGTGCGGACGTTTCCCAGTTGCCGCAAGTGGAGGCAATGGTGGGAGCGGTGCTGCAGAAGTTTGGCGGGATCGACATCCTCATCAACAACGCAGGAATCACCCGCGACGCCACGTTGCTGAAGATGACTTCCGAGCAGTGGAGCCAGGTGATTGGAGTGAACCTCACCGGAGTTTTCAACTGTACCAAGGCCGTGGCCCCGCAGATGGTTGAGCGCGGGAAGGGAAGAATCATCAACGCTTCGTCGCTGGTTGGGATCACAGGGAATTTTGGGCAGACCAATTATGCGGCCTCTAAGGCCGGCCTTATTGGGATGACGCAAACCTGGGCGCGTGAACTGGGGCCTAAGGGGATCACCGTGAATGCGGTCGCTCCGGGATTCATTGCTACCGACATGGTGAAAAAGATGCCGGAAAAAGTTCTGCAGGCAATGCGCGAGAAAACTCCGATGCGGCGATTAGGCGAACCTCGAGACATAGCGAATGCCTACCTGTTTCTGGCCTCGGACGAAGCCGACTTCATCAATGGAGCGGTGATCAGGGTTGACGGCGGATTGACTTTATAGCGTTCATCCGCAGCAAGAGAATTCCACCATGCCGCGATATGCCACGATTGTCGCCACCGGCAGCTACCTGCCAGAGATCGAAATCACGAATGATCTTCTACGGGCGCGATTCGCCAGTGAACCAGAAAGAATCGACAAACTCGAAGCTGCCACGGGAATTCTGAAGCGCTGGTATGCTCCGGAAAGTTGGGCGACCTCGGACTTGGCGCTGGCGGCCGCGAGTCAGGCGTTAGAAAAAGCGGGCCGCAAGCCTGAGGATGTGGACCTGATTATTCTTGGGACTGATTCGCCGGATTTCATCACGCCGGCGACCTCGGTAGTCCTGCAGCACAAATTGGGCGCGAAGAATGCGGGAACGTTTGATGTGAGTTGTGCCTGCGCTTCGTTCCCTACAGGACTGGCTGCGGCGGCAGGGTTGATTGCGACCAATGCTTCGCTCAAGACTGTGCTTGTGGTTGGGGCGTATTTGATGCACCGGTTGGCAGATCCGAATGACCCGACGATTTTCTTTTACGGAGACGGCGGAAGCGCGGCGGTCTTGGAAGCTGCCGATCGTCCTGGTTTCATCGCGTCGGCTATGCAGGCGGATGGTTCGTACAACCGCAACTGGGGAATTTATGCGGGTGGGACGGCTGAGCCTGCGAGCGAAGCGGCCGTTCGTGCGGGTAGAACTCGAGTGCAATTCGTCGAGAGGTATCCTCCGGAAATCAACGAGCAGGGTTGGCCGAGAATTACGCGGCGTCTTGCCCGTGAGGGTGGGTTTCAGTTGAACGACGTGGATCTTTTCATTTTTACTCAAGTGCGTAAGCCGACGATTGAAAATGTGATGGCCGACTTAGGCGTGCCGTTCGAACGCACTCACACGATTATGGAAGAATGCGGGTATGCCGGATCGGCCTGTGTGGGCATGGCTCTGCACGATGCAATCGAAAAAGGGAAGCTGCGATCCGGCGGACTCATTGTGCTCGTAGGATCCGGCGTGGGGTATAACCAGGCCGGGGTCGCTTTCCGTATGCCTTGAAGCAGGTCCGGATTTAACTTCATGATTCACGGCGATATCCTCGGTGAGCGGGCGCGCCTTAGCCCCGAAAGAACCGCGCTCGTGTACTTTCCCACCCGGCAGCGATTTACTTATCGTGAGCTCAACGATCGAGCGATTCGCTGCGCGCGCCTTTGGCTTGATCGATGCCAACTGGTGAAAGGCGATCGAGTCGGCATTCTCGCAAAAAATCGGGTGGAGTTTCTTGACGCCTTCTTTGCAGCGGGAAAGACGGGAATTATTTTAGTTCCGTTCAATACGCGTCTTACCGTGGTCGAATTGGCCGCCATCATAAAAGACAGCGGACTCAAAGCTTTGCTCTACGACGGCGAACTGTCGGAGAAGGTTCGGCAGCTCAAGCAGGAATGCTCGATCGAATGTTCCTCGATCGAACATTCCTCGATCAAACATTGGATTGGGCTGGATCTGGCGACTGAAGAAACAGTCTACGAAGAACAGAACTCGCGCGACCTTGACTATGCGAGTTGCGTGGCTCGGATCCAAACCTCAGACTGGACGCCTACCCCGTGCGATCCGGAAGATGTTTATTGCCTGCTTTACACCAGCGGCACGACAGGCAAGCCGAAGGGAGTGATGATTCCTCATCGCATGGTGACGTGGAATGGCTACAATACGGCGCTGTGCTGGCAGCTGCGTGAAGATGACGTCAGCCCGGTTTTCACGCCTTTGTATCATGCTGGCGGGCTGGCGGCTTTTCTTGTGCCGATTTTCGTTGCCGGAGGATCCATTGTTCTGCATCGTGAATTCGATGCGCACGAAGTGTGGGAATCCATCGCAAAGCACAAATGCACTGTGGTTCTTGGCGTGCCGACTATTTTCAAGATGATGCTGGAAGCTCCCGAATCCGGCGAGGCTGATTTGAGTCATGTGCGCTGGTTCATCAGCGGCGGAGCGCCACTGCCCGTCGATCTAATTGCAGCGTACGGGGCGCGGGGCGTGATTCTCAAACAGGGCTATGGCCTGACGGAAGTTGGGGTGAATTGTTTTTCTATGTCGTCCGAAGAGGCCACGCTCAAGCCGGGTTCGATCGGCAAGCCGATGATGTTTACTGAGGCACGGCTTCTTGGTTCGGAGAGCGGCGACGTTGCGACCGGCGAAGTGGGCGAGTTATGTTTGCGCGGACCTCACGTGTGTAAGGGCTATTGGAATAATCCGACGGCGACGGCGGCGGCGATCGATGGCGCGGGATGGTTTCACACCGGGGATTTGGCGCGTTGCGACGAAGAGGGATTTTTCTACATCGCTGGCCGGTCCAAGGATATGTATATCAGCGGCGGCGTGAACGTCTATCCGGCGGAGATCGAAGCTGAATTGCTGAAGTGTCCAGCCGTGCGCGATGCCGCTGTCATTGGTGTTCCTCACGCGACATGGGGCGAAGTTGGCGTTGCGTTTGTGGTTGCAAGTGCCGATGGTTGCTCGGCTGAGGAAGTTACAAAGTTTCTTGCTGAGAAGTTGGCGAAGTATAAGCTTCCGCGCGAGTTTGTATTTGTCGACGCTTTGCCGCGCACAGCTTATGGAAAAGTGGTGAAGGCGGAGTTGCGGGAGTTGTTTGCGCGGCGTGACCAGAAGGATGTTACGGGGGGCTGAAGGTCTCCAGCCTTCGGGGGTTTAATCCCGTATTATTTTGACGCACTGTTGACGCAGGCGTGAAGGCCTGCTCCACCCGGACTCACACCAAAGACAAAATCCAAATTCAGAACCCGCCCGTACTGCAGGTGAGGGTCAAGAAACCCCAATTCTGAAAAAGATAAGGATTAGGAAAATGAATAGGAAATTCGCAGTTGTGCTGGCAATCGTTGCCATCGCCGTAACCTCCGCCATAGCCGGGATGAAGAATCCGGTGGTGGGTGGGCAGGAGATGTATCCCACCAAGAACATTATCCAGAACGCGGTGAACTCTGCCGATCACACTACTCTGGTGGCGGCCGTGAAAGCCGCGGGATTAGTCGACACACTGGAAGGTCCTGGACCGTTCACCGTTTTTGCCCCAACTAACGAAGCGTTTGCCAAACTGCCGGCTGGTACCGTGGATACGCTGCTGAAGCCGGAGAATAAAGCCACGTTGACCAAGGTGCTTACCTATCACGTGGTTTCGGGACGGTGGAGCGCCGCCGACTTGAAGAAGCAGATCAAGGCGGGGAACGGGACGGCGGAACTTACGACGGTGGAAGGTGGCAAGCTGTGGGCGTCATCGCAGGATGGCACGCACATTATGTTGAAAGACGAGAAGGGTGGAATGGCGACGGTGACCATCCCGAATGTGTTTCAGTCGAATGGCGTGATCCATGTGATCGACACGGTTGTCATGCCCAACTAATGTTTCTCGAGCGAACATGAACACAAACGCAAAGGCCGCCTTCGCAGGCGGCCTTTGCGCTGACTTGTTTCGGTTTGTTTTACGCTCCCGCACTGGCTGCTCTTGCCAGGGGTGGGGTGCGCAGAGCTTCCACCGCGTGGCTGAAGTACAAACGGTAAGAGCGGTGGATGCCATACATCACCGGGAAGAGCACCAACGCCGCCTGCCAGCCGAAATGATGGCTTACCAGATTCGTCATCGAGGTCATTCCCGCGCTCACGACATAGTAGGGAAATGACAGTTGCGCGATGCTGAACCAGACTCGGCGAAAGGCCGTACCCTCAGCCACTTTAATGATGCCGGCTACGGGAGCGGTTTGTCCGAGGAAGAAAGCAGCGGTTGCTAAAGCCAGCATTAGCGGCTCGGAGGCCCACGCCGCTTTGCCCAGCCAGCCTGCGTTCCAGATCAGGTTGGCCATGCTGGTGGCGAATGCCATCATGCAGACGTTGAACAACATCTGTTCCGGTTTGAACTTGCTGCTCTGTTTCGGCCAGCACTGCACGACTGTGGATGTGCAAGCGATCAGGACAGCTTCGAGCGCGCTCATATTCACAACTGCCATCAGAAGGAACGGTAGGTTTACTGACATGTTACCGTCGATGCCGGGCAGTTTCACTTTCATCCGCGAAGTTGCGACTGCCAGTGCCAGTAACGTCAGCGCAAAGGCGGGGTGAAGGTTGTGGCTTGCGATACCGGCGTAAGCTGTGCCTGCAATCGCTGCCAGGGTCATTAGTCCGATGAATGTTTGCGTGAGCCGTGGGTTTTTCATTGTCGTCTCCTTTCTTTTCGATGTAGGCGTCAACCTATCGTTCTCCCACGACCGGTACGTAATTAGCGTCGGGACTGATGGCGGCAGCGCCCCAAACCACGCTGGTAGAGAGGTTCGTGGCTGAACCCCACACCACGCTAAGGCTCTGCAGGCTGTTGCTATCCAACATTTCCCCATCGGAGAATAGCACCATCGCGCCGGAAACGTTCGAGCCCCAAACCACTGACGTTCCCCACACCACCGAGGCCCCCCAAACCACCGAAGAAGCCGCTACCGTTGCATTACCGTTAGCAATGTTTAGCATGTTGGTGGACGAGTTGTAGAAGACGGTCGGAGATAACGCAGCGCCAACCGTGGATGGTGCAAGGGTGGTATCGGCCAAGGCTGCCTGGATATCCAGGTATCCGGCTCCAACGGTGAACATGTCATAGTAAGAAGTGTAGGTTTGTCCGGTAGTTGGGTCGATGGCGACGCTAGAGGTAGGGAAGGTTTTGTAGGCGGTCTTCATGAGACGCGCCTTCACCTGGTCTGGAGTGAGCGAGGGGTGGGCTTGCAGCAGCAGTGCCACATCGCCGGACGCTGCCGGGGTTGCCATGCTAGTGCCGCTCAGGACGAAGTAATCGGTATTGATTTGACTCCCGTTGGGGCCGGCGTTCTGGCTGCGTCCCGTGACCACGTTGGCCGGGTATTCGGCAAAAAGCGTGCTTCCAGGATCTGCGACCGAGACGACCACGTTTCCCGGAGCGACTACGTCGGGTTTGACGACGAGATCAAACATTGTGGGGCCTTTGGAACTATAGCTGGCGATCGTGTCGTCGGTGCGGGTCAGCGTTCCATTGGACTTCATGGCGCCGACAGTGATGACGTAAGGATCATTGCCAGGCGCGGTAATCAGGCCATAGCCGTCAAAACCAAAGGCGTCGACCCGGCCATAATTGCCCGCAGCCACGACCACTACGATTCCGGCCTTCCAAGCCGATTCCACCGCCTGGCAGAGGGGATCCTGGGTATAGGACTCGTAAACTCCGCGGCCCAGGGACAGGTTGATTATGCGGATGTTGTACTTGTTCTTCAAAGAGATCGCTGCCTGGATCGCCGCAATTACTTCGCTGTCGTTGCCATTGCCGTTCTGGTCGAGCACACGGAGATCGATGAGGTTCACCGCAGGCGCAACCCCAGTGATTGTCCCATTCGATAAATTGCCGCTGCCTCCGATAATTCCCGCCACGTGGGTTCCGTGCCCATAGGTGTCGTAAGCCCGGATGCCTAAGGAGTTGTACTCGCTGGCTCCGGTAAAGTCCTGATGATCGAGTATGCGCAAAGGAAGTTTGCCCGCGGCGGTATACCAGTCGTAGCTGCTGGGGTTGATGCCGCTATCGATTACGGCGACAGCCATACCGCTGCCGTTGTATCCGGCGCTCCACGCCGCGCTGACGTTCATCGCGGCATTGGTGTATTCGTCCATCCCTTTTAACGGATGGTCGACGTGCACGGAAACGATCTCAGCGTCGGCTTCCAACTCGGGCAGCGCGCTCACCGGAATCGTCACCGCTAGAGCGTTGACAACAGCCAGTCGCTGATTCAAGCGGGCGCCGAGGCTCAATACCCTGGCTTCGTGCGCCGCTTGCGGAGGCCGGTTGTACTGGACGAGGACCTTTACGGTGTCGTTGCCAGCATCGCCCTGATGGGCTCGCTCGAGCGCCGGCGCGAGATCGGCGGCGAACTTGCCAACAGGTTGGCCGTTGGTCTTCCAGTTTTGCGCAGAAGCGGCTTGTGAAACGAGAAGCAGCAATATCATGCTCAACCGCTTTCCCCAAGCTGCGCTGTGGCGCTGGCCTCGATTCGAGCTCTTTGCTTTCAGTGACTGCGACATGCTCTCACCTTTCTTGTGCACAAAGATTGTGCTAAGACTCGCTTATCTTTTGCACGGGCGATGCCAATCCGATTTTCGTAAGTTGTTGTTATTGCTGGGGATCGAGGCGTTGTGCTGAGCGGGCGTTGCGCCACTCTGTCCTTCCATAAGGGGCATGGGACAGTTTGTCCTGCAGGTACTGAAGTTTGTCTGGCACATAGAGTTTTGTGTGGAGAAGTGGCCATGAAAAAGGAAGGGCGGCCCCGAGCCGAAGCTCGTACGCCGCCTCCTGTTTCGCTGGTTAGTGGAAGCTGCCGATCTACTTGAGGTCTCCGTAGATGGAGGCCATGGCTGCGTCCGCAGTAGTAACCGCGGCGCCCCAAACCACGCTAGTGGCGTCATCCGTTGTCGAGCCCCAGACCACGCTGAATCCTTCCAGGGTGCTGGTTCCCCACACGACCGACGATCCCCATACCACCGAGGTGCCGGATACATTCGTTCCCCAGACGACCGAAGTGCCCCAGACCACCGACGATCCCCATACCACCGAACTGCTCGCTACGGTTGAATTGCCGTTGGCGAGGGTTACTTTCCCGGTCGAGGAGTTATACGAAACCGAGGGAGATAGAGCCGCTCCCACCTTCGACGACGCGACGTCAGTGTTGGCTAAAGCGGCCTGAAGGTCCAGGTAGCCCGCGCCGATGGTGAACACGTCATAGTAAGAAGTGTAGGTTTGCCCGGTCGTGGGGTCGGTGGCCACGCTGGAGGTCGGGAAGGTTTTGTAAGCCGTCTTCATCAACCGCGCCTTCACCTGGTCCGGAGTGAGCGACGGATTCGCCTGCATTAGCAGGACAGCCGCCCCCGATGCCGCCGGGGCCGCCATGCTGGTACCGCTGAGCACGAAATAATCGCTCGAGAACCCCGAAACTACATTTCCGGGATAGGTGGTGGCGAGGTTGCTGTTGTGGGAGATGAGGGAAGCCACCTGATTGCCGGGAGCGACCAGGTCGGGTTTCACCACGTGGTCGTACATTGTGGGACCCTTCGAGCTATAGCTGGTAATGGTGTCGTCGGTGCGGCTTAGAGTTCCTTGGGTGTTCATGGCGCCGACGGTGATCACGTAAGGATCGTTGCCGGGGGCAGTAATGGTGCCGTAGCCGTTGATTCCGTTGACGGTGGAGCGGCCATAATTGCCGGCGGCCACGACCACCACGATGCCCGCCTTCCAGGCTGATTCCACTGCCTGGCAGAGCGGATCCTTTGCGTAAGGGACATAAACTCCGCGTCCCAGCGACAGGTTGATGACCTTGATGTTGTACGTGGTCTTGAGGGCGATGGCTTTTTGAATCGCGGCAATCACTTCGCTGTCGTTGCCGCTGCCGTTGCCATCGAGCACGCGCAGATCGATGAGGTTGGCGTTGTAGGCAACGCCACCGTCGATCTGGCCGGAGACCCAGCCGCTGCCAGCGATGATTCCCGCGACATGCGTGCCGTGGCCGTAGGTGTCACGCACCAGCATCCCTTGCGAGTTGTACTCGCTGGCTCCCGTGAAATCCTGGTGATAGAGCACGCGGTCCCAGATGTCGATGCGCTGGTCGTCGATGCCGCTGTCGATGACGGCGATGCCGAGGCCGGTGCCGATGTAGCCGGCGTTCCAGGCGGCGCTCACGTTCATGGCCCCGTCGGTGTATTCGTCCATCGCCTTGAGCGGATGGTCGACGCCGATGGAGGCCACATCAGGATCGGCTTCCAGCGCGGATAGCGCGCTGACCGGAACGGTTACGGCCAGGCCGTTCACTACGCCGAGCCTGTGGTTCAGGTGGCCGCCCATACCCTGCACGCGCGCTTCGTGCTCGGCGCGCGGAGCCTGGTTGTACTGCACGATGACCTTCACGGTATCGTTGGCCTTCGCGCCCTGCTGGGCTCGCGCCAACGCTGGAGCCAGGTCGGCGGCAAACTTGCCCATCATCCGGCCTTCCGCTTCTTGCTCCTGCGCGAAGCCAGGCTGCACCAGAAGGAGAAGAGGAAGCAGCAACAAGCTGACCCGTTTTCCCCAAGCGGCGCTGTGGCGCTGCCCTCGATTCGAACTTTTTGATTTCAGTGTCTGCGACATTGATCTCACCCTTCTGTGGCACAAAGGTCGTGCCTTACTCGGACTATGCTTGTGCACGGCCAGGGCCAATCGCCTGCTTGTAAGTTATTGTTATCATTGGAGATCAAGGCGAGCAGGTGGAAGGGCGTTGGGCCACTCTGTCCTGTCTTGAGGGGCGCGGGACAGTTTGTCCCGTCGGGGCTCCGGCCTCAGTTACTTCGGTTGCTTCAGTCTTGGTTACCTTGGAAAATTCTGAACCCGTCGCACGTTTTGGAACGCACACTGAATGATCGCTATACTGAGATGAACGGAGACCCACATGCCTATTAACGAATTACTGCTGCCTGAACTGGATGAAGAAATTAAGAAGACGCGAACGACCCTGGAGCGGGTTCCGGCCGACAAGAAAGATTTTGCACCTCATGCGAAGTCGATGCCTCTGGGCAAGCTGGCACCTCACGTGGCGCAGCTTGCGGGATTGGGCCTGACCATCCTGACTACCCCTGAGTTGGACTTTTCCAAGGGCAGCATTTCACCTGTGCCGTTCGAATCTGCCGCTCAGCTTGTGCGGGTTTTCGATGAGGGTGCGGCCAAAGTTCGCACTGCTTTGCAATCCACTCCGGATGAAGCATGGAAAGAAAATTGGAAACTGAGCTTTCAGGGCAAGACGATTTTTGAGGGGTCGCGATTTCTGGCCTACCGGGAGATGTTTCTAAATCACCTCGTCCATCACCGCGCCCAACTTGGCGTGTATTTGCGGTTGAACGATAAACCGGTGCCTGCGACTTATGGGCCGTCAGCCGATGACAAACTGGGGTTCTGACGGCGGGATGCCTATCGTGCCGCTGCTGTTTTCGCGTGCGATGGCGAGTTCGCGGGCATGAGTCGCGGGATTGCCGCCATGAGCCGCCGCGTATATTCGTGCTGCGGGTTGGAGAATATCTGATCCGTCGTTCCACATTCTACGATCTCGCCCTGGTGCAGAATCGCGATGCGGTCGCAAATGCCTGCCACTGAAGCTAGATCGTGAGAGATGTAAAGAATAGCCATTCCAGTGGAGCGGTTCAGTTCGCGAAACAGCGTCAGGATTTCCGATTGCGTAATTACATCGAGCGCGCTGGTGGCTTCATCGGCGATAAGCAGCGCGGGACGATGCATGACCGCCATCGCAATCAGCACTCGCTGCGCCTGTCCCACGCTCATCTGCGAAGGATACTTGCGCAGGAATTCATCGTCAGAGGGCAGGGAAACACTCTGCAGAGAATTTCGAATTGCGTTGGTGCAATCGGCGCTCGTTCCTGATGCATGCGCTCGCCATGCTTCCTTGAACTGAGTGCGAATCTTGAGCGCCGGATTCAGAGAAGACAGAGGACTCTGCAATACCAGGGCAATCGAACGTCCGCGCAGCGTGCGCAGTTGGCGTTCTGAGAGTTGCAGGAGATCGGTATCTTCAAATCTGATGGTACCTTCGGCTGGCGACCGCTTCTTATCGAGCAGCCCAAGGATTGCCATGGCCAGCGTGCTCTTGCCCGAACCGCTTTGCCCCACCAAGCCCAGCACCTCGCCGCGCTGAATTTCCAGACGCACACCGCGCAGAACAGGAGGCTTGCCCGCATAGCGCACGGAGAAGTGCGCCGACAGCAGAATCGAGTTTTGTGAAGCGTCAGACGACATTCTTGGTGTTCCTTAACAGTTGCTGAGCTTTCGGATCCGTGTTGTTAGAGCAGTTGTTTTTCAATATCTGTGTGAATCCGTGTAAATCCGTGGCAAAGAAGTTGCTCCTACTTCGCAGCGACGGTCAGCCTCTCAGCATTCCAGAAAGTTTGTGGAGATAGAATGACCGGAGCGGCGCCACGCACAGCCGCGGAAACTGCGGAGAGCGCGTTCTTGTTGATCAGGAAAATGAACGGCTCCTGCTCGACCACGATTTCCTGCACGCGGTCGAATGCTTCTTTCCGTTTCTTCGGATCGCTCGAAGACGCCTGCGCCCGCATGAGCCGGTCAATCTCCGCTTCCCATGCGGTTTCTGGAGCCTTCTGCTGCGGGTTCCACTGATGATTCTCCGAAGAACTCAGCCACACATTCATCTCACCGTTCGGATCCAAATCAACATTGGTTAGCCCAAGGATGATGGCCTCATAGTCAAACGTTTGCGTCATGCGTTCGATCAGGGAAGGGAAGTCGAGCGTTACAACATTCACGTGGATGCCAATCTTTTGCAGGTCATCCTGGATCAGCACAGCCATGCGCTCGCGGTATTTATTGCCAGAGTTCGTGATAATCGAAAACACAACCTCGTTGCCGTCTTTATCTTTAAGCGTGCCGTTTTCCATGCGGAAGCCTTCGTCCTGTAAGGCTTTCAACGCGGCATCGGAGCTGTAAGGCTGAGGCCCAAGCTTGCTGTTGAACCAGAATTTATTTGCCGGAGAAAAGGGTCCCACGGCCGGCTGCGCGTGCCCGTGGAAGACCACTCGGCTTAAGTCGTCACGGTTGATCGCTTCCGAAATTGCTCGCCGGAAGTTTGCCGAGCGGAACCAATTTTTCTTGTAGGCAGGAATCGGCGACTTCGCGACTTCGTTAAACCAGAGTTGCTCGCTATCGAGCGACGCTCCAGCATCGTGTACGAGCTGCGGAGAAGTCGCAGCCAGCTTGTCGAAATATTCGCTGTCGAGAGAGTTGATCAGATCCAGCTCTCCGCGCTTGAAGCGCAGCAGTTCCACATCGCGGTTGGGCTGGATATCCAGGCGTATCGAATCCAGGTAAGGAAGTTTGCGTCCCTGTTCGTCCGTCTTCCAGTAGTTCGGATTGCGCTTCAAGAGAACCGACGCTCCCGGTTTGTAGT
The DNA here is from genome assembly GCA_050011375.1 of Candidatus Sulfotelmatobacter sp. GTDB lineage: Bacteria > Acidobacteriota > Terriglobia > Terriglobales > Acidobacteriaceae > Sulfotelmatobacter. Next base: position 22,478 of record JBEKJF010000023.1, read on the forward strand.
CGGCCACCGTGAACGGGCCCAGCACGGCCATTTCTTTCTTCGACGAGCGCCCGGAAAGAATCGCGACCTGATCGAACAGGCGATCGAGTCCGGCCACCTGCGCCGGGAACGTAATCGCAATCTGAGTCGGGGAAATCACGTTGGTTTCCACGTTTCCCACGCCTGAACGGAAAGCATCACCTGTGGGCGAATGCAGCGCCGGGTCCATGAGTTGCTGGACGGTGTACGCCACGTCCTCCGCGGAAAAAGGCGTGCCATCGGAAAACAGAACTCCACTGCGCAAGCGGAACGAAATCTGCCGGCCATCTTTTGAGACCTTCCATGAGACGGCCAATCCAGGCTCCAGGCCTTGAGTCTGGCGATTCACGCGCACCAGCACGCCGCCAGTCAAATAACGGATGGCAGCGGAGGCGTCGTCCTCCACTTTGAGCGGATCAAAAGTCTTCGGCTCGGTGCGGAGACAGAACCTCAGTTCGCCACCGCCTTGAGCTAAGGCGTGCCCCAGCAGAAAGCCCAGGCAGAGCATCGCAACAGCGATGGCTTTGCCGCACGTGTTTGTCATTTGTTCGAAACCTCTCTTGTGACGCCTCATGCGGCCATCTCCTCCTGCTTGGAAAGCAAAACCTGAAACGATGTCACGACCACGACCAGCAAAATCAGAGGCACGAACTTCCACGGCTCTTCTCCGATTGAAACTAACCCTTCCAGTTCTTTCAGCAAACTTCCCCACGACGGCATCGGCTCCGCCACGCCTAGCCCGAGGATGCCCAGGTTGGCTTCGCTCAAAATGAAAACCGGAATCGAAATCCAAAACTGCGCGTAGAGCACTGGCTTCAAGTTTGGTACCACATGTGCCCAGAACAATCTTTGAGCTGGAAGTCCTGCGGCCTGCGCCTGCCGCACAAAATCCGATCCGCGCAAAGATGCCGCGGTTGTGCACAAGACTCTCGCCGCCGTCGTCCAGCCCAGAAGCCCCAGCAGCATGAACGTCACCATCACCGAGACCAAGGGAGAGACATTCAGCGGCATTAACGCCCGCGCCGTGATCAGCAGGAACAACCATGGCAAGGACAAAAACAAATCAGTCACAGCCATCGCCAT
>JBEKJF010000024.1:0-23528 GCA_050011375.1 Candidatus Sulfotelmatobacter sp.
CGATCCCACGGGCTCATTCCTTGTGTTCTCCTCCTATCTCGGTGGTTCGGCAAACGACTATGGAAACGGAATCGCCCTGGACGCATCTGACAACGTCTTCATCGTGGGCCAAACTTTTTCCACGGACTTCCCCACTACCGCGGGAGCTTTTCAGACCAAATGCAGCCCGGACAGTTGCGCCAGCGGCGATGTTTTTGTCACAGAACTTAGCTCCGCAGGCTCGAATTTGACCTATTCCACCTACCTGGGTGGCACTGGCAAAAACCAGGGCAACGCAATTGTGCTGGACACCTTTGGTAACGCCTACATAACGGGATATACCCAGTCCCTCACGTTCCCCACTACTAAGGGAGCTTTTCAAACCACCTGTAAATGCAGTCAGTCAGTCGCCTTTGTGACCAAGTTAAATACCAGAGGCACGGGATTGGTTTACTCAACGTACTTGGGCGGCACGAACGGCGATGTGGGATACGGAATCGCGTTGGATTCATCGGACAATGCCTACCTGACGGGATATACGCAATCGTTTAATTTCCCGACAACTGTAGGCGCCTTCCAGACCTCGCTGGGTGCGAATCGAGCGGCGTGGATCACCAAGCTCAATACCACCGGTACCGCCTTGGTCTATTCGACCTATTTGGGAGGAACCACTTCGGTCACGACACCATGCGAAGCTTGCGGCACAGCGATCGCTGTCGATAGTTCCGGGGATGCTTATGTCTGTGGATTGACTGCGGAGTCCAACTTTCCAATCACGCCGGGCGCATTCCAGACCGTATTCGCAAGCAGTTCCAATGGGCACGACGCCTTTCTTACGGAGTTAAACCCCGCTGGCAGCGCGCTCATTTTCTCCACCTATCTTGGAGGCACTGGCGATGATGGCGCCACGGGCATCGGTTTGGATCCTTCGGGCGCAATCTGGCTTCGGGGTAATACGAAATCGACTGATTTCCCAATCACTCCCGGCGCTTTCCAGGCTAAAAATGCAGGCAGCTTCGACGCTTTTGTCGCCGAGTTGAGTTCAACGGGTTCGGCGTTATTGTATTCCACCTACCTTGGCGGTTCCGGCACCGAGTATGGCGGAGCCACTTCTGTGCTCGCCTTAGATAGTCAGAATCCGCCCAGCGTATACGTAACCGGCTACACCGACTCCACGAACTTTCCGGTCGTTGCGGGATCCCTGCAAACCAGCAACGCAGGTCTGAACGACGCGTTTGTCAGTAAGTTTTCTCCCAGTCCGAACGTCGGGCTTTCGGCGGGCCTCAACTTTGGCTATCAGGCCGATGGCACAACCAGTGCTCCTCAGACCATGACGCTGACCAACACAGGTAATGCGAATCTTACAGTCAGCAATGTCAATATTACCGGTCCAAATAGCGGAGACTTCGCGGAAACTAATACCTGTGCTACCGTCGTGCCACAATCGACGTGCTCGATTATTGTAACGTTCACTCCATCGATTAACGGAGCGGAAACGGCGGATGTGTCGATTACGGACAATGCTCCGAACAGTCCTCAGCTAGGTAGCTTGACTGGGAACGGCATCGGAAGCGGCCCTGCAATTATGTTTTCTCCGACCAGCCTGACATTTCCCACTCAGCTGATCGGCACCAGCAGCTCAGCTCAAAGCATTACGCTGACCAATATTGGTAATCAGACTCTTACCATCATGAGCATCTCGATCGGGGCTGGATTCTTGCAGACGAATAACTGCGGCTCCAGCGTGGGTGCCGGGGCAAGTTGCACAATTACAATTACCTTCAGGCCGACGAAGCCCAACACCACTACAGCATCACTGTCGGTGAAAGACAACGCCGCCGGCAGTCCCCAGACCGTAGCTCTCTCCGGAACTGGGACCTACGTTACCCTGTCACCCGGTACCTTGAGCTTCGGGACGGTTACGGTAGGCCAATCGAGCACACCACAAGTCGCAACCTTCACCAACGGCGCTAAGTTTGCACTGCCGATTAAGAGTCTTACGATCACTGGAGCGAACCCCTCGGACTTTACCGAAACGAATACGTGTCAACCGAGCGTGGCGGCCGGAGCAAGCTGCAACATCACCGTGACATTCACCCCCACAGCAACCGGCACGCGCACAGCCGACGTTTCGATTTCAGATGGAGGCGGGGGCAGTCCGCAGACGGTGGCTCTGACCGGAACTGGCCAAACCGCCAAGTAGCAACCGCTCGTAATTCGCGTGTACTTGATTGGGAACGCTTTGACCATCGCCAACGGCGATGGATGATTGATACGGATATCTAATGCGGGCTTGCCAGCGCAGGCCGATGACCTGCCCCGTACATGTGACAGTACGACAACTTTCATTCATTTTCGGTTTGAAGGCGCCGTCGCTTGCGGCCTCTTGCCCGGTTCCGCCCTGTAGTGGCTTCGGCCTGGACGGTCCGGCTTCCGTAGACGCGATCCACACGCATGTGGTTTGCATGCTCTCCCGATCGTCCCAGTAACGCATGCGGTCGTCGATAGCCGAAGGAGTGGCTCGGCCCGCGCCCAACTACACCAGCCCTGTTCTCAGCGGATCATTGGGTCGCCTGCTTTGGTAGCGATAGTTCTAGACCGCCATCGTTGGGCCGCGCGCACGCTGCAGTCGGCGATTCGGCAAACAGCTGGAGTTCGTATCCTTAAAAGCAGCTGCCGGGCAAGTTCGCGGGAAGTATGCTTTCATCCAGCAAGGGAAACGGAGCGCAGCCGAAGCCGCATAAACGATGGTTTATGCGGCTCGACCCAGATCAGTGCGTGGTGCTTAGTATGAGCTTGCTGGATTGTAGAACGTCGTGACCATCGTTGCCGGTATATCAATCGGATCAGTAGGCTTAATGATCGGATTGTTCCGGCCCGCATCGCTGGGATCGAACACCACAAATCCAACTCCCGGCGAACCGTTGGGCAAGGAGTAATCGTCGTAAGGATAAACCGGATTCGTGAATCCGGGATTCACGTTGGACACTCCAGACAGATCCTCACCGAGTCCCTGCCAGCCGGCGAACGTTTCGAACGTCCAACTCTTCGATGAAGAGGCGCAGATATTCGGAGAGCTGGCAGTGGTCTGGTAATGAAACGCGTCTGGATCAGTATTGAATGTTCCGTTCGCCCGCCAGTACAGGTTACTCTGCCAGTTGTGCAAGCTGGTTAGAGAAGACCCGCAGGCGTAATCGCATCCCGACTGCACATAAAAGCCGCCAGTCGACGTGAGATCAAAGTAAAACAAGTTGTTAGAAGTATTGAAAATAAGGTTCGGACCGCCCGAGGGACACACGTCCGTCAAATACGGGTTCCCGTTGGCGATCATTCCCTGGCGCGCGTACGCAAAGATGTTATTAGTGACTGTATTGGCCTTGTTTGGAAGTTGCGGCCCGTGCGTCATGTTGATGCCCATGGCCGACACTCGATACACAAGATTGTTCTCTACCGTAACCAGGCCGGTCGAGCCATCGAGGTTGATGCCATAACCACCGTAGCCATCGCTGTCGATAATCGAAGCGTCGCTCGTATCGTGAATCTTATTGTTCACAATCTGATTTCCGGTCGCGACGAACGCAGACCCGCCGGTAGCGAAGTAAATTGCTCCACCGTCATCCGTGACGCCTTCATACAGATCGAACACATGGTTGTAGGAAGCAACATTGTTGAATGTGCCGCTGGAATTCTTGGTTCCGGGCGAGCATGTGGGCGCTAGACAAACCTCAATGCCGCTGTGGTAGCCGTCGTAAATATCGTTGTGAGTGTATGTATTGTCATGCCCGGCGCCCTGCACGATCGCGGGGCTGCTGGGAATTACACGGCTAAAGCCTTCAAACAAAGTATTTTCAACCGTCGTGAACTGTGGCACGTTCGAGTCGGTGTTTGCCGAGGCAGGCAGAAGACCAATCCGGATCCCCAATCCCCCAATGTCGTAAAGCGCGCCGTTTTCAAACGTATTGTGAGACGTGGTTGAGGAGTTATCGGTCGTCGTAAACTCAATCCCCGCGCCAGCCGTTTCAGAAATGATGTCGCTATTGAACGTGACGTATTGGCAGTTGTAGCACCCCAAAGCAGCCGTCATAAGCGGCTCCTGCTGGGTTGACACATATCCGCCAGATGCAGACGTGAAGTTGTCGTGCTCAAACTGCAGTCCCTGAAAGGTGACATACTGCAAGTAAGTCGCTTTCAATACCTGCGTCGACTGCGGAATAATAATGGTGTCAGTCGGCGGATTCTCCCCGCTGTTCGCGAGATAGGTCAATGTCCACGGAGTTACCGACCTGTCGAGAAACCATTGCCCCGGCTGAGTCAGCAGGTCTTTGACATTCTCAACCACGTAACGGTGATTCGGAATAAAGCCATGCACCCCCGCCTGCTGATGAGTCGCGCCCGTCAGATAAACAATATGGTTGACGCTGTCGATAGAGGAGATCCGCATTTTGGGCGTACTCCATAACTCGAAATCTAGCAGTTCGATATCGCCGGTCGGATAGGGCGCATTCAGGTTTGTCCAGGTGGAACTGACGTCGCCAACGTGATATGTAAAACGATCGAAGCATTCCCAGCCGCTGCCAGTCACGTACACGGCGCAGTTCGCGTTCGGCGCGGGCGCCGGCGGCGGCGAACCGGCCAGGTAGATCGGGCCGACATTGCGCAAATAGGTACCCAGCGATCCGCCGACTCGGGGACGCAACCGGCGTCCACCGTTGTAAAACAAATTTTCGAAGTACACTGTGCTCTCGGGCAACGTGGTCTCGTACGTGTTGCCGGAGGTATTGGTCCAACCGGTCACGACCATTCCGCCACTGATTACCGGCGTTTGATTTGGGTAGTTCTCCCACAGCACTCCCAGCGTAGCCGTGCCTGAATCAGCCGCGGTGAAGGTCAACGCTTGTTGATAATAGTTTCCTCCTTCAATTTGCACAGTGATGGGAGTAGTGCGGCCGTTCGCATTAGCCACAAGAGTCTGCACAGCGGTTTGCGTGTGAGCAATCGTCGCGAATGGGCCATCAGTATTCGTAGCGTTGGGCGCAGCCAGCGTCCCCGACCACGAGTCTTTTCCGTTTGTGGCGATGAAGTAATCAGCTCCCGTGCCGATGTTGAGGGGAGCTAGCTCGCTCGTGACACCGGTGTAAGACGCCGTGATTGAAGAGCTTCCATTAGCAACCGCTGTCACTAAACCTGCCGCCACCGTCGCGGCGCTGGAATTCGACGTGCTCCAGGTCGCGCTAGTCGTGAGGTTCTGCGTTGTGCCGTTGCTGTAGTATCCGGTCGCGGTCAACTGCAAAGTGTTCCCGACCGACAACAAGGCAGATCCCGGAGAAATGCTGATCGAAGTAAGTGTCGCGCTCGAGGACTGCCCCGTTCCAGTCAGATTGATTTTCTGAGGGCTGTTGCTGGCACTATCGGTAATGGTCACCACCCCGGTTTGAGTTCCGGTCGCCGTCGGAGTGTACGTCACCGTAATCGTGCATTTGCTGTCCGCAGCCAGCGAACTACCGCAGTTATTAGTCTGCGCAAAGGCGCCCGTAATTGTAATGCTGGTGATCGTGAGTGCAGTCGTATTATTGTTCGCCAGCGTCGACGTTAGAGGAGCACTGGTCGTTCCGATTGTTGTGGTCGGGAATGTCAACTTTGTAGGCGTCACTGAAACGCCCGTGATGCCGTCACCGCTGAGCGTGATTGTCTGCGGACTGTTTGTAGCATTGTCGGTTATGGTGACCACGCCCGTAGCCTCTCCGGCAACGGTTGGGCTGAAAGTAACCGAAATCGTACAGTTCTTCCCCGCCTTGACGGTAGTACCGCAGGTGTTCGTTTGAGCGAAAGGCCCGGTCGTGGTGATGCTGGTAATAGTCAGCGATACTGTACCAGTATTCGTGAGAGTTGCCTTTTTTACGGCGCTGGTGGTTCCCACCGGCGTATTGGCAAAACTCATGCTCGTGGTAGAAAGCGTAACCTGCTGTGCAGTCGCGGCGACGGTCAGTAGCAGAAATGCCAGTCCTGCGGTGAATAGAGTCACACTGCGTTTGCCCAAGGTCTGGAAGCGAACTACATAACTCCGAATCCCCATATCGCGCTGCTCTCCATAACAGAATTGAAATCGGCGTCGCCGTTACTGCCCGGTTCCACTCAACGGAATGTTCTGACTCTGATTGCCGCCCAGGAAATCTGAAACCGTAATGTTGGCGGTTCGAAGTCCCGTGGCCGTAGGAGTGAAAGTCACAATAATCGAGCAACTGGATTCCCGAGGGAGGCTCGTACCGCAATTATCGGTCTGGCTGTAATCCTTGTTGTCAGCTCCTGTAACCGTGACGCTCTTAATCGTCAGTGCGGTCGTGGCATTATTGGTAAACGTAATCGTCTGTGGTGCGCTCGACTGACCCACGGTGACAGTACCGAAACTCAAACTCGCAGGAGTCCAACTCACATAAGTCCCAATGCCAGTGAGCGCTACAGTTTGCGGGCTGGCAGGGGCGTTGTCCGTAACCACAACCGTACCCGTGCGAGTGTTAATTGTGGTCGGCGTGAACGTGACGCTGATGGTGCAGCTGGCGTTGACAGCCACGCTCGTGCCGCAGTTATTCGTCTGCGAGAAATCGCCGGTGGTTGCAATGCTGGTAATCGTGAGGACAGCGGCGCCAGTGTTCGTGAGAGTCACGTTTTGCGGCGTGCTGGCCGTACCGACTAATTGGGTCGGAAAAGTGAGACTTGTCGGCGACAGAGTTACTGCCGGCCCACTTCCTTCGCCTACGCCGGTCAGCGTCGTCGTCTCCGGGCTATTTGGAGCGTTGTCGGTCACGGTCACGGTTGCGTTCTCAGTTCCAGCAATCGACGGAGTGAACGTAACGTTAATCGCGCAGGTGGCTTGTGGAGCGACACTGCCAGACGTACAAGTATTAGTCTCCTTGAAATCGCTGCCATTGGCTCCGCTGATTCCGACCGAGGTCACCGTCAGATTCGAATTACCGGTGTTAGTCACAGTAATCGTCATGGGAGCGCTTGTGGTTCCATCATTCACGTTTCCGAAATTAAGCCCGGGCGACAGCCCAACGTTCGGGCTGGCAGCAAATTTCGTCACATAGGCGTCATACGCACCCGACCGCTTCGGCTGAAATACCCCCGAAGTGGTGGGAAAGGTCGTAGAGTTTGTATAGCCGGTGACATACATATTTGGTGGCACCTGATCATCCAATGCGATCATGGTCGTGGCTAGGCCGTACTCGCTGCCCGCAACGCCGCCCAGATAAGTCGAATAATTCAAGGCCGACCCAGCCGGATTCAATATAAGCACAAACGCTTCTGAATCAGTGCCTGCGGTATAGGTGTTGGAATAAGTGCCGGGAGTCGTCGGGAAGTTAGTCGAAAACGTATTGCCCTTCACGTATGCAGTGCCACTGCTATCCAGCACGATGGAGGTAGCCCCATCATCGCCCGTTCCGCCGATGTAGGTCGAGTAAATCAGCGCCGTTCCGGTAGAGTTAAACTTTGTCACAAACGCATCATGGAATCCGCCTGCATAATTGACCTGATAGGCCCCCGGAGTAGTGGGAAAGTTCGTCTCCCAAGTCAGACCGGCAACATACGCATTGCCCTCCGCATCCACGGCAATCGAGGAGCCGCACGCCGCGCACGCGCTCGTGCCAGTGGCGCTACCATTCAGGTAAGTGGAATACACCTTCTCTGATGCCGTGGGATTAATCTTCGTGACAAAGACGCCAGTCGGACCTCCGAGAGTGGTCTGAAAAGCGCCAGGCGTCGTCGGGAAATTGGTGGAATACGTATACCCTGTCACATACGCGTTGTCAGTGGAATCGACCGTGATGGCGTAGCCAACGTCAGCATTATTGCCGCCCAGGAACGTGGAGTAGACCAGCGCCGAGCCGCTCGAATTGATCTTCGTCACAAACGAATCAACGAACGTTTCCTTGCAGGAGGCGCACGTAGGCTGAAACACTCCCGGCGTAACTGGAAAGTTGGTCGACTTTGTATATCCCGTGACGTATGCGTTTCCAGCACTGTCGAGCGCAATGGCATCCAGTTCGTTTGTATTCTTTCCTCCCAGATAGGTGGAGTAAACCAACCCTGAGCCGGTCGGATTCAACTCGGTGATAAATCCGTCACCATCCACGCACGTGCCACCGCCGCAAGCCGGCTGGTACGAACCCGCAGTCACGGGAAAATCCAAAGAAAATGTCGTGCCGCCAATGAACGCATCTCCGTTGCTGTCCACCTGAATCCCGTAACCATAATCCTTGGTGCTGCCGCCAAGGTAGGTGGAATAAACGAGCGCCGTCCCGGTGGAATTGAGCTTGGTCACGAACGCGTTAATGTGTGTCGTACTGCAGGCAGTGCTGCCGCCGCAGGTAGTTTGGAAAGACCCTGAAGTAGTCGGAAAATTTGTCGATTGCGTGTATCCCGTAACGTAGGCGCTGCCGGTTGAATCCACGGCAATCGCGGTCGCATAATCATTGCCCGTACCGCCCAGGTACGTCGAGTAGCCCAGCGTCGGGTCGATCACCAGCGCTTTGCTGTGATCATAGGCTCCAAGCTGGAAGGTGACACGGTTCTTTGCATCCAGCACGAAGCTGGACTCAACAAAGTTCTTCGGTTCCGCGGACGACGCTTGTTCGTCTTGCCCGCTCTCCGTTTGGTACGCCACCGGCTTATGGAAGCGGACATCGCCCTTGTTGGTCGTCAAGATCAAGTCGCCGGTCTGGCGATCGAGACGCATCTTCGAAGCGCCCGAGAAACTAACGCCAATTGCCCCAGGGTCGCTGCCCGGCGCCACCACAAAGTCGTATTCCAATTGACGCTGATTTCCGTAATAGACGAGGTCGATTCCCGGATACACATCGCTGTAGCTGACTTTGCGATAGTTCACTACATTCGCGCGCCAATTGCGCGAATCTTTTCCGAGGAAATAATTCGTCGTGCCCGGCAGTTGATCTGCGCCTGCCACTTGCGCATTCTTGTTAGCGCCGACCAGGCGCATGCGAAGCACTGCGCCGGTGCGTGAAGGCTCAGGGCGCGGCGTTGACAAGTCGCGGAAGCCAGCCATCGGAAGCGCGGCGCTCTCACCAGATGAAGTATGTTTGTTTTTATTGCCTGCCGAAAGAGCCAGCACAGCTTCATCGTTGGTAAGAAAAACGGTATACCCAGGGCCGCGGGAAAGAAATTTAACTTTGCTATCGGTCTGACTTGCGTTGGGTTCGAAGCTGAGAGGCAGTTGGCCGTAGCTCTCCAGAATCTTGCTCTGGTCCACGAAAGGCGGCTTGATTGCCGAGGCAGTGTCGGCTGGCGCCGCGTGCACGGTTATTCCAGAATTGACTCGAACGACCAGAACTCCCAGCGCCGTCAATAACAATCCGATTGACGCCGTACGCACAACCGCAGACACAACTGCGCCATGCCCGCGAACAATCCCAGGCAACTTGACTGATAAAGATTTCATGAAGCCCCCTGATCCCCACAGCTGGAAACGCTAAGAAAATGGTAAGTCAGATCTGGTAAGTCAGATAACCTGCAATCACTGACTCGAAATAAGCGCATCAACAACCCAAAAGCGCCTACACAAAAAATTGGCACAGAGCCAGCGCAGTTACATTTGCGCTGGCTCTGTGCCTCAACTGCTAACCTACTTCACGCGAACCGCGTCACCCGCGGCCGCAATACCAGTGCCCGTCACCGTAATCTGCTGCGGCCCAGTCGGATCGGAGTTGCCGATGCTCAAGGTCGCGGTGAAGGTTCCAGTGGTCTCTGGCGTGAACGTCACACTGAATGTGCACGTCGTGGTCGCTGGAACGCTGGGTTGACAAGTATTGGTTTCGGCGAAGTAGGGTTCCGTACCAGTCCAGTTCACGCTGCTGATGGGCAGCGCGACGGAGCCGGCATTCTCGAAGCTGATAGTCATTGGCGCGCTGGTCGTGCCAACGGTCGTGTTCGGGAAGGTCAACTTGGTGGGCGTAACGCTCACCGCTGTCGCCTCTGCGCTAACCAGAGTTCCTGCCCGGCCAACAGTGAAGTCGCCGTTGTAAATCGCAGTTACGTTCGCACCGCCAGATTCAGTCGGGACGAAGTAGATGTTGGATGTGCAACTCGCGCCGGGAGCCAACGTGCCCGGAATGTTGCAGGTAGTGGTCTGGCTAAATTGATTCTCGTTCACGCCCGAAAGGATGAGACTGGTAAAAGTGATCGTCACGCCGCTTTCGTTGGTGAAGGTGGTTGTCTTGGCCTTGCTCGTGGTGCCTACCAACTGGTAGCCGGAGAATGTGATGGTGCGCGGGTTCATCAGGATCGGGACGTTGCCCGTACCGGTCTCCTGGTACGCGATCATGCTGCCGCCGCTCGTAACCTGCACCTGAGCATTCGCGAACTCCGAAAGCGCAGGATCGAAGATGTTCAAGAACGTGCACGAAGCACCGGCAGCCAGCGAAGTGGTTGTCGGACAAGTGCTGCCGCTTCCAAGCGAGAAGTCGGTCGGGTAAGAACCAACGGTGGCGATGGTTCCCATCGTGTAGGCCGTCGTCCCGTTATTCTTCAAGGTTATGGTCTTGGCTGCGCTCGGGTCGCCAGAAGTGATCGTCCCGAAACTGTTCAGCGTGGGAGACAGCGTAAGCAGGCTATCCAACTGCACCGAAGCGAAATTGCCGGTATTGTCGATGGCTGCGATGTCCAGCTTGCCGTTTTGGTTAAAATCGCCGATCGCCAATCCGACTGGCGCGCCGTTGGTCGGGAAAACAGATTGCGCCTTAAACGTTCCGTTGCCATTGCCAATCAGCACCGAAGTCGTGTTGTCGGTCTCGTTCGCAGTGATCAGCGACAAATGCCCGCTGGAGTTCATGTCTGCGGCCGCAATCGCCACCGCGCCCAAGCCGATCGTGTAGTTCACTTTGTTCTGCAGCGTGCCGTTTCCGTTACCCAGAAGCACTGAAGCCAGGCCGCCTGACGTAGCCACGGCGACGTCCAGCGTGTCGGTAGAGCCGAAATTGCCGACCACCACGCATGTCGGTTCGTTCGCAGTTGCGTAAGGAACAGCCGTCTGGAAAGTGCCATCGCCGTTGCCCAGCAGAACTGAAACCGTATTGTCGATGCTGTTGGCGACGACCAGGTCAAGCTTGCCGTCTCCGTTCAGGTCGCCAATCGCTACGCCCTCCGGCCCGTTGCCCGTCGCGTATTCCACGTGAGTCTTGAATGTGCCGTCACCATTGCCCAGCAGTACCGACACGTTGTTGGTCTTGTAGTTGACCAGCACGAGATCGAGTTTGCCGTCTCCGTTCAGATCCCCAGTGGCGAGTGCCACCGGCGCGCCGCCAGTCGCCGACGAATATTCCTCATGCGCCCCGAAGGTTCCATCGCCGTTGCCCAGCAGGATCGATGCCTGGCTCGAATATTGATCCGCAGTCGCTAAATCCTGTTTGCCGTCGCCGTTGAAATCTCCGTGAATGATCGCGTACGGATTGCCCGGCACCGCATATTGCACCTTCGTCGCAAAGGTTCCAGTCCCAGTACCCAACAGAACCGAAACAGTGTTGTTACCAGTAGCGGCCGCCAAATCAAGATGGCCAGAGCTGGTGAACTCCGTCGTGGTCACATCGTTCGGCGTAACATCGGTGGCATAATCGATCTTGGAAAACGCCGCCGTGAATCCGTTCTTGACGATCTCAAAGTACAGGGCGTTCGAAACCGTTCCGGTGCCGTTCTTAACGGTCACCAGCGCGGTGCCGGCGGTAGCCACGTCCGCCGCGGGAACCGAAGCCGTCAATTCCTCAGCCGTCTTAAATGTGGTGGTAAGCGCGGTGCCGTTCCAATCCACCACGGCGTCAGAAGCGAAGCCCGTGCCATACACGGTCAAGGTGAATGTGGCCGCGCCCGGAGCCTTCTGCCCGGGCGATAACGGCCCGTAGAGAAACGGAACCTGAGCCAGCGCCGCCGAAGCGCCCAGCGATACGACAATCATCGCCGCCAGGGTTAGGGTTAAGACTTTGGCGAACCGGCGCGAAACAGTTTCCGCGCCCAAGAAGCTTGTTGCGTTTTGCTGGGAGGTCTTCACGAATTCTCTCCTAATTTTTGAACTTGATGGTGGTTGAACTGACATTGATTCCCGCTGCTAAATTTTTCGATAGCAAACAACACTGCTGCCTGTCTTGGAGCCCCAAATTAATTTGGACGTATGCTCGGGAGGGGGGGAAACAAATGCCAACGCGAGAAACCTCAGTTTCGCCGCACGCGCCAGTGCTGTCAAGATGAAGTATTTTGCACGGAGTCTATCGGATAGAGAAGAACTTCTCCGCCCGCTTCCCTGCACCGTTTTTTTTTGCAATTTCTTTCTGATGAGAGTCGCGTTTCGCCCACCCACTGCGCCGTACTCCTGAGAAATTGAAGGGGCGGCTCACATCCTCGCGCCCCGGCCATCACTGCTTGTTCGTCCGCAGGCGTACAAAAAGTATGCAAATTCTGTCATCTTGACGCCAGCCTCGGGCCGCCGTACTCTCTTGGAACGCAGTGCGGCCTTCCGCTTCCCTCCCCCGCGGCCTAAACGCACCCATGCAGACAGCGGTCCCCTAATTCAAATCGGAGCGGTCAGAATGAGCGGTCCTAAACTCACTCGCCTTCTTGTGGTTTGCCTTGTGGTCGGCATAACCATGACGATGCCCTTATCGGCACAGAAATGGAATCGGTACGGGCCCGGTACACGTACCCAGGCCTCCGCGGTTTACGATTCGGCGACCAACACGATGTTTTCCTTCGCCGGGCAGCATGCGCCCACCAACATTGACTTCAACGATATGTGGGCGTTGCAGAATGCAATTCCATCCTCCGCTTCTACCCAGCAAAACCTGCAGTGGTTGCGCTGGACGATCACAGGCGCCGCCCCCAGCGACCGCTTCGGCCAGAGCATGATTTACAACCCGACCAGCGATCGGGCCATCGTTTTCGCCGGAGGCACCGGATTTCCGGCCCCATGCGTCAACGATCTTTGGGTGGTCACCCATCTGAACGGCGTCGGCGGATCTGCCGCCTGGAAAAAGCAGACGCCCACCGGAACTCTTCCTCCAATTCGCGAGGGACACACGGCGGTCTACGATCCCAACACCAATAAGATGATCGTTTTCGGCGGTAACAACTGCGACGGCACCTACTATAACGATCTCTGGATCCTGAGCAATGCGGACGACTCTTCGGGCACTCCGTCGTGGGCACAGGTAACGCCGATCGGCACGCCGCCCAGCGTCCGCTCCCAGGCCACCGCGATCTACGACTCCGTCAACAATGTCATGACCGTATTCGGCGGCGGCTCATCGCCCACGGCCGTGGACAACGATGTGTGGACGCTCACCAACGCGAACGGCGTGACAGGTACGCCGACCTGGACGAAGCTTTCGCCTACCGGCACCCAGCCAACCGCGCGCATCGGTCACTCTGCCATTTATGACGCTGCCAACAATCGCATGACCATCTTCGGCGGCGGCAACAGCAAAGGCAAAGTTCTGAACGACGGCTGGGTCCTCACCTATGCCAATGGCATCGGCGGCACACCCTCGTGGACACAGATGACCTTCGGCGATACCGCTCCCTACCGCAAAAGCTTTATGGCGGTCTATGATCCGGTCTCGGACGACATGATTATCTTCGGCGGCGACAGCACCATCGCCTTCACTTTCACCGACGACCACGTTTTCATTCTTACCGAAGCCAACGGCTTGACCGCCCAGAAGGAGGAACAATGATTTTCACCAGGAAACTTCTCGGCGCGGTTGCGCTGCTCGTTTTTGCCATCCCGGCTTTCGCTCAGGGCACCTGGACGCAAAACGGTCCTCTGGCCCGCTACTACACCAGCGCGATCTACGATGTCTCCACCGACCAGATGGTGGTCTTTGGCGGAAATAGCGGAACTGCCGCGCTGAACGATGTCTGGTCGTCTCCAAACATTGTGAAAGCCGGTCAACAGGTCACCTCCTATCCCTTTCTTTTCCAACAAGTGTTCCCCGTCGGCACGGCTCCGGCCCCGCGTTTCGGTCACGGCGCCGCGTATGACGGTGTTAGTAATCACATGATGGTGTTCGCCGGCGCGAGCAGCACTACCAGTTGCTTCAACGATTACTGGCTGCTCGATGATGCCAACTCCTCCGGCGGAACGCCTTCCTGGGTACAGGAAGCCCCCTCCGGTACGCCGCCTCCAGCCCGCAGAAACTTCGTTGCGCAGTATGATTCCTCCAGCAATACGCTGGTGGTCTTCGGCGGATCCAATTGCGCCTCGGGCTATCTTTCCGATGTTTGGGTCCTCAGCAATGCCAACGGCGGCCCGGGAACGCCCACCTGGAGCCAACTCTCGCCCGCAGGCACGGCGCCCACGGCTCGCGAAAACGCCAGCGCCATTTACGACTCCACCAATCACGTGCTGACCCTTTTCGCCGGCGATGCCGGCGGAAGCGGTTTGTCCGACGTGTGGAGTCTTTCCAACGCCAATGGCGAGGGTGGAACTCCGACCTGGACGCATATCACGCCGACGGGCACCGCACCTTCCGCCCGAACGGGACAAGTCTCCGTATACGATTCCGTCAATAACCGGATGATTATGTACGGTGGAGTAACAACCCTGACCGGAACCGTGCCTCTCGGCGACACCTGGGTGCTCACCTTCGCCAACAATATCGGTGGAACCCCAGCCTGGATTTCGGAGAAGGCCACCGGGACCGCCCCAACCCTCCGCTTCCACTCCGGCTTCTACAACTCGTCCTATAACAACCTGGTCGTATGGGGTGGGGAAAACCAAATCACTGGCGCAAGCTATAACGATCGCATCTTCGCTCTGTCGGTGGCCAACGACCTATAACCTTTACAGAGAAACTCGGGAACGGGGCAGTAACGTGGAAGAGCGGCGCTTCAGCGCCGCGTAGTGCGCGCAGAATCAATGTGGGCTTCAGCCCCAGTGGTCGCCCTCTTTTTCAGTCGAGTTTTCCGCAGCCGTCAAAGAACGATCTCTTAGTAACGATCTCTTAAGTCAGGAGTTCGGCATGACGCCACGCCAGTCGAGTGCGACTTTGTTCCGTCGCGTTCTAGCAACCGCTTCACTCGTCATCGTTCTAGTCGGCGTCTCCAGCGCAGCCTCGACATTCAAGGTGCTGTATTCGTTTAAGGGAGGAACCGATGGAGGTTTTCCATTCGATCAATTAGTCCTTGACCCTGCTGGCAATCTATACGGCGTGACTGCGGAGGGCGGGTTAAGCACCCAGTGTTTCGACAATGGCTGCGGCACCGTATTCGAGCTCATGCCCCACAACGGCCGCTGGGCGGAAACATTGCTGTACAGCATCCCCGCGAGCAGCTCCCCTTATCCCGATCCAAACGGGCCCTTGGTTCGCGACGGCTCTGGAAGTCTTTTCGGAGTAATCGCGTACGCCGGCGATCCCGTCTGTCAATGCGGCGAGATCTACGAGCTGACAAGATCCGCCGGTGTTTGGACGGAAACAGACATCCACGACTTCGTCGGCGGCACCAGCGACGGCAAATACGTTAACCAGGGCTTGGTGCGGGATAGCGCAGGCAACTTCTATGGCTCGACCGGGAACGGTGGAGGCAATCAAGATTGTGATGGATGCGGCACCGTCTTTGAGTTTAGCCCCGGCTCAGACGGCACCTGGACCGAAACAATAATCTACAGCTTCTCCGGAGGGCGTGATGGACAGGGCCCGTACGGACCGATGGCCATCGACACCGAGGGCAATCTTTTCGGCATAACAACGTCAGCCGGGGTTTACGGCTATGGCACTGCGTACAAACTCGCATTCTCGAACGGCATCTGGACCGAAACCACCCTGTTCGATTTCACCCTCGACGCGACCGGGGGCAGCGTGAGCCAGATCAGCGGGATTGCAGTCGACCCCTCCGGCAACCTGTTCGCAACCGCGCCTTACGCCGGCGGAAATCAAGTAGGAATCCTCTATGAACTCAAGCCTACGGCAGGATATTGGAATTACTCGGTAGTCCACACCTTCACTGGGGCCGGCGACGGCGGCTTCCCGTTTGGCGGCCTGACCACTGACAAAGCGGGAAATGTATACGGCACCACCAGCTACGGAGGAATCTATGAATACGGCACCGTCTATAAATTCGTGCCGGGCAAAGCTGGACGGTGGAATGAGACCGTGCTGCACAGCTTCACCAACGGCTACGACGGCTCGATTCCTTGGGGAGTGATCCTGGATTCTTCCGGCAACCTGTACGGCACGGCAGGGGAAGGCGGCGCAAACAACAACGGCGTAGCCTTCGAGATCACCCCGTAAAGGCGATTCCCTTATCATACCCACGACGGCACAGCGGCTAACGGTTCTTGCCCTGCACTACCGTGTGAGACTCCGTGTCCTCCGTGGTAAATACTTTGCACTGTTAGATACGCAAGCTTCCATCCCTCCCACCACAATAAAATGGTATAAAACTGTCACCCCGAAAGGCAGGTCCGCATGCCAACCACTTTGTCGAACAAAAAAGTAGCCGTCCTAGGCGCAGGAAAACTAGGAGGCATAATCCTTCAGGCATTGCTGCGCGAAGGCTTGCTCTCAAGAGAACTGACGCGCGCCACCGTGCGCCACTCCGACCGCGCCTTCCGCCTCGCCGAAAAACTCCGCATCGAAGTAGGTACCGACAACCTGAAAGCCGTGCAGGGCGCAGACATCATTTTCATCTGCGTGAAACCGCAGACCGTGCAGGAAGTCCTCGAAGAAATCCGTCCCAACATTAGCCCTGGTCAGCTGGTGATCTCGGTGGCCGCTTCCGTTTCCACCAGCCAGATCGAAAGCGTCCTCGGCGTGAAAGTTGCCGTTGTGCGAGCCATGCCCAACACTCCCTGCGCCCTCGGAGTCGGCATGACCGGCCTCTGCAAAGGCAGCCACGTCTCGCAGGATGAAATCGCGCTAGCCTGCCTCTTGTTCGACGTAGTAGGCAGAACCGTCGTAGTAGATGAGAAGCACATGGACGCGGTAACCGGCCTCTCCGCCAGCGGCCCCGCATTCATCTACATCATCCTGGAGTCATTGGCCGAAGCCGGAGTAAAGGTAGGCCTGCCCCGCGACGTGGCCACGCTGCTTGCAGCGCAAACCACCATGGGCGCAGCAAAGGTGGTACTCGAAACCGGCGACCATCCAGCGTTGCTCAAAGACGCCGTCACGACCCCGGCCGGCTGCACCATAGACGGCATCATGGAGTTGGAAGAAGGCAAGCTGCGCGTAACCCTGATCAAAGCCGTAGTAAAAGCCACGCAACGCGCCAAAGAGTTAGCCTACAGCAGCTAGCGGCTTCCTTGTTGTCTAGCCGTAGAGCGGCGAAAGAAGAGGGAGTGTCGGCTCATTCGCACCCCGAATGCTATGATTCGCCCATAGCGATGCGCTCCAAGCCCGACCCTCCAAACGATCAAAACCTCAGCGCCCATCGCTACGCCGCCCCTTTTCTCACCGCCTTGGCCCTCATCTACGCCCTGCTAGCCGGCCTGCACACCCTGCAAGACTTCGACCTGGGCTGGCACCTGGCCACAGGCCGCTGGATCCTCCAGCATCACCAACTTTTCTCCACGGACGTCTTCTCCTACACCGCGCAAGGAGCGCCGTGGATCTATCCCGTTCTCTCCACCATCGCGTTCTACCTAACCTATCTAGCCGGGGGTTACGGGCTGCTCTCATGGACGGGAGCCGCCGCCTGCGCAGGAACGATCGCGCTATTGCTACGTCGAAACAATATCGCAACCAGCGCTCTGGCTCTCATCGCCGTTCCTCTGATCGCAAACCGCACTCAGCCCCGCGCGGAAATGTTCACAACAATTTTATTCGCAGCTTTTCTAAACCTATTGTGGAGGCACTATCGCACCGGACATTCCCCACTATGGCTGCTCCCAATCCTGATGATAGTCTGGGTCAACCTCCACCCAGGATTCATCGCAGGCCTAGCCCTGTGCGGCGCTTACGTCCTATTGGAATTACTGGACCTTCCCTTCCCGGAAACTCGCCCGCATGTGCGCGTGAGATTGAAGCGCGCCGGGCCATGGCTGGCCTTAAGCGCGGTCGCTACACTAGTCAATCCATGGGGAGCAAATATCTATATAGCTCTAAGCAGACAGGCGCAAGCGCAAAGCCTTCACAACTTGTGGGTGGTCGAATGGGAAAACATTCGTCCCTCATGGGCCAGCCTGCGCCAGGCACTGGACTGGCGAGATCCGCAAAGCTCTTTCTGGTGGCTGCTGGCAGCGGCTGTGGTGTGCACCGCTCTAGCCCTGTGGCGCAAGCACTTCGGAGCCGCGCTTATTCTGGCAGCCTCTGCGTACCTGACCGTTCAACACGTGCGCCTGCAAGCCCTGTTTGCTTGTGTCGCGGTGGTTCTAGGCGGATCGCTCCTCCAAGAGGCCTGGCAAGCAGCCGCTGCACCTTCGCGAACAATGGCTAATTCTATACGGTCCGTATCGAAACAGAGTCGCGGCATCGCATGGGGCAGCCCAGCCCTCCTACTACTCACAGCCTCACTCACCGTCCTCGCCGGCGTCCGTTCCTACGACCTCATGACCAACCGCTACTACCTGCGCTCCTCCCAGCTCTCACTCTTCGGCACCGGACTTTCGTGGTGGTTCCCCGAACGCGCCATCGATTTCATTCAGCGCGAAAAGTTGCCCGCAAACATTTTCAACACCTACAGCCTGGGCGGCTACTTGACGTGGCGGCTCTCGCCCGAGTACCTCGACTACATCGATAGCCGCGCCATTCCTTTCGGCCCGCAACTTTTCTTTCGCGCCTATGACCTAAGCTCCCAACCTCCCGACTCACCCGCCTGGCAGCAGGAGGCCGACGCTCGCAACATCAACACCATCATCGTCTCTCTCGCTCGTTACGACGGCATCACTTTATTTCCTCAGCTCCCTGCCTTCTGTCGCAGCAACACATGGCGTCCCGTCTACATGGACGAAGTCTCAGCCATTTTCCTGCGCCGCACTCCACAAACCAATGCGCTGGTCGATCGTTTGCAAATTGATTGCGGCAAAGTCTCCTTCGCTTTACCGCCGCAGCAGGCGCCGCGCGTGTCTTCGCGCGACAAAGCCGAGCTGTTCAACTCGTCCGCGAATGCTGCTGGAATCCTCTACAGCCTGGGCCGCTACCCTGAGGCGCTCGCGTATCTAGACCGCGCGCAAAACATTTTCAGCGACAACGCGAACCTTCATGTCACGCGCGCGCTCGTGCTTGAGCACACGGGCCACGCCGCAGAAGCGGAAGAAGAGTTCCGTACGAGCATTCGCATCGAACCTCGCGATGAAAGCTGGCTCGACCTGGGACTCTTTTACCTGACTGAAAAACGTTATGCCGATGCCGTCGAGATCTTCAAGCGCTCAGCGGAGACTTCCTCGCGCCCTCACGACCTGTGGATGCTGCTCGGTCAGGCCGACCTGCAGATGCGTCAGCCAGAGCAGGCTCTGGTGGCCTTCGACAAGGCCGAGGCCTCCAGCCCATTTCGCGATGAAGGGGAATCTTTGGGCGCAACTTTCAATTCGATGATCGCAACCGGCCGCGCGAAAGCCTGGTATCAACTGGGAGACACAGCTCGGGCTGTGAGCTTTCAGGAAGGCGCTGTGAAGTTCGCGCCGAATGACGCCAAGCTCTGGCTTGGTCTCGCTGACCTATATGAGGCGGAGGGACGTACCACGCTGGCCGAGCAGGCGCGGCGCCGCGCGGCGGGGCCGTGATCGCATGTATGTACTCCTTTTACGGCCTGCTCGTCATCTTGTCTGACGCACCGGTGTTCGCGTGGTTCCGATCAAAAAAAATACGGATCGAATCCTGTTAAATCCTTGGAATCAATAATTTACAGAGAATCGACCTGTGACTAATATAGGTAAGATTATGATTCTAAACAACTTACCTGTAAAATATTGCGGACAAAGGAGTTAGATTTATTGGTTCGGCATAAGTCGTTTAGAATCAGCCCGGCGATTTCTGTCTAGACTGAAAACAGCCGGATCATCGAGCCAAGCTATTGTTCTTAACAGACTTAGACGCGCGATATTTAGTTTTCAATGAGCTGTTCCGGCGGCGGGGATTCCCCTGCTGGGCAATTCTCAAACAAGGTGCGGCCTGTGCGCAAGGTCAGATGTCACAATGGGACTGTGGAAATAATCTGGCGCTGTTAGCTTCTGATGCGGAGAAATTGGGAATGTCCCGTCCCTGGTTTTCGCCGGACAGGCGACGGCGCACAGGTCGCATAACGCTGAGCAGCCGCCGGTTGCCCGTGACCGCTCTGCTCAAAACGGCGTCTGCAACGGGTTGGTCGAACGCGCACTTAGCGATAGTAGCCGCGCTTGGTGCGCACCAGTATGTCCCGCTGTTTGAAATCGGGATGATCTCTGTAGGCCTCTGGCCGGAGTTCCAACTGCACCTTGCAGAACGTGCCCGGGGGCTTTGAAGTTGCCGGCTTATATCCCAGCGTGTATCGGTTGCGCAGCTCGTCGATCAACAAACCGAGCCGTACTGCCACCTCCTTCCTGCTGGTATGGAGCACTGGACCGCCCGTCTGTTCGGCGTATCTCTTGACGTCACCCACGCGCGCTCCCGCGAAGAAGGCAAATGGAGTCGCGTCCATGGCCGCGACCACGGCATCGGTTTCCCCAGACTTTTCAATCAGCGCAGAGACCGCGACCCCCGAACGCAGCAATTTGTCGGTCGCCTCTGCTTTCGTGTGCAGGTAAGCCGGCGCTCCTTTCCCCATCGTCTTCTGAGCGAGAGAGTTCTGTAGGTTAGCCGTTCCGTCGGTAAGCCACACCAGGACACGGCGGCTTTGCGGGACGGTCGACTTAGTGGCTTGCTCGACTGCTTCGTACATGTCCTCGTGAATGAATGTGCCGTCGCCGCTTTTCATGCCGGAGGCTTTCTCTACGGCGGCGGCAGCCAGCGAACGATCCGTGGTGAAATCCTGGAGAAGCTCGGTATGGGAGGAAAAAACCATGATCGCAACTTCGTCTTGGGGCTTCAAATGGCCGAGTATCTCGCTGGCCGCCTCGGCCAGCGGCTTGAGAACGGGACGTACGGTCATGGTCAGGTCGAAGAGAAAAACCACTGACAACGGCAGTTGATCATGGCTGAAATAGGTAATGGTTTGGGGCATGCCATCTTCGGAGAGCTGGAAATCGTTCGGTCCCAACGAGCCGATCAGTGCGCCGTTTTTTTTGTTCTCTACCAGGGCATCGACTAAGACAAACTCCGAGGTTACGCGGATTACCGGTGCGTCGTCCGTAGCTGACCGCGAAGACTGCGCCACGCCACTCCCCCAGTTCAACAGCAGCAGGAGAAATAGAACAGCGCCCAGTCGCAACTGTTTCGATGGTCCTGGGGCCTCTTTGAGTTCGGGTCTCATAATGCTGTTTGAACCCTCATGTTCGGCAAATGACTCGCCTCACCTGGGGGCTGGCTCACCTTTGCCGGAGCAATCGTAACCGAGGATGTCG
The DNA here is from genome assembly GCA_050011375.1 of Candidatus Sulfotelmatobacter sp. Lineage (GTDB taxonomy): Bacteria > Acidobacteriota > Terriglobia > Terriglobales > Acidobacteriaceae > Sulfotelmatobacter. Next base: position 21,452 of record JBEKJF010000024.1, read on the forward strand.
GCAAGTTGCATGGGTCCTTCGTCGGGAGTCGCCCGCTTCGCGTGCGACTCTGCTTCCTCAGGATGACACACGAAGGTCAAGGTCAAAATCAAAGTCAAAGGCAGCGGACAAGAGTGTCCGCTCCACACGAGTCTCCGCGGAACAGCCGAGGCGGCTGTTCCCGCACGGGTCGTGGTGCTGCGGGCGAACAGCAGGTTCCTCCACTCCGCCGTCGCATTCGCTCCGGCTTCGGTCGGAATGACAATTTTTTAGGGCGCGTTCGCTCCGGCGCCGGTCGGAGCGACAAGATTCGTGGAGGGTGTCCTGAAACCTATTGTCCTATGGAGCCATTGCGGTGTTCGCGGCTGCCTTGAAAGAAGCGGTGACGCACCATGCTTTGGCCGAGCAGAAAGAGGATGACCGCCAAGACAGCTACGAACAGAAACTGTCCAATTCCGAAAGAGGGTGGCTCTCGTCCGCCTGGGGTCGGGGTACTCATTTACATTCCTCCTTGAAGGCGCTTTTGGGGTAGCGACCAGGGGGTTATCGAAGACGGCAACAGGAACGCGTGCTTCAACGTACAAGGAGCATGCGCTGCGGCTGCTGTCGTCCCCGGAAGTTCTCAGACCTCGATTCGGCCGCTCGAAGCTATCGGCACTCCGGATCGGGTTCCATAGCGTCTTCGGAGGTGCACGCGGGACGGCGAAAAGGTTTTTCGTGGCTCAACACCGTGAGGCCTTCGTGGTTGGCGATAAAGACCAGCTTCCGCGTGTCGTCGGGCAAAACACTTGTGACTCCGGCGAACGTCTGAATGGTGCGAGGATGCTTGGGATCGCTGAGGTCCATTACATTCACGACTTGAGTAGGAACCGATGCGGGTTGCTCGATGGTGGATCCTTCCTCTGGGGCCATGGTGAGCACGAGGCCGGATTGGACCGATTCCAGGCTGCCATGCGAGCGAACGCGCTCGATGATCGCGGGATTCTTCGGGTCCGTAACATCCACGACCGTGAAGTGGGCTCCCTGTTGAAGATACAGGTATTGTTTATCCCCATGCTGCTGCAAAAACATTTGCCGGACCGCCGTTCCCGGCAGCGTCAGGTGACCGACGACTTTGGTTGGTTCTTCCGCTGTGGCGGCACTGGCTAGACAGATGACAGCGAGTACCGTCACAAGGATCCCTGAAGGAAAGCTTGTTGTTCTTTTTGAAGCTACTGTGGTTTTCATGTTGATTTAGTTCCTTCCTTAAGCTAGATCGTGTACTGAAGTGAGAGGCTACCCCGAGGAGCGGAGTTGCTGGTTAATTCGCGAACTTGTTTTGCGCCCGGGCAAGTGCCACCTAGGCGTCCAAATCTTGAAATGTCCAGTCCGGTCTCTCCATGTTGCGGAGATAGGAGTCGAAAAACCGGAGCAGGAAGGGCGTCTGGCTCCCGATTCCAGCAAACAGGAGAACCGGAACATCCGGCTTGACGCGCTTCATCTCAGCGCGAACGGCAGTGCCTGTAGCATCGGGCAAGTCGTATTCCAACAGAACGCCCTGGATTGAGTTTTTTGTCAGCATCGAGATAGCCTGGCGTCCCGTTGTTGCCGACACAACTTCGAAGCCAGCGGTCTCGAGCATGTACTTCATGGCATCCAGATACTCTTCGTGGTTTTCAACGCAAAGAACTTTAATGGTGTTCATTTGTATGCTCCTCGCCTGCGGCGTGTGCCGTGCCTTGTGAGTGGAGATAGCGCAACCGGTCCTGCTCTTTTTCTGGCACTGGTTTGCGGCGCAGCAAAATCTCTCGCAATGCCCATTCAATGCGGTCAACGCTCTCTGAGATCACGCGGATGCATTGTTGGTTTTGGATAGAGTCAGTGGTTAGGCTGACTGCTGCCAGAGCATTGCGGATGTGGTGATTCATTTCTGAAATGACCTGCATGCGTAGCAGCGCAGCTTCCCGGCGCTGGTTCTCGGCATGCATGAGTCTCGCGGTAAGGAGTGCAACCAGGCTTGCTGACACTGCTTCCGCAAGCAGACGCTCCCAGTGGCGCCCAATATCCGGAACGAGCAGGTAATGCATGACCTCCGTGGCTAGAAAAGCGGCGAGCCCTA
>JBEKJF010000025.1:0-23301 GCA_050011375.1 Candidatus Sulfotelmatobacter sp.
CGGCGATCGATTTGGGATCGGAGCGCGTTCGCCGTGCAGGATTACTTTTTCCGGGCTTTGTTTTTCGGGGACAACAATCCAAAGATCTGCAGTTGCTGGTCGCTGGCTAAGAAAACCTCGCCGTTAGCCACCATCGGAACCAGGTTCGCGTTGTTGCCGTAGTTTGGCCACGATCCAGCGGGTGCCTGGAAGAGCGGCGGCGTAGTGCCTCCGATCATTTGGTAGAGACGAAGCGGTACCGCCAAACTTCGAAAAAGAACCCGTGACAAGGTAAAGTTGAAACAATCTCTTGACTGCAAAGGACTTACAGTTTACCTTCGTTAACGTTTACAGTTCTCCGCCAAGCCCGCTGCGGGCCAGCTTATGAAAATCGGTATATTGCCGCCCGATACCAAAAGCGTGCCGTTACCCCCTCGATCGCAGCTATGACCCGAAAAACCAAGCTGCTGGACATCGCCGAAGCCTTGGGAGTATCGACCGGCACCGTCCATCGCGCCCTGCACAATCATCCTGGCGTCAGCACCATGACCAAAACCAGGGTGCTGCAGATGGCCAAGACTCTGGGGTATCGTCCGAATCTGGCAGCCCGGTATCTGTCCTCGAAGCGAAACCTGCGCGTTTCCGTGAATACGCTGCAAGGCACCACTTCCTTTTGGGACGAAGTGCGCGCCGGGATCAGCGAAGAGGCGCGGGCTCTGGTCATGGAGAATGTGGAGATTGAGTATCGAACCTATCCGCGCCTCGGCGAGGGTGAGGAAGAAGCCTTCGAAGCCGCTCTGAAAGCGGGCGTAGATGGAATCATTACCTTTCCCAGCCGTCCGAAGAGTTTACTCTCGGGGATGCGGCGAGCGTCCCGCAGCGGCATTCCGGTCGTGTGCGTGGCCACCGATGCTCCCAACACTGGCCGATTGGCGGTTGTCTCCATCGATACTCTTGCCAGCGGGGCGCTGGCCGCCGATCTGATGGGAAGGTTTCTCGGAGGCAAAGGGAAAGTCGCCGTAACTTTGAGTTCTTTAGCGATCACCGAGCATGCCGAGAAGCATAAAGGCTTTGCCAGCACCTTGCTCGGCCTATATCCCGAGATGCTGCTGCAGGAGACCATCGAGGATCACGACGTCGAGTCCGAGGCCTACGAGAAAAGCAGCCAGCTTTTCAAACAGCACGCCGACCTGGCTGGCGTCTACGTCACGACCGAGGCGTCCATTCCGGTACTGAATGCCGCCCGCGATGCAAAACTGCTCGACAAGATCACATTTATCACCACCGACCTGTTTCCGGCGCTGGTGCCCGAGATCCGGTCGAGAGCGGTGGCGGCCACGATTTATCAGCGGCCGCGCACCCAGGGCCGCATGGCGTTCCGGGTGTTGCATGAATTTCTGGTGGAGGGTGAGTGTCCATCCTTCCAGTCGACGCTGGCCCCGCACCTGGTGATGCGTGGCAATCTGGACTTCTTCCTGCAGCGGCAATCCCTGGAATCGAGCCCCCAGCGGGCGGTTCGGCTGCAGAGCGCCTCGCCGGAGTTGGTTGAATACTTCGGCTAGAATTTTTTTCTTGAGGCTGGCGCGTCCGCGCAGACGGAGGGAGTATCAACTTTCTCGGGATTGACGTCGGCACCGGTGGAACCCGTGCTCTGATCATGGATGAACACGGGCGTGTGGTTGCGTCGGGCGCAGAGGAGCACGCACCCTTCGCCTCGCCTCAGCCGGGATGGGCGGAACAGGATCCGCGCGATTGGTGGCGAGCCTGCCGTTTGGCGGTTCGACGCGCTCTCAACGCCTTGGGAACCAGTGCCGATGAAATTGCCTGCATCGGCTTTTCCGGACAGATGCACGGGGCAGTTTTGCTGGATGCCGGGGACGAAGTAGTTCGGCCCGCCCTCATCTGGTGCGATCAGCGCACCGAGCCGCAAGTCCAGGAGCTGTCAGCTCTTTTCGGTGCGGATCGTCTCATTCGTCTCACCTGCAATCCTCCGCTCACCAATTTCACGCTTACCAAACTGCTTTGGGTGCGGCAGAACGAGCCGCGAAACTGGGAGCGCGTTGCCCACGTCATGTTGCCGAAGGATTATGTTCGCTTTCAACTCACGGGCGAACGAGCTATCGATCTGGCGGACGCATCTGGCACGCTGCTGCTGGACGTGGCCAAACGCCAGTGGTCGTCTGAAGTTCTAAGTCGCACCGGAATTGATCGACGACTGCTGCCCTCGCTGTACGAGTCTCCCGCTGTGTGTGGCCGAATTTCGGCGCGCGGCGCGGAAGCGACCGGCCTGAAGCCTGGAACACTCGTAGTAGCTGGGGCAGGAGACCAGGCTGCGGGAGCGGTGGGGATGGGAATCGTTCGCCCGGGAACGGTAAGCGCAACCATCGGTACCTCCGGTGTAGTATTCGCGGCGACGGAGGGGCCGGCGCTCGATCTCCAAGGGAGAATTCACACCTTCTGCCACGCCATCCCCGGACGCTGGCATGTGATGGGAGTGACGCAGGCCGCCGGCCTGTCGCTGCGTTGGTTCCGCGATCGCTTCGGCGCCGGTCTTGCGGCGCCGAATGACGAACGCGATCCGTATGAGCGGCTGTGCGAGGAAGCGTCCGCCGCTCCGCCCGCGTCTGACGGAGTCTTCTGGGCGCCCTACCTGATGGGAGAACGCACTCCTCATTGCGATCCCAACGCGCGGGCTGCGCTGCTTGGTCTCTCTGCCATCCACACTCGAGCCCACGTGATCCGCGCGATCCTCGAGGGTGTGGCGTTCAGTCTGCGGGATAGTTTCACCATCTTCCGAGAAATGAAGCTGCCGGTCGATCGCATCCGGCTCGGAGGCGGAGGAGCCCGATCCTCGCTATGGAGGCAGATTCAGGCCGATGTCTATGGACATGCCGTGGAAGTGGTACAGGCCGAGGAAGGCGCAGCCTACGGAGCTGCGATTCTTGCCGGAACCGGCGCCGGAAACTGGCGCTCCGTCGATGAAGCCTGCGACGCCGTGGTGCGAACTGCCCAGGAGATTCAGCCTGATCCAAAAAGCTGTGCGACCCTCGACGAAGCCTACCGTACTTATCGAAGAATTTATCCGGCTCTTCGGCAGATTTCACATAATGTCGGCGCGCAACCCGACGCGGTATAGGTCTCACGATTGGTTAACGTCCAAAATCCAGTAAACTCCTGGAATAAGTTCTGGTGCACACGGGGTTTCGACCGTAAATGCTTATCGCCGTTCTCATCGCTGCTCTGTTAGCAATACAGAACGCTGACTTCAACCCCGGAGAAAGAATCAGTGCCCCATTTCGACCCGTCTCGCACCCTGATGGGATGGAGGACAAGGACGCAGCCCCTGCCCCCGTTTGGCAACGGCATCTCCTTTCCGGAAAAGGGGGAAGTTTCGATATCGCGCAGCCGCACCGCTTGGCATACTTCATTCGAGATCCGTTCCTTCGGGACGATGGGGATGAATTCTGCTCCGACTGCTCGCCTGAGGGCAAAGCCACGGTGCATACCCGTCACCAGGCCAGGACCGAGTTCAGAAAAGTAGGGACGCTGCACGAATTCGCGATCTACGAGGTGTTTTATTTTTTTGATGACCATATCCACACCGGAGAAATTGACTGGAAATCGATTCTGGTAAGAGTCTCTCCGGGAGAGTTCCGGGAGATTTATCGCTTGCAGCCCACTGCGGCAAAGATCAAGCCCGCTTTCTTCCTCAATGCAGGTACGGATGAGATCCTGGGGACGCGCGATTTAATTCCAGGAACGGGTAACAATTACTATGAAGACTATTTCTGGCTTTCTTCAGCTGGTGCGGTGCGAATCGACATTGAAGCGATTACGGAGGCCGCAAAGTCGATCCTTCCGAGCGGCTCCGGCATCTGGAAAGGCGGTGGTTTGGATATGCGATCGTTGGGGTATCACACGCCGGTGTGGAAAGAAAGCGACGCGAACTGCTGTCCCTCTGGCGGCACGGTTGACGTGAAGTTCCGGCTTGACGGTGGCAGAATTCTGATCACGAGCAAGCGATTCGATCCGCTCGCCAAGCTCGACTAAGGTGAAAGCTGGCCGGTTGTCGGTCGCAAAATCGCGATTTCGCGAACTGCCCTGACAAGCCTCCGGCAAAATCGCTATCAGCACCCCACTCCATCCCGCCCATGCCAGTATGTGGCCCAGCCGAGATAGCGCGTAGCCGCCTCGTGCGTCGCGCCGGCTACCGTCGAGAAATTGGCGGCTACATGATGCTCGAAGCCGCTTTCGCAAATGTAGCGTAGGAGTTTCTGCAGGTGCGGAATCTCCACCACGCCCGCGCCGCCGAACGTATTCAGGGAATCGTTGGTGAATGCCCCTTCGCCGACATAACCGCGCACCACGCCGGCGCAGTCATCCGTGGAGAAGCGGGCGAAGCTCATTGCGCCCGCTTTCACGCGGCCCACGCAGGTTCCGAACGTGTTCTCCTTGCCCACCGTCCCGGCAATGATTTCCTGGAAGTCCATGCGAACATCCTGAAAGAAATGCTTGGGAAGGTTGCTGCAGTGGAAGCAAACGGCCTTATCGGGATTGTCGCCGTAGTTGTTATTCCAGTCGAGAAGAGCGCTGGGAGTTTCTGAGGCCAGGCGCAGGGCGTGCATGCTCACCGTGCCGCATACGTCCACTTCGCAGGCGCTGGGAATTAAGTCGTTGCTCATCATGCTCATGATGGTGCACGGGACGACGCCGAAAAATTCTTCCAGCGCCGTCCAGCATTGCACGGCGCTCACCGTGACATCCCTCGATTTCATCCAGTCGTCAATGACCGCGCCGAGTTTGGCCATCTTGACGAGAGCGGCGTCGGGGACGCCGCTGGTGGTCACATACTTACGAATGTCGTTCAGTTTGCCCTGTACGCCGGCCTCATTGTCGGCCAGGCGCGCGATGCGCCCCAAAATCTCGGACAGATCGATGGTCTCTACGGTAATGCCGTTGGCCTCCAGAATCTTTTCACTGTAGCGAACGGTATTAAACGCCGCCGGACGCGCTCCGATGCTGCCGATGCGCAAATTACGGAGGCCGTTCACGATGCGGCAGACGGCGGCAAACTGTGCCAGATCCTCGCGGAACTCCGCCGAATCGGGAGCGCTGGTATGCGACGCGGTAAGAGAATAAGGAATTCCATACTGCCGCAGGTTGTTGCAGGCCGACATCTTGCCGCAGAAGCTGTCGCGGCGGAAGGCGATCGTCATCTTCAGCGGTTCGTCCGGCGTGGCCTGCACCAGTACGGGAACGTCGAGGCGCGCCAGACGAATCGTATCTGCAATGGCGCGCTCATCCCCAAAGTTCGGCAGGCTGACGATCACGCCATCGATCTCGTCCGCATGCTTGCGAAAAAGCTCGGCGCAGCGTTTGGCTTCTTCATAAGTTTCGACAGCTCCGTGCTTGCTCTCCTCCGGCCCCAGAACTACCACGGCGATGCCCGCCTGCTCGAGTGCGCGCATCATTTCTTCCCGGCCAGACTTGGCCAGCTGGGCAGGAAAAAAACCGCGGTTCCCGACGATCAAACCGAACGTCATCTTCTGTTTTTGCTTCGACTGCTCATCGCGCGACATTTTAGTCCTTGGTGACCGGAATTTTTCCAACTTGGGCGGAGTCAATTACAGTCATGGTCTGAAATGGTAGCAGTAAGCCGCTCCCGCCACCGCGAGCACAGCGCCCCACCACACGTTGGCGTGCAGTGCAAACAGCACCACCGGCTCTGCGGGCGGATGCACCAGTTGGTACAATCCCGCTCCCAGAATCAGCAGGCCGTTCCCGAGTAAGGAGATACCAATAAAAAACCAGATGGAGATCGAGCCCTCAGAGTGCATACTCCCTCACCAGAACAAAATATTCAGCACGATAAACACAACCGCGACCGCGCCGGCCCAGAACACGGGCCGATGATAGAACGGCAACTCTCCCTCCGATGGTATCTCGGTTTCGCCGTACACCAGACCTTTGAGTTCGCTGGCCGGCTTGGGAGCGGTCAGCAGGCTGACCACAACCGTGACGACGACGCAAAGAATCCAAGACCAGAGGGCCCGGTACATGTTCTCGGCCATGTCGCGAGCGTACGGCGACAAAGCCACGTAACGGAGCGCCGAGGGATCCACCTTCACCCAAGCCCACATGGCAATCGACGAGACCGTTCCGGCCAGCAGACCCCAGAAACCTCCTGCGGCGGTGGCGCGTTTCCACAGCATTCCGAGCAGCACGGTTCCGAACAGCGGCGCGATAAAGAAGCTGAAGAGCGCCTGCACGTAATCCATGATGCTGAGGAAATGGATCACCAGGTATGCGGTCCCGATGCTGATCGCCACCCCGCCGATGGTCGACCAGCGTCCCATGCGAACGAGTTGCCGATCGTTCGCGTTCTTGTGGAAGAGCGCGCTGTAGATGTCGTAGGTCCAAACCGTGGAAAAGGCGCTCACATTCCCGGCCATGCCCGACATGAATCCGGCCATCAACGCGGTGACCCCCAGCCCGAGCAGCCCGGGTCCGCAATAGCGCGCCAGCAGCAGCGGAAGAACCTCGTTATAGCTGTGGCCGCCGGTCGCCACCGCCGCGCTTTCGCCGACCAGTTTCATGGGCAACACCGCGATTCCGATCAGGCCGGGAAGAATTACGATAAAGGGCACGAACATCTTGAAGGCCGCGCCAATCACCGGCGCCATCTTGGCCGCGCGCAGATCCTTCGCGGAAAGCACGCGCTGCACCACCAGAAAATCCGTCGTCCAGTAACCGAATGAAATGATGGCGCCCAGGCCGAACACGATCCCCGTCCAGTGGATACCCATGGGGTTGGAGTTGAACGATCCGAGCGTGCCCCACAGGTGCGTATATTCCGCCGAGGCGTTGCGCTCGATCTGGAGACGGAGATTGCTCCAGCCGCCCGCTTCAATCAGGCCGAGGATTGGGATCAGCAGCGCTCCAGCCCAGATCAGAACAAATTGCAGGACTTCGTTGAAGATGGCGGAACGGAGTCCACCGAGCCCCACGTAAATAGCAACCGTGATGGAGGAGACCAGAATGCTGAAGTTGATGTCCCATCCCAACACGACTTTCATGACCAGCGCCATGGAATACATATTGATGCCGCTCATGAGCACGGTCATGAAAGCGAACGAAATGGCGGACAAGGCGCGGCTCGATTCTCCGTAGCGAAGCTTGAGATAGCCGGGAACGGAGTGGGTCTTGGAGATGTAATAGAACGGCATCATGACGAGGCCGAGGAAGAGCATCGCCGGGATCGCCCCGATCCAGTACCAATGGGCGGCCAGGATGCCATATTGATAAGCGGCGCCAGCCCATCCCATCAGCTCCAGCGCTCCCAGGTTGGCGGAGAGAAAACTGAGTCCGGCGATCCAGGCTGTCATTTCGCGGCCGGCAAGAAAATAATCCTCGCTGGTATTCGACCGTCGCTTCAGATAGAAGCCGATGGCCAGGACCAGAGCGAAGTAAAAAATGACGATGACGGCATCGACTGGCGCCAGATGCACCAGATGAATGGGAACAGCAAGCGATAGGAGCCGGTTCATTTACGGTTTTCCATTTGCACCGATGTCATTTGAATCGAGGAACGACCGCAGTGAGCCTGCCCATGCCTTCCCCCAGGACCCCGAAGAGAGGTCCCTGAAGAAGGTTTGGGGACGTAAACGTTCACGCTGCCGTTTGCGGTTTTACGTCCGCTCGTCGTGTTTGTCAAGACATGTTTGTGAAGCAATGTTTTATCAAGCCTGGTTGCAAAAACTAGCTGTCAATTCAATCGCACAAGGCGCCCATGCCGTTAGAAGCGTGTCATCCCACTCAAAACATCCCGCATGCCGATGGCAACTTCGCTACTTCAGATTAATGGACGCCTTCAACGGCAAAACGCTGGAAGAGCCTCCCACCAGAAACGTATATTGTCCCGATAGCAATTGCCATGCATCCTTATCGGCATCGAAGATGGAGAGATACAAGGGATCGACTTCGATCGCCACTTCCTTGGTCTCACCCGGACCAAGATTGACTTTGCTCCACCCTACTAAGCGCTTGGGCGGCTCCGCGGCACTGGCCGGCAAGACGGCGTAAACCTCGGCAATCTCCGCGCCGGCGCGAGGCCCGGTATTGGTCAGCCGGAAACTCACGCGGACGCTCTTCCCGGAAGTCAGCTTGAGATCGGAGTAGCTGTAACTTGTGTAGGAAAGTCCATAGCCGAAAGGAAACAGCACTTCTTTCCGTTCGGCGTCATACCACTTGTAACCGACCTTGAGGCCTTCGTCATAAGTCACCTGAAACGCTGGTAAGCCCTTCGCGATAGCCGTCCACGGTTCAGGATCCGCGGGATCGGTGGTCGACTTCTTGGGAGGTTTCACCAGAACGGGATGCGGCAAGTCAGCATCCCTCTTTGGAAATGTGATGGGCAGCTTCGCGCTGGGATTGACGTCGCCAAAGAGGACGCGGGCAACCGCTTCCGCGCCCCGCACGCCGGGATACCACGCTTCCAGAATTCCCGCGACCTGGCTAGCCCACGCCATTGTAACCGGACTCCCAGTCTCGAGCACCACAATCGTACGCGGATTGGCGGCTGCGACCTGAGCGATCAAGTCATCCTGATGTTCGGGCAGCGACAATGTTTCCAGATCCATGCCTTCGCTTTCCCATTGATGCGCAAACACGATGGCAACATCCGCCGTCTTCGCCAGCGCCGCCGCCGAAGAAGCATTGGTGCCGGGATCGTATTGAACTTTGACAGCCGGGGCTCGGGCTCGAATGGCTTTAAGGGGCGATGTTGGGAACCATATATGTGCTTGCCAGGTCGTTCGCCCTTCGCCGGGCGGCATGATGGCGTTTCCTCCCGGAGGATCGACCTGCGCCGACCCACCGCCGGAGAGCATGGCCACGTCAGAGTGGGCGCCGATCACTGCGATGTTCCGCAGATGGGATGCATCGAGCGGAAGCTGGTTTCCGTCGTTCTTCAGCAGCACGATGCTTTGCTCGGCAATTCTCTGCGCAACTTCAAAGCCGCGCTCGACATCAACGACGCTCTTCCTCGGAGGGTCGTCGATTACCCCGGTGGCAAACATCGACCGCAGGATCCGGCGAACGTGCTCGTCGACCTCAGCCATCGGTATCTGGCCTGACTCGGCAGCCTTTTTCAGATCTTCCCCATAGAACAACTCGCCTGGCTCCTCATGATCCAGGCCCGCAGCCGATGCCTTTGCGGCGCTGTGCACCCCGCCCCAGTCAGAGAGGACGAAGCCCTTAAAATTCCATGCTCTCTTCAGCACGTCCGTAAGAAGGTATTTATTCTCACAAGCGTAGTCGCCATTCACGCGGTTGTAGGAACACATCACTGCGGCTGCATTCGATTCGCGCAAGCCAATCTCGAAGGCAAACAGATCGGTTTCTCGCATCGCGCGCTTGTCGATATTTACGTTGACTGCGTTTCGCCCGTTCTCCTGATCGTTCAGCGCATAGTGCTTGATATCGCCCAGCACATGTTGCGCCTGCAATCCTTTCATGACCTGCCCAACCATCTTGCCGGCCAGCAATGGATCTTCCCCCATGTATTCGAACGTGCGTCCGTTGCGAGGTTCGCGCGCGAGATTTACTCCCCCTCCCAAGGACATGTTGTAACCCTGGTCTCGCAACTCGCGCCCGATCAGGGCGCCATACGCATAGGCCGCATCCAGATCCCAGCTGGCAGCGCCGGCCAGATCGCTGGGAAGCGCGGTCGAATAGCGTCCATTCTCTCCGCTATTTCTGACGCCGTAGGCTGCGTCCGACATCTGAATGCCGGGAATCCCCAAGCGCGGGATGCCGACCACGTAACCGGCACCGCCGTTGGACTGCGTGGCTAGCGGACTCATCGGGCTCAGGCCGGCCATGCCGGTTCCGTGGAGGAGGGAAATTTTCTCGTCGATCGTCATCTCTTTGACGACCAAGTCCGCCCGTTGATCCGGAGAAAGTTGCTTGTTCATCCAGGGCCTCGCCGGCACCGGACTTCCTGAAGCCGACTGTGCAGCCGCCGGCAATTTCGAAACCGCGGCAACTGCAACTATGACGAAAATCGAGACCGCAACGCTCCGCGCTCCAGCGCCAGTACAACGTAAGCCTGGGTTCCAGTTCATAGGTTCTTCTTCCACTGCGCTAAAGCGAGCCCGCTTATCACCGTGACCGTGCCCTCATGCACCATCAATGCACCGAGAATTTGTAGATCGTCTGTGTGCTATAGACCGCAGGCGGTCGCAGAATTACCGACGGAAACGCCGGCTGATTCACGGCATTCGGGAAGTGTTGCGTCTCCAGGCAGAAACCCGAGTGTTTTCCGTAGACGACTCCGCGCTTGCCGGTGATGCTTCCGTCGAGAAAGTTTCCGGAGTAGAACTGCACTCCGGGTTCGGTCGTCCAGACCTCCATCTGCCGGCCTGAGGACTCGTCAAAAACGCGGGCCGCCAGTTTGAGCTTTCCTGCTTCTGAGGCGAGTACGAAATTGTGATCGTAACCTCCGGGGTCTCCACGCATCTCCCCAATGTGCGCGCCAATGGCTGTCGGATGCGTGAAGTCGAGCGGCGTTCCTTTCACCGGAGCGATCTGGCCCGTAGGAATCAGAGTCGCATCCACCGGCGTGTATTTCTCCGCGTTGAGCTGCAGCACCTCGTTCAGGATATCCTTGTTGCCGTTGAGATTGAAATAGCTGTGATTCGTAAGATTGACGGGAGTCGCCTCGTCGGTCTTCGCCGTGTATTCAAGCTGCAACTCCCCATTGTCCGTCAGCCGGTAGAGGATTGTCACCAGCAAACGCCCTGGGAGGCCCTCGTCTCCTGCAGGACTGTCGTAGGTGAAGCGAACCGCCGCGCCATTGCGCTCGTGAACCGGTTCCGCTTTCCAGACCACACGGCTCAAATCCTTCGACCCGCTGTGAAGGCTATTGGGCGGATCGTTGATCTCCAGCGAATACTCTTTTCCATCCAGCGTGAACTTGCCGTTCGCGATACGATTCGCCACTCGTCCGACGGTTGCGCCAAACCAGGGATGTTTGCCCAAATAGCCCTGAAGGTTGTCGAATCCCAGAACGACATCGGACAATTTTCCCGATCGATCCCTGACCCACAACTCGGTGAGGGTCGCGCCATAGGTAATGATTTTGGCGCTGCTGCCTTTTGCATTCTTCAAAACGTATAGATCAATTGCGGTACCGTCTTCCAGACTTCCAAACTTGCTGGCTTCCACGGCAGCCTCCGAGGTGGATTCATGTGGATTCGCGGCCCAAACGACCACAGCCGCAATGCAAATTAGCGTTGCCCGCATGAGGACTTTGCCCAGTGCCCCATCAACTTTCATCACGCCTCGCAATTCCCGAAGGAGTTCGAGTCTGCATTAGACCGGATTAACGTAATCGTTTCCGCAGTTATAAGCAAGCAATAAACAGGCATGCCCTTCACGGCTACCCAGAAACTTTCTTCTCCACGGCGGACTCCCAGGATGGATGGAAGGTCGTCATCCTCACTGCAATACAGGAGTTAGCCTTCCAATCCAACTCAGCCTTAGCGCGTTTTTGGCATTGACAATTGCGGTTCCGCAGTGCCACAGTGACTGGCGGCCAAGCGGTTACAAAGCCGGAATCGATTCCGTAACTTGCGAGGCGGTCGCTTAAGAGCGTGGGCTGCCCCTGGCGTGATATCTTTTCCAGCGCTTGCCGGCAGATTGCAAGTCCCGGTCGTCGAAACTGATTTCCCCGAGGTTTTCTAATATGCGAGACTCACACTCCGTTGGTCGCGTGTTCACGACCGTACTTTTCATGTTGAGCCTCGCGTTGTCGGCGGTCGCACAATGGACGCCCATGAACCCGGTGATTGCGAGCCAGCCACAAACAGATGGTGTGATCTTCACGATGAGCAGCGGAGTTCTTCGGCTGCAGGTATGCTCGGACACAATCATCCATGTGCTCTACTCTCCGACGTCTTCGTTCCCGCCGAGCCGTCCCGATCCTGTCGTCACCAAGACAAGTTGGCCGGCCACAAAGTTTGCCATCCAGACTAGCGACGATGAAGTCATTCTGACGACTTCGCAGTTGAAGGTCGTGGTCACGCGCAAGGATGGCGCCATTACCTATCGGGACCTCGCGGGCAAGCAACTTTTGCAGGAGGCGACCAGGAGCCTCACGCCGGTGAAAGTGAACGGCGAGGAGACCTATCGCGCCGAGTCTTTTGTGAACATTTACGGATCTCACGAAGCCCTCTACGGACTCGGCCAGCACCAGGCCGGCGTGTGGAATTATCGCGGCGAATCCGTCGACATCTCGCAGGATAATTCCAACATCGCCGTGCCTTTTCTGGTGTCGAGCAACGGTTACGGCATTTTCTGGAACAACGATTCCCGCAGCCGCTTCAACAACCGCTTTGCCAATTACCTCTACATCAGTTCCGAAGTCGCCGACGTCATCGACTACTATTTTTTCTACGGCCCAGATCTCGACCAAGTTATCGCCGGCTATCGCGAGCTCACCGGACAGGCGCCGATGTTTGGCAAGTGGGCCTACGGTTTCTGGCAATGCAAGAACCGCTACAAATCGCAGGAAGAGATTCTGGGAGTCGCCCGCAAATATCGCGACCTGCACATTCCCGCGGACAACATTGTGCAGGACTGGTTCTGGTGGAACCGCAAAGGCGAGTTCGTCTTCAACAAGAACTATCCCGATCCCAAGGGCATGGTCGACGAACTGCATCGGGAAAACTTTCACCTCATGATTTCTATCTGGCCCTTCATCGAGCCGGGGTCGGCCAATTACGATTTCATGGAGAAAAATGGCTGGTTTATCGACAAGTTCAAATTCGCCAAGCCGCCCTACCACACCGATGCCATGGCCGCGTATGACGCAACCAGCCCGGAGGCCCGCAAGTTTTATTGGGATCAAGTGGACAAAGGACTGTTCAACATTGGAGTGGACGCCTGGTGGATGGACACGACCGAGCCGGAAACCGAAGGTCAGGAAGAAAACATTCAGCTCGGGCACAAACTGGCGATCGGCAGCGGTGACCGATACGTGAACGTCTTTCCCCTGATGGACACTGGCGCGGTTTACGACGGCCAGCGCGCCGCCTCCGATCAGAAGCGGGTTTACATTCTTTCGCGCTCGGCTTTCGCGGGGTCGCAGCGCAACGCGGTTACCGCGTGGTCGGGCGATATCAATTCCGATTGGTTCAGCTATCGCCGCCAGATTCCCGCCGGCCTGAACTTTGCGCTCTCGGGAATTCCTTACTGGACCACCGACATCGGCGGCTTCGTCTTCGGGAGTCCCACTGATCCCGGCTTCCGCGAACTATTTATTCGCTGGTTTCAGTACGGCACATTCAATCCCATTCTGCGCGTACACGGCACGCGCAAACCCGATGAAAACGAACTCTGGTCCTACGGACCCGAAGCGCAGAAGATTCTCGTCAGCTTCGATCGCTTGCGTTACCGCTTGCTGCCCTACACGTATTCGCTGGCCTGGATGACGACGAACCGCAGTTACACTCCCATGCGTCCACTGGTCATGGATTTCCGCACCGATGTGCGTGCGCAGAATACCGGGGACGAGTTTATGTACGGCCCGGCCTTCCTGGTAAATCCGGTGACCGAGCCGTCCGCCGTCAGCCGCGAGGTCTATCTCCCGGATGCGAAGTGGTATGACTTCTGGAACGGAGCGTCCAGGCGCGGTGCCACGCAGCTCTCTGCGGAAGCTCCGCGCGATCGTTTGCCGCTGTACGTTCGAGCGGGCTCGATCATTCCAATGGGTCCCGACCTCGAGTGGTCGACGGAAAAGCCTGCCGATCCGATCGAGCTGCGCATCTACCGCGGCGCGGATGGGGAGTTCACGCTCTACGAAGACGAGAACGACAATTACAACTACGAAAAGGGAATCCACGCAACCATTTCGTTCCGATGGGATGATGCGAGGCAAGTGTTAACCATCGGCGACCGCCAGGGAGAGTTTCCAGGAATGCTCGCCAGCCGGACGTTTCGCGTCGTCTTTGTAGGAGAACATCATGGCACCGGCATTGGGCCGACTGCTAACGCTGACAAAGTAGTGCGGTACTTGGGAAAACAAATCATGGTAACCCCGTCCGGACTTAAAGCTAAGCTCATGTAAGCGAGCCCAGGAGCCCTGCATGCCTCCCTCATTTCTCTGTCGCGCCGTCTGGTGTATGGTTCTCGCGACTTCAGCGTCGGCCCAAACGGCCGCGCCATTGCCTGCTTCCATCCCTTCCCAGATCCCTGGGCAAAACGCGATTCTGATGGGCGCCGCGTGGTATCCCGAACAGTGGCCCGAGTCTCGTTGGGAAGAAGACTTGCGGATGATGGAAGCTGCAGACCTGAAGGTCGTGCGCATCGCCGAATTTGCCTGGAGCCGCATGGAACCCTCCGAGGGCCATTATGATTTCGACTGGCTGGAGCGTGCCATCGCCCTCGCGGGCAAACATCACATCGTTTCCGTCCTCGGAACGCCCACGGCTACGCCGCCGGCCTGGCTCACGCAAAAATATCCTGACACCTTGCGAGTCGAGCCTGACGGTCAACGTGTGACACATGGCAATCGCGCGCATGCGTCGGCCAGCTCTCCGCGCTATCGGGAATTCTGCCGCCGCATCGCCGATGAAATGGCGATGCGCTTCGGACACAATCCCAACGTTGTGGGCTGGCAGATCGACAACGAATACGGCTATGCCTTGATGTCCTACGACGAGGGCACGCACCGGCAATTTCAAGATTGGCTGCAAGCGAAATATAAAACGCTCGACAGTTTGAACGAACACTGGACCACGGCATATTGGAGCCAGACCTACGACAACTGGCAAGAAATCCCGATTCCAATTGGCGGCCACAATCCCGGGCTGACGCTCGACTGGAAACATTTCGTCACCTATACCTGGACTTCCTACCAGCAAAATGAGATCGATGTAATCCGCAAACACGCCGAGCCGCGCCAGTTCATAACCGGCAACTTCATGGGCTTCTTCGACGGATTCGATCACTACATCATCACGGAACCGCTCAGCTTCGCCTCGTGGGACGACTACGTCGGCTCAGGCCACGTCGATCCCGCATATAACGGCCTGGCTCATGACTTGACGCGCGGCTTCAAGCGGAAGAATTTCTGGGTGATGGAGACTCAGCCGGGGGCGGTGAATTGGTCCCATCTCAATAATTTTCTAAATCGCGGCGAGGCTCGTGCCATGGCCTGGCAAGCCATTGGCCATGGCGCTGACGACGTCAACTATTGGCAGTGGCGCAGCGCGCTCAACGGACAGGAAGAAATTCATGGCGTTCTCGTCGGCCCCGATGGCACTGCTGTTCCCTTCCTCGACGAAGTCAGCCAGACGGCGCACGAGTTCGCAAAAGTTGAGAGCAGTTTTCGCGATACCGCGCCGCTCTCGCAGGTAGCGTTGCTTTACTCCTATGACAGCCACTGGGCCATCCAGTTTCAGAAACACACCGAAAAGTATGACGACATCGGGCTTTTGAAGAGCTATTACCGGGCGCTGCGGCAGATTTCCCAATCGGTCGACGTGGTCAACGCCTACGCTGCCCTCGATGGCTACAAACTCGTTGCTGCACCCAGTTTGGAAGTGCTGCCGAAACCTCTCGCGGATCACTTGCTTGAATATGTAAGCCATGGCGGCCACCTCGTTCTCGGTCCACGCTCCGGCATGAAAGATGAATTCAACGCGCTCCTGCCGCAACGGCAGCCGGGATATCTGGCCGATGCCCTCGGCGCTCGCGTCGAGCAATACTACGCACTCGAAAAAGATGTCCCGCTCTCCGGCGCCTGGGGCATGGGAGAGGCGAGCATCTGGGCTGAACAACTGGCGACTAAGGCTCCCGGTGGCGAGGTTCTTTTGAAGTATGGCAAGAGCAACGGATGGCTCGACGATCAGCCCGCCGTCGTCACGCGCGCTTACGGCAAGGGAAGGATCACGTATATCGGCGCTGTACTCGACGACAAGTTGATGGCTGCAGCCGCCGAGTGGATGACACAACAGTCTGGCGTGACAGCGGTGTTTGGCCCCCTGCCCGAGGGCGTGGAGGTCAGCCGCCGTGTGGGGCCGGGCAAGCAAGTCTTCGTGATGATCAACTACGCGCAGGAAACCCGCCGGGTGAATCTGCCTCACTCCATGAAGCTCGTGCTCGGCGACAGGCAGGGAGACGCCGTCGACCTCCCTCCCTACGGAGTTGCCGTTGGTGTCGATGGCGGCAAATGACAACGGGAGAATCGATGAGAGCGTGCCGATTAAACTTTGCTTTCGTTCTGCTGGCCGCAAGCCTGGCTTGGGGTCAGCAGTATCAGTATCCATTTCAGAATCCGAATCTGCCGGTCGAAGCTCGCGTTAACAACATCCTCGCGCTGATGACGCCGGAAGAAAAGATAAGCGCGCTCAGCACAAATCCCGATGTGCCACGCCTCGGAATTCGAGGCTCGGGCCATATTGAAGGCCTGCACGGTGTTGCCTACGGCGGCCCGGGCGGCTGGGAGGGGCACGGCCTCAAGCCCCTGCCCACCACGCAGTTTCCGCAGTCCGTAGGACTCGGTGAAACCTGGGATCCAGACCTGCTGCAACAGGCTGCTGCCGTGGAAGGTTATGAGGCTCGCTACATCTTCCAAAGTGAAGAGCAATTTGCCGAAGGGCGCCGGGGCCGCCACCGCCGCGAAGGCATCGTCATTCGCTCTCCGAACGCCGACCTGGCCCGCGATCCGCGTTGGGGCAGAAGTGAAGAATCCTACGGAGAAGATCCGTATCTCACCGGAACCATGGCGGTCGCTTTCATCAAAGGCCTTCAGGGAAACGATCCCAGATATTGGCTTTCGGCCTCACTGATGAAGCACTTTCTCGCCAACAGCAACGAGAACGGCCGTGACGGATCTTCTTCCAACTTCGATGAGAGGCTGCTGCGCGAATATTATTCCGTCCCATTTCGCATGGGGGTGATGGAGGGCGGCGCGCGCGCTTATATGACCGCCTATAACGCCTACAACGGAATTCCCATGGCAGCGCAGCCGATCCTCAAAGACATGACAATGCACGAATGGGGCTTTGACGGAATCATCTGCACCGACGCGGGCGCGCTCAAGAACATGTTCACGCGGCACAAGTACTTCGCCGATATCGACCAGGCGACTGCCGGCGCCATTCACGCGGGCATCAACCAATTTCTCGACGACTACAAGGATGGAGCAACCGCGGCGCTCGAGAAGAGGCTGGCAAACACCTCCGAGATCGACGAGAACCTTCGCGGCGTTTATCGGGTGATGATCAAGCTTGGTCTGCTGGATCCGCCTGAAATGAATCCCTACGGCAATATCAAAGGCGCTGCGCCGGCATGGGACAACGAGGAGCACAAAGCGTTAGTCCGCAAGGTCACGCAGGAATCTATCGTGCTGCTGAAAAACTCGGAGAATCTCCTGCCGCTCGATAAAAGCAAGCTGAAATCGGTAGCCGTGATCGGACCCTACGCCGATCAAGTCGCGCTCGACTGGTACAGCGGAACGCCTCCCTACACGATCAGCGCGCTGGATGGAATCCGGAACAAGCTGGGCAAGGCGATCAAGGTCGGTTTCGCGCGCGATAACACCGATGATGCCGCGGTCAAGATTGCCGGTTCGGCGAGTGTCGCCATTGTAGTGGTCGGCAACCATCCCACCTGCAATGCGGGATGGGCGAAGTGTCCGCTGCCCAGCGATGGAAAGGAAGCCATCGACCGAAAATCCATCACCCTCGAGCAGGAAGAACTGGTGAAGCAGGTTCTGGCAGTGAATCGGCGAACCGTGGTCGTGCTGATCTCAAGTTTTCCTTTCGCCATCCCGTGGACGCAAGAGCACGTGCCCGCCATTCTTCACATGGCGCACAACAGCCAGGAGGAAGGAAGCGCGCTGGCTGACGTATTGTTCGGTGACTACAATCCCGGCGGACGGCTGGTGGTGACCTGGCCGATGTCGCTCGATCAGCTCCCCCAAATGATGGATTACGACATCCGGCACGGCCACACTTATATGTATTTCCGCCAGCAACCGGAGTATCCGTTTGGTTTTGGGCTGAGTTTCACATCGTTCGTCTATTCCAATCTGCGGACGAGTGCAGAGCAACTGAAAGGCGATGGCGAAATCACCGTGAGTGTCGACATCCGCAATACCGGACCACGTGCCGGAGACGAAGTCGTGCAAATGTATATCTCGCACGTGAATTCAAAAGTGGAACGGCCGATCGAGGAACTGAAGGGATTCAAGCGCATTGCCCTGCAGCCGGGTGAGACAAAAACCGTGAGCCTGCCGCTGAAAGCCAGTGCTCTTGCATACTGGAATTCCATTCGAGGAGTTTTTGAAGTGGAAGCAGATCAGGTGAAAATCAGGGTGGGCAGTTCTTCAACTGATATCAAGCTCCAACAGATGTTGACCGTGAGTCCGTAGCGGAAGCGTCTCTCCGGTCTGCGCTCTCGCAACAACTATTGTTTTGCGTCCGCGGTCGAGGTCTCCCGCTGCAAGGCAACACGCAAGACGTAGGCATACTTCCCCACGGCTTGAGGGGGAAGTTGCACGTGCACCCCGTCCGCTTGCCCGCGCCACTCGATCTTTGTCTTTCCCTCAGATCCCAGTAGAACGATGCTCTGAATTTTCTGACCTTTGAGTGCGTCCTTGCCGAGGCTGCGGATCGTGACCTTTCCATCCCGCGGCCAACCTAGTTCGATGGCGTAGAGGTTGTCTCCCTTGGTAGTAAAGCGAAAGTCCTCGGCGGTGTAAGGCTTCGCGTCTTTCTCGTGAAAGGCGCCACCCTCGACCACGGTTGGTCCTTCTCCATAGCGCATCCAGGGACGCGTACCGTAAATTGCTTCGCCGTTCACGGCGAGCCACGCTCCGACGTCACGCAAGATCTGTTGCACGGGCTCGGGAATCGTGCCGTCGGGCCGCGGGCCAATGTTCAAAAGCAGATTGCCGTTCTTGCTCACGACATCGGCGAGCAGATGAACGATGAACTCCGGCGATTTGAAAGTGTCGCCCTCCACGTATCCCCAGGAGGCGTTGCTGATCGAGGTGTCGGTTTGCCAGTGCATCGGGCGGATATCGGACAGTTGGCCGCGCTCCACGTCAAGCGTAGCCGAGTGTTCCTCGAAAGCATCGTACTTGTAGTTGATGACAGCGCCGGTACCGCGCTGCGCGCCCTGGTTGTAATAAAAAGCGGCAAATTCCGCCAGTGATTTGCGGAAGGACGGCTGGTTGATCCACCAATCGAAGTAAATAAGATCGGGATGATAGTTCTCGACGATCTCGGCGGTGCGCGCCAGCCAATCGTCCAGAAAATCAGGCGAGACGAGCGTCCAATCCTCAAACACCCTGTCCTCGTAGCCGGGTTTTACTAAACGCAAATGCGCCGGACCATAGAAGGCAGCGTAGCGTGGATCGTTCACGTCGGAGTCGAACTGGCGTCCGCCGTCGAAGAACCAGTCGTGTTCCGCGCGATGCGACGACGCCCCAAGATGAAGCCCTTCTGCGCGAACGGCTGTCGCCAATTCGCCGAACAGGTCGCGCTTCGGGCCCATCTTTCCCGCACACCAGTCCGTGAGTCTGGAGTCGTACATAGGGAAGCCGTCATGATGCTCCGCCACCGGCACCACGTACTTTGCGCCTGCCTCGCGAAACAAGCGCGCCCACGCGCGCGCATCGAAGCGTTCGGCCCTGAACATGGGAATGAAATCCTTGTAGCCAAATTTGCTCTGCGGTCCATAGGTGGCAACATGGTGCCTGAATTCCGCAGAGCCCGGCTGATACATATTGCGCGAATACCATTCGTTAGCGAATGCGGGAACGGAGTACAGCCCCCAATGAATGAAGATTCCAAACTTCGCGTCTTCATACCAGGCTGGCGCGCGGTAGTTCTGGAGCGATTCCCAGTCGGGGTGAAAAGGGCCTTCGTTGGCTTGCCGTTCGACGTCTTTCAGAATTTCCTGCCGCGCATCGTCGTATTTGCTTTCCGCTTTTTGCCACGCGTTTTCGATCGCGGCGGGGCCAGAGGGCGATGATTGAGCGAGCACAGCGAAACGCGAGGCAACCATGAAGAAGGCGAGCGCGAGAAATACCATCGAGCGCCGCACCAGCCGATTGGTCCGGCGCGGGAACGGGAGGAGAAAGCGCGCTTCTGTCATGAGCCTCCGAATCGAGTAAGCAGCAACACAGCCCGTCACTTCGGCTTCGGGGTATCAGATTGTGGCGTGTCGTGTTGCAAAGCTTTCCGCATGCGATCGCGCCGCTCGCGGATCTGGTCGCTTCCTGGTGCATTGGGCGCGAGCTTAAGGTACTCGTCGAAATCCTGCACCACCGAAGCGAGCTTCTGATCTTGGATGTGAATATTGGCGAGCACAAGATAGACTTGCGGATTATCCGGCTTCAACTCTTTTGCCCGCAGAGCGCTCGCTTCGGCTTCGGCGCCGCGTTTCAGTCCCACGAGCGCTCGCGCCAGCTCGAAGGGGCCGTGCCATGATGCGTCACCCGCGGCAATTGCGTGCCGTGCCAAAGGCTCGGCATAGACAAATTGTTGCTGGTCATTGTACATTTGCGCCAGCAGAAATAGCGGGTCTGGGTATTTTCCTGCGCTGAGTTCAATCGATTTGCGCAAATCTTTTTCTGCTTCCACATATTCTGCCAGCCGGTAATGCGCAATGCCGATTTGTAGATACGCTTCGTAATAGGTTGGGAACTGATCGATCGCGCGCCGGAATTCGATGATCGACTTTTCCGGCTCGGATTTCTCGTAAAGCAGCTGTTTTCCCTTTTCGAACGAAGCTCGCGCCTTGTCGGGGATGCTGAGCTCCCTTGCGGAAACGGAGTCCCCGCCACCCGATGGCGCCTTAACGTCATGCCTGGGAAGATTGATCAGGACGGGAGCCGCAGTCCCGGCAATAATCGACACCGATATCGTCACCGTGTCGTAGCCTCGTTTGCTGGCAACGATGTAATAGTCCCCATCCTTGAGGTAGGGAAATTGAAATTCTCCATCCATGCCAGACATAACGGGAGATGCCGCGCGGGTGCCGGAAGATAACACGTCCAGCGCCACCGATTCGACGGGAACATTGGTCCTCTCCTCGCGTACATGGCCGCTGAGGTTGCCGCTGCGCTGCGCAAAGCAAAGCTGCGAACTCAGCAGAAGAAGGAGGAGAGAGAATCGGGATCGCATGAATCCTCCCTTGTCGGCGTGCATTCTAGCACTTTTCGTGCGCGGCCGAGTTTGGCCCGAAAGACTTCGGTTCAAAATCTCGCCAGCTTGACTTCTATGGCCGGTCAATCTTAACTCTTGGAAGTGCAGAGACACGACATCGGGGGCGCCGGATCAAAAGCGCTGAACAGGAAACCAATGCGCCTGGCCATCTTCGCCCTCTTTTCATTCGTGGCGGCCGTGGCCCAGACCACGCAGCCGGCATCTCCCGATCAGGACTTGCTGCGGCAACACTACGACGCAGCTCAGAGCGCTCAGTCCGCTGGCCATCTGCAGCAAGCGGCGCTCGAATACAAAGCCTTCCTGACCGAGGCTTTGCATCGGCTGGGAGATCGGCGATCTCGCGCCGGCGATTTCGAGAAAGCCGCCGGTTTCTTTCAGCAAGCATTGCTTCTAGCTCCGAACGAGAGCGGCTTGCGTCTGGATTACGCGGAGTCCTGTCGCGCCGCAGGCGATCTTGTCGACGCGGAATCCGCTGCCCAGGGCGTGGTACAGTCGGATCCAAAGAACGCGCGGGCTCGCTTTACCCTCGGACAAATTTTGCTGCAACGCAATGACAATCAACCAGCCAGCGAGCAGCTTGAGTTTGCCGCGACACTCGAACCTACATTCGAGCACGGCTACGGGTTAGCCACGGCTTACTTAAAATTCAAGGCTCCCGATCGCGCCGCCACTGTTTTCAAGGAAATGCTCGCCGGATTTGGCGACACAGCGGCGATCCGCCTGGAGTTTGGACGCGCCTTTGCCGAGGCCGGCTATCCCGAGCAGGCAATTCAGGAATTTAAGAAGGCTCTCGCCCTGGATGAAAAATTTCCGGGGGCCCACTATTCGCTCGGCGCGGCGTACCTGGTGGGGCTGGCGGATGCGGCTTTTCCCGAGGCGGCGGAAGAGTTCCGGAAAGAATTGGCGAACCATCCCAACGATGTTCTCAGCCTTTACCAGCTCGGCTACATCGCCGCGAGTCAACACCAGATCAAGGAAGCGGAAAACTACCTGGGTCGCGCGGCCACTTTAGATCCTGCCAATCCCGACGTCTATCTTTCTCTTGGCCAGGCTTATGCCGAGGCGGAACGGCGCACCGAAGCCGAGGCTGCTCTAAGGAAGTCGATTGAATTGACCAAAGATGTTTCGCGAAATCATTATCAGGTGCAGCGCGCCCACTATCTGTTGGGACGGTTGCTCCTGCAGGCTGGCCACCAGGAGGAAGCGAAACAGGAACTGAAACTCGCCGATCAATTGCTCAAACAGTCGGTGGCCTCGAATCAGGGGCAGACACGAAGCAGACCGTCAGGCAGTGACGGCGACACTGCGCAGATGCACGCTGTGCGGGGGCCGCTGGATCCGGAAACCCTGAAACAAGTGGAAGCCTACGAAACACAAATAGGGCCAGCGATTGCAGACGGCTACAACAATCTGGGAGCGATCATGGCGAACGGCAACGAGTTCTCGCAGGCTGTAACGTTTTTCCAGCAAGCCGCCACCTGGAACCCGTCTCTGGAGGGGATCGATTACAACTGGGGAAAAGCGGCGTTCGCGGGGAACCAGTATGAGCAGGCGATTGCGCCTCTGACCCGGCACCTGCAATCGCATGCGGACGACAATCCTATCCGGGCTGCGCTGGGCGCCAGCCTTTTTAACGTCAAGCGCTATAACGAAGCAGTCCAGGTTCTGAAACCGATGGAAAATCAAGTCAGTTCCGACCCGCGGTTGGATTACATCTACGCAGAGTCTTTGGTGAAAGGCGGCGAGTTACCCGCGGGCATAAGTCGACTCCAGGCTTTAGAGCAAGCGATGCCTAAACTTTTCGACGTTCATATGGCGCTGGGAGAAGCATATTCTCAGCAGGGAGATCATTCGAGCGCGGCAAGGGAGCTCCGCACCGCGCTCGAACTAAACCCATCCGATGTAAACGCCCAACGCGAACTCGCAAGCGAGTCCGCGCCGCACTAACTTTGCTTGATTCGGTACACCGTGAGGGGCATGAATGCGCGCCTTCGTAGTCGTTCTGGGAATGTTGATTGCGGGTTCCGCGCAACCCGGCGGCACGCCCCCGCTCCACTTCCGCGATATTGCGCAGCAGGCC
>JBEKJF010000026.1:0-23269 GCA_050011375.1 Candidatus Sulfotelmatobacter sp.
AAACGGGGGCGACTTAGACATGACTGAAACCCCCGAACCGACGAGCATTGCATTGATCGGCGGCGGTGCACTGATCGTCTGGGTGCGAAATAGGAGAGCGAAGAGTCACCCCTCGCGAATTTATCTGAGGTAATAGCTTTTCGCCTCGACGCCAGAAACCGTCTTTCCGGGTATCTGTCGAAAGTTTTCGGGATTTCCCCTCGCATACTCCTACCTGCATCTCGCCTCGATGCGCGACTTTTAACAAATCTGGTGTCGGGCGATACCTCCCGCCGTCGCTCCAAGCCAGAATGTCGTGCACCTCGCGGGATCATCTCGCGGTAAAGAGACTTCACAGCCGTGGCGAAAGCAGATGAATGAATTCCAGGTTGCGAGCAAATTGCAATTCAGATCCAATGAATAAACAGCGTGTCATTACTTATGGACTCGTGCTGGTCGTTCTTGCAGTCCTACTCGACCTGCAATTCCGGGCATGGCGAACTTTTGACTGGAGCAGATTCTTTAGCCAGACACGCGACATCGCGTGGCTCCATGTCATTTACGGGACCGCCCTCATTTATCTGACCTATGTGCTCCGCGCCGTCCGCTGGAAGATCTTCCTACGCCCCGTTCGGAGAGACATTTCTTCTGTTCTGCTGCTCTCTCCTACCATCATTGGTTTCACTGGGCTGGCATTGCTTGGGCGCCCCGGAGAGCTGATTCGCCCTTATCTGATCGCGCGCCGATTGAACCTTAACCTTTCGTCGCAGATGGCGGTGTGGACCATCGAGCGCATCTTCGACCTGGCAGGCTTCACCGTGCTTCTGATCTCGGCGACCTTCCTGCCCACGGAACTGCGTGACTTTGCTGGCACCAGCTTGGCGGTTGATCATTGGCTTCACTTGGCTACGTATCTCCTAATGGCGCTGGTGGCAGGCTTATTGTCTGCCGCCGTGCTCATCAATTATCGAGGTGCCGTATTCGCGGCCTGGATTGAGCGTCGGTTTTCTCATCTGGCCGCGGGTCCGGGAAAGCGTATGGCCCAGCGGATCCGCGAATTTGCCACCGGCCTTAGTTCGATCCACGGACCCCTCGCTTTCCTCCAGCAGTCGATACTTTCCGTGCTGATGTGGTGGCTGATCGCCCTGGCCTACAAAGAAGTGACCCATGCCTACGGAGCGCCCATGCAGTCGATCAGTGCGACGAAGGTTTTGCTCCTGTTGGGTTTCAGCATGGTGGGGTCGATGTTGCAATTGCCAGGAGTAGGCGGCGGTTCGCAGCTGGCGACGATTGAGGCCCTGAATAAGATCTTCCTTGTGCCACGCGAACTTGCTGTCAGTTGCGGCATCCTGCTGTGGCTGGTCAGTTTTGTCTCAGTAATCCCGGTTGGTTTGCTGCTGGCGCATTGGGAACGCCTCTCTTTGCGACGCATCTCTGACGAGGCTGAAGAACAAGAAGAAGCCACCAAGCTTTCCTCCGTGCCACCTGACTCGAGCAAGTGCAGCTTGTTCACATGAACGGGCTTGCTTAAGCAACCATTGAGTTTTTGAGGAGGACCAACAGAGTGTCCCAGCTTCTGAACCGAGGCTGGGACTTTTTTTTGCGGAAATAAGTCCACGCTTGCTTCCGTCCCCGGGCGGCGCCAGGCGTCGGTGCCAGCTGACGACGTTCCTTCTCGTTCGAAAATCTGAGAACGATGATCAATACGATAGCTGATTTCAATAGCGAGTTTGAAGTAATCCGCGATTTGGAGACAAGGCTTGGCAGACTGTCGTGGGCCAGGAGCCAAGCTGCGCGATGGCGCTCGGTCGCCTTGGAAGTGGGCGGCGATCCTGCGGCGTTCCGGCCAGCAGTTTCGGCTGCGGCGGTTGTGGTGCGCCAGCCGGCAGTCGAGCCCAGCCGTATGCAGAGCTTCCATTCGACGACGCCGGCGCAAATGGGGACGTTCTGTTTAGCCCGGAGGCAAACCGCACGCTTGATACTTTTCGAGCATGTTGTTGCCACATAGGCGGACTCTGTCGCAACTGCTGTCCAGGGTTCGGCAATGACCAAGAGCTCCCAAGTGGTGGGCACAAAATCAGCCACCTCCTGCGCCAGAGTCCATTGACCTCATGAACGTCTCCGATAGGGAAGTGCTTCCGGCGTCCTAATGATTGTCAGCATTTCGACAATCGGCCTCGCGAGTCTCTTCGATGCCGGCAACTGCGGCGTTCAGCATATCGTCGTTCATTTTGCTTCCTCTTCTTCGTTGTTCTCCTTGCTAGACCTCTGTGTTTTCTTCCCATGTTCAGCCGGCGGACCGGATGGAGTCGCGATTACCTCTCGAACTAAATTCTCCCCTACAGACTTGAAATCACCCACGGCGATTACCCACGGTCCGTCTGTCTTGCCCCTACTTCCAGTGTTTGGCAGTGCCATGGCAACCCATTGAAGTTGTTGGAAACACTGGAAATGCGAGTTCTGAAAAGGCTGGCGTCGGCGGTCGTTTTCGAGAGAGTCAAGAACGGGCAGGGAAGTCCAGAATCTCTAAAAGGCCGGGGACACATCGGGGACACAATAAGGTGTTTCTTGCTCCTCCTAGAACGCCGTCCAGTGCGTCCGTGTTCCTGTATTTTGTTAGAGTTACGTTTAGTGCTCCCGCTTTCACGGCGGTAACACGGGTTCAAATCCCGTCGGGGACGCCAAATAAATCAGGCAATGATAGAATGCTCGACTGTCCCATAGATGAGAGCGCCTTGCGATGAAGCCGTAATGCGATCGTCGGGTTCGCAAATGGCTTGCAGGCCAGGCGCGAAAATCTGGATACTCGCCGCGACCATTCTCGGTTCCAGCATGGCATTCATCGACGGCACCATTGTCACTGTCGCTTTGCCGGCGCTCCAAGCCAGCTTCCACGCGACGGTTGTGGATCTGCAATGGGTGGTTGAATCTTACGGAGTTCTTCTGGCCGCTCTGATTCTGGTTGGCGGTTCCTTGGGCGACCATTTCGGACGCCGCCTTATCTTCGTCGCCGGTGTCTTAATTTTCGCCCTGGCCTCCGCCGCGTGCGGCACCGCTTCCGACATTCATCAACTGATCATCGCCAGGAGCATTCAAGGTGTAGGAGCTGCACTGCTCGTGCCCGGCAGTCTGGCGATCATCAGTACGTCTTTCGACGAAAAAAGTCGCGGCCAGGCGATCGGTACATGGTCGGGATTCACGGCGATCACTACGGCCGTTGGTCCGGTGCTTGGAGGCTGGCTGGTTGGGCACGCTTCCTGGAGGTGGGTGTTCTTTCTGAATTTACCGATTGCCGCCGCCGTGGTGACGATTTCCCTTTGGCGGATACCGGAGAGCCGCAGCATAGGAACCCAGCGCATCGATTGGTACGGAGCGATTCTTTCCACCCTGGGGCTTGGGAGTCTGGTTATCGGTTTCGTAGAATCACAGGACTTTGGTTGGGGCAGCCCTGTGGTATTCGGAAGTTTGATGCTTGGCGTCGGTTCGCTTATCGCATTCCTGTTTGTCGAGGCTGCCAGCCCGTCGCCCACACTCCCCCTCAAGCTGTTCCAATCCCGAAGCTTCAGTGGCGCGAACCTGCTCACTCTTTTTCTATACGCCGCTCTTGGGATCTTCTTCTTCTTATTTCCCTTGAACCTGATTCAAGTCCAGGGATACTCGGCCACGGCAACTGGCGCTGCTGTCCTACCTTTGATTCTGCTGCTGTTCTTTCTTTCCCGTTGGTCTGGCGGACTCGTCAGCCGCTATGGTTCGCGGGGACCGCTGATGGTCGGCCCGCTCATTGCCGCATTGGGCTTTGTACTTTTCGCTGTGCATTTTATAGGAGGTAGTTATTGGAGAGGCTTTTTCCCAGCCATGATTGTTCTGGGGCTTGGAATGGCGATCACGGTGGCTCCTCTCACCACCGTCGTTATGAGTTCAGTGAATAAAGACCGGGTGGGCGCGGCTTCTGGAATCAACAATGCCGTGGCGCGCCTGGCGAGCGTGCTGGCTATCGCAGTTCTTGGGATTGTGATGGTGAAGGCTTTTGGTTTTCAACTGAACACTAGTCTGGCGCACTTCTCGCTCCCGCCGGCCGCTCTACAGGAAATTCATGCGAACGAGACAAAACTTGCAGGTCTGCAGGCGCCCGTTGGCCTTGATCCGATCACTAGAACTGCCGTCGACGAAGCCATTAAGGAAGCATTTGTATTCGGATTCCGAATTGTTATGGCGATATGCGCAGGACTGTCTCTGGTAAGTGCTGCACTGGCATGGTCCTTGATTCCTCAGAAATCGTGATTACCTGACGCTTTGCCGTGCTAGCAGCCCGCTCGGCACACTGAAGGTGTGTAAGGGCAAAACGCTAGAGAGGGACGCCAACCATCAAAGGGAGTCGAGGCAGGTTGACTATTGTGGCAACGTGAATTTGTCACCGTAATGGTGATATTTTCAGGTTGCCGCTAGGGGTGACAGAATTATGGAGCTAAAACTCTACCGATTCCCCCACGCGGCTTCGTGATGGGAGTGTGATAGTCTCTCTGCGTTCTGGCCTCACGCATCAATATGCATCGCCGCGAACTTTTTAAAAGCCTCGCGATTGCGAGTGCCTCAACCGGTTGCGCCAAAGATCTGCCTCCGAACACCACTTCGCTTGCTTTGCGGGCAGCACCCAGATACTGGGTTCGTCGAAGTCATCATCGAGAGGACTTCGTTTGCGTTTCCGTGATTTGTTAGAGTTACGTTTACTCATCCCGCTTTCACGGCGGTAGCACGAGTTGAAATCCCTCCGGGGACGCCAACCAATATCAGAGAGTGGCATGACCTGTTTGCGCGTGGTACGAAATTTTGTGCTGCTGAGTGTTGCCTGCCTGGCGACAAGTCTTCTGCTGGCGCAAACTGCTGCGAGTTCGGCCTCACAGGCAACCTTTTCTGTGCCTGCGTCCCGGGCCGCGCGCCTGCGACATGGCATCAACGCCAGCAATTGGTTCGCGCAAGTTTACGACAGCCACGGTTATACGAAGGAGCACTTTCAGAGTTGGACTACGGCGGAGGACATCGCGCTGATCAAATCCATGGGATTTGACCACGTGCGGCTGAGTGTGAACCCGCAACCCATGATGACGAATCATCGGGCCGGCGAGATTTCGCAGGAAAATCTCAGCTATCTCGACGCTGCGATAAAAATGATTCTGAATCAGGGGCTGGCGGTGGTGGTCGATCTGCATCCGGAGAGTGACTTCAAGACACGCCTCGCCAAAGACGACAGCTTTGTGCAGGAGTTCGCGGATTTCTGGCGTGTGTTGGCGCGGCATTATTCAACGTGGGACGCGGAGCTAGTGTTCTTCGAAGTTCTGAACGAGCCGGAGTTCAGCGACCGGTACCGATGGTACGGCGTGCAAGCGAAGTTGGCGGCCGCGGTTCGCGAAGGCGCTCCACAGCATACGATCATCGCGACCGGAGGGCGATGGTCGGACGACGACGATCTGGTTTTTCTCGAGCCCCTGCGCGATTCCAACGTGATTTACAACTTTCATTTTTACGAGCCTCACATCTTCACGCATCAGGGAGCGACTTGGAGCGCTTATTCGTGGCAGTGGGTGAAGGGGTTGCATTATCCGTCGTCACCGGAATCGGCCGCGAACGCAGCGTCTGCAGTGCCCGATGCAGTGGACCGGCTGGCAGTGATCCGTTACGGACAGGATCACTGGGATGCCGCGCGGATTGACTCCGAGATCACACAAGTTGCGGAATGGGCCCGGCAGCAAGGCGTTCCCGTTGTGTGCAACGAGTTTGGCGTTTACCGTGCTTTTGCAGAGCCGCAGGATCGCGCGGCTTGGATTCACGACGTCCGCACCGCCCTGGAGCTGCATAACATGGGATGGACTATCTGGGATTATTCCGGCAGCTTCGGCGTCGTGACGAAAAAAGATGGCCGAAGCGTTCCGGATGAAATCACTCTGCGTGCGCTTGGGCTGAAGTCAGACGCGAAGTAGATGAATTGCTCCGGGATTCAGCTATCTGTGGATCTCAGTGGAGCGGAACCGGCGTCCGCTTGGAATTCCAATTCAAAAAATACAACGCGCACATCAAGCCTGCGGCAACCAAAGGAACGATCATCCCGGCTCGCAAACTGCCGAAGCGACTGGATGAGTAACCGAGCAGCCATGGCATGAAGGCGCCACCAAAGTTCGCCATCGTGAACATGACCGAACCTATGCGCGATGCTGCCTCTCCGAATTGCTGGGACAGAAGAGAGATGGTAATCGGGTACACGGCCGCCAGGCCGAAACCAGCGATGCTGGCTCCAACCAACACGCTTGGCAAAGCATGGGACACGAGCAGCCAAACCATCCCTCCGCACGCCGTCGAAAGTCCGGCGCGGGCTAGCGTGACGTCCTCGACTCTATGCAGCAAGATGGAAGCCAGCCACCTTCCTATCATCAAAGCAAAATAAAAAAAAGAAGGGGTCATCAGAGCAAGGTCGAATGGCCCCGTGCCGAAAGTTTTGGCGTACGAGGCAATCCAGCCACCTAGGGAATTCTCGGCTCCGACATAAAGAAAGAAAAGCGCTGCGAACAGTGGGAGGGAGGCGCTTCTCCAGTCGATTCGCGCAGTGCTCTTGGCGCCGTTTGCGCGAGTGAGGTGGGGTTCGACAACATGTGATGGCATGACCGCAATGCCGAGGAACACGAGGAATAGGAGTCCGGCAAAGCTGACCATGAGGAGCGGCAAGTGGCCCGTTCGCGCGGCGGCTGCTATCAGGAACGGACACGCCACCGCGCCTGCGCTCCAGGAAAAATTCAGACGGTTCAACGCCGCGCTCCGCTGGAGCAGGTTTACTTCGGCCACCAAAAGGTTCGCAGCCGGAATCGCCAGTCCGAGGCCCACACCATAAATTGCGATGCAGAGCATTCCCAGGATTCGTGAACTGTAAGGTAGGGCCGCCACTCCAGCGGCCATTCCGAGCAATCCGATCTTTATGGCGAAACGAAATCCCCACCGCGATACGCAAATTCCAGAGAGCGCCACGCCCACGGTCGATGCCAGGAATTGAACCGTGAAAAGCGATCCTGCCTGCGTGTAGTTTAATGTCCACTTCGCCGAGAGCATTGGCAGCAAAGGTCCTAGCAGTACGGTCACGATTCCGATGGGAACGAATGCTGCGTTTGCCGCCACTGTGAGAGGCCGTGAAGAATTCTTGACCTGCGGTATTTGGGCGACACTCATGGATGAGGCGGAGGCAAATTCACACCCGTTCGTGCGGTGCGGAGTTCATTGTATACAGAACGCGCTGCTCCAACGTTGCAGCGACTATGAAAGCCGCTTTCCGAGATGAGGGCGGCGCTGCCCGAAATTCATTTACGCTTTTTCCCTTTGAAAGGGTGAGGGAGTTTCAAGGCAGAGTGCGGCGCCGCCGGCGATGCCAGCTTCTGCTCCGTAGTGCGCTGTCACCAGCGGGATTTCCTGACAACGCGAATTCACGCACCAACTTGAGAGGTGGTCGCGTATTTCCCCAAAGAACGGTTGCAGCATGGAGGCTACGCCGCCACCAACGATAATCACGTCGGGCTCGAGCAAGTCCACGATGTTGCCCAGCCAGATGGTGAGAAACATGGCGGTCTCCTGCAAAATTTCTTTTGCCAGCAGGTCGCCTTCAGCGTACGCTCGACCCACCATCTCACTGGTGATGCGATCCAGATGGCCTCCGGCTTGTTGCAGAATTGTAGAGGATCGGCCCGCGGCGATTTTCTCGGAGGCTCGTCGAGCAATCGCCGGCCCGGACGCGAGAGCTTCGATGCAACCGAGCTTGCCGCATGCGCAACGCGGGCCGCGATAATCGATGGTCATGTGACCGCCCTCTGCTGCGGCTCCGGTGCGGCCGTGATAGATGCGCTGGTCGAACACGATGCCGGTGCCTATGCCAGTGCCAATCGTGGCGCAAAAAACATTTCGATAACCGCGCCCCGCGCCCCACAACGACTCCGCCAGCGCCGCAGCATTGCCATCATTATCGACACGAACGGGCAATCGATTAGCCTGAGAAACCAAATCCGCCAGAGGAAAATTGCGCCACCCCGGCAGATTCGGAGGATTAACGACGATGCCAGTCTGCGGGTCGAGTGGGCCGGGGGCGCAGATGCCGATGCCGGAGATCACATCGTGCGAATCTGCTGCGGCGCGGACTGCGTCGATGGCAGAGGTGACGGAAGCCAAGCCAGATGCGGCGTTTGAGGCCTCCATGGGAACTCGCGTGGCGTGAAAAAGTTCTCCTGTCGCGTTTACCAAGCCTGCGGCGACCTTTGTGCCGCCGACATCCACGCCGATAAAATATTCTTTTTTCATGCCAAGTACGGAGTAGGGCTTACCCCTCAAGCTATGCCTTGCGACTATTTAAATATACGGGAAGCAGGAGCTTGAATATTCCAGATAACGAGATGTGCTCGCTTGCGTGAGTTATATGATTGAGAGAACGTTATGCCGAAATGGTTTCCCCGCGCTAAAGACCAGGCGCTGATTCAGATCGTAGATTCAGCATTAGCCGAGGCTGCGCGGCGCAGCGGGGAGTGGCTGGTCTGCCGGCCGGGATGCACACAGTGCTGTATCGGAGTCTTTGCCATCAATCAACTCGACGCCTTGCGTTTGCGGCGCGGACTTGCCGAGCTTCAGAAGCTTGCGCCCGAGCGGGCTAATCGTGTGCGCGAACGCGCTCGCGAAGCTGTCGCTCGCCTGACGCCAAACTTTCCGGGCAATGCCGTGAGCGGATTGTTAGATGAAGATGACGCCTCTGCTGCGCGCTTTTCTGAGTTTGCCAACGATGAGCCTTGCCCCGCGCTCGATCCTGAAACAGGGAATTGCGAACTCTACGAATCACGCCCCATGACTTGCCGTGTTTTTGGGCCGCCAGTCCGCACTGAAGACGGGCTGGGAGTGTGTGATCTCTGCTATCACGGCGCTTCGGATGAGGAGATCGCTGCCTGCGAGATGACGCCTGATCCTGATGATCTCGAATCTACGCTTCTGAAAAAAGTCGAAGACAGCACAGGACTTCACGGAGACACGATTATCGCTTTTTGTCTGGCACGTAGAGAAGGTGAATCCTGAGCAGATCGATTCTGAGCAGATCAATGCTGAGCAGAGGGAGAGGCAAGGGAAGTCAGTTCTTTTTCTTCTCCAGTTCGGCCCAGCGTGCGTAGAGCGCATCTACTTTTTCCTGAGCTTCCTCCATCTCCGCGTGCGCGGCGACCAGACGCGGACCGTCGCTGACAATTTGCGGATCTTCAAGTTGCACGCGTTTGGCCTGCAGGAATTCCTCGGCGTCGGCGACGCGCTGCTCGATCGAGTCATATTCACGCGCTTCGAGATACGAGAGCTTCTTTTTTCCCGTCGGCTGGCCAGCTTTCTCATCTGGAGCCGCAGCTCGCCCGGCAACGCGTGCGTCGTTTCTCGCCGACTGCTTGCGCTCTTCCTGCCATGTTTCCCACTGCGAGTAATCGGCGAAAAGGCCTGCTCCGCCCATGCCGTCAAGGCCGAGGACGACGGTGGAAACGCGATCGAGCATGTAGCGGTCGTGGGTTACCAGAACGAGTGAGCCGCGGAACTCTAAGAGGCTATCCTCCAGAATATCGAGCGTTGGGATGTCGAGGTCGTTCGTGGGTTCGTCGAGCAGAAGAACATCTGCGGGCTGCAGCATGAGCTGAGCGATTAACACTCGCGCGCGCTCGCCGCCGGAAAGCCGGCCTACCGGTTGATTCAGTTGCTCGCCATCAAACAAAAACTTTGCCGCCCACGAAGCTACGTGAATCACGCGGTCCTGATAGACGACGGAATCGCCTTCTGGCGCGAGCGCACGGCGCAGAGTTACATCGGGATCGAGTTCGCGACGCTGATCGAAATACACGATGCGCAGCCAGTCGGCGCGATGAATGTCTCCGCTGGCTGGCTCTGATTCTCCGCGCAGCAGCCGCAGTAAACTCGACTTCCCGCTGCCGTTCGGTCCTACCAGACCGACTTTCATTCCGGCGGTGATCACGCAGTTGAGTCCGGTGAACAGCGTGCGATCCCCAACCTCGCAGGAGACTTCTTCCATTTCGATCAGGCGCTTGGTCTTTCGATCGGTGGCGGAGAAATCAATCTGCGCTGTTCCGCTTCTGCGTCTGGCATTCAGGTCCGCGAGTTCGCCCATCAACTCGCCAGCCTTGTCGATGCGCGCTTTGGATTTTCTGGTGCGCGCCTTGGCGCCGCGGCGAAGCCACTCGATCTCTTTATGAACCAGATTTTCGAGCGCTTCCTGCCGCTTCGACTGCGAATGTAGGAATTCCTCTTTCTTCTCCAGGAAGCGGCTGTAGTTGCCCGAGACGCGCAGCAATCCGTCGGGATAAGTGCGGTTCAATTCCGCCATTTCGCTGGCGACGTTTTCAAGGAAGTAGCGATCGTGACTGACCACCACGCAGGCGAATGGCGCGGCTTCTAACAGCGCCTCCAGCCACTCGATCCCGGCCAGGTCGAGATGATTGGTGGGTTCATCGAGCAGCAGGATATCGGGCCCCTGCACTACCGCCTCAACAATCGCCAAACGTTTTTGCCAGCCTCCCGATAACGCGGACGCCTCTGCATCGAGGTCTTCGAAGCCTGCGCGCCCTAGAGTTTCGGCGAAGCGAGTGCCGCGTTCTGATTCCGGCACCGTGGCCTGCTCCATGGCGCTCTGCGCAACGGACCGCACAGTTGCGCCCGGCTCGAATGTCGAGTCCTGCTCGATGTAGCTGAGGCGAATCCGTTTTCGGACTGCGATCTCGCCGCTATCGGGATTCACGTCGCCTGCGAGAATTCGCAACAGGGTTGATTTGCCGGAACCGTTCGGACCGATCAAGCCAATGCGGTCGCCCTCGGACACTCTAAAGGATATGTTCTGAAAGAGCGGGTTCGCTCCAAAGGCTTTCGATATTCCCTGGGCATTGATGATCGGCGGCAACGACGGAGCTTCTCCTGGCAGCTAGATTGAGATTATCAGGAAAACTCACGGCCGCGCGGTGAGCAGCGGGACTGAAGGGTCATGTAACATACTCCGAACCAACCTTCTTCTATCAGCGTGGAGAATTCCGATGGAACGATTTCCTAAGACTTCGGTAGTCGTCACACTAGCCTGCATGATGTTGCTCACTGGCGCGGGCGCACAAACTGTCGAGAAACCTGATTTGACCAAGCAGCCGACTCTGTATGTGGTCGGCTATGCGCACCTCGACACCGAGTGGCGATGGGAATATCCGCAGGTCATCAACGAATACATTCGCAAGACGATGGAGGATAATTTCGCGCTGTTGGATAAATATCCTCATTATGTTTTCAATTTCAGCGGAGCCAATCGTTACCGGCTGATGAAAGAATATTTTCCTGCGGATTTCGCGAGATTGAAGAAGTACGTTGATGAAGGCAGGTGGTTTCCGGCTGGCTCTTCGATGGAAGAGGGTGATGTGAACGCGCCCAGTGCCGAAGCAATCATCCGGCAAGTTTTGTATGGCAATAACTGGTTTCGGAAAGAGTTGGGCCGGGCGAGTGCGGAATATATGTTGCCCGACTGCTTTGGATTTCCGGCGTCGCTGCCTACGATTCTCGCGCACTCCGGAGTGAAGGGATTCTCGACACAGAAGCTGGTATGGGGATCTTCGGCGCCCGCGGGAGGGCCTGAGTCTTTGGAGAAAACTCCCGAGGGCACGCCCTTCAACGTAGGTGTGTGGGTGGGGCCGGACGGCGAGAGCGTTCTGGCAGGATTGAACCCGGGAGCGTATGACGGCGGCATCGAGACCGATCTCAGCAAACCCTTGCCGCGGCTGCCGGCCGACGCAACGCTTCAAGAGGTACGAAACAAGTTCACAGCAATGCGCGCAAAGTTAGATCAGGAACAGAACAGCGGGCACGCCTCTGACCCGAACGATATTGAGGAGTCCATCCACCTGCGGAGCCAAGTGCGTGTACTTAGCCGGCTCGATGCAGATCGCGAGCAAGAACATCATCAAGGCGACTGGGCTGCGCGCGTTGAGCAGAATGGCAAAGTGGGCGGCGTTTTTGCGGACTACCATTACTACGGGACAGGCGACATTGGCGGAGCTCCGGAGGAGGAGTTCGTGAAGCGGCTCGAGGCCATTGTGACTCGAGGAACGGCAAGTCTTCCTCCGGATGGACAACTTTTTTGGCGGCAACAGGCGCATCCGGTGTGGCCGGCGGTGGAAGTTGGGGATGGACCGGTTCACGTGATCTCGGCGAATGCGGAGCAGATGTTTCTGGATATCACTCCAACCGAGGCGGCCGGCCTTCCGCGCTACACGGGTGAAATGGAGTTGACCAATCATTCCGCGGGTTCGCTGACTTCGCAGGCTTACCAGAAGCGCTGGCTGCGGAAAGAAGAATTGCTGGCGGATGCGGCGGAGAAGGCTTCGCTGGCCGCGCAATGGTTGGCCGCGCGGCCGTATCCGCTGGAGCGCCTGAACGATGCGTGGACGCTGGTGATGGGAGGACACTTTCACGATCTCGCTGCTGGCACTGCTACTCCCAAGTCTTACGAATTCGCCTGGAATGATGACGTGATTGCGATGAATCAGTTTGCTGGTGTACTCAGCGATGCCACAGAAGGCGTTTCCGCGGCTCTGAACACGGAGACGGTTGGTGTTCCGCTGGTGGTCTTCAATCCGCTGAACATCGAGCGTGAGGACCTTGTGGAAGCTAGCGTGAACCTTCCATTTTCCAATCCGAAAACTGTGCGCGTGACGGGTCCGGACGGGAAAGAAGTTTCGGCGCAGATCTCAAACGGAAAAGTGATCTTCCTGGCCAAGATGAGGTCGGTGGGCTATTCGGTCTACGATGTCCAACCTGGCGCAGGCGTCGCCGATGAGACTTTGAGGGTGTCGGAGAATTCTCTGGAGAACGCGTATTACCTCGTGAAGCTGAATTCCGATGGCGATGTGGCCAGCATTTTTGATAAGTCGCTGGGCAGGGAACTGCTCAGTGCGCCGGCGCGTCTCGCGATCTCGTATGACAACCCTGAGCATTGGCCTGCGTGGAATATGGATTGGGAGCAGGAGCAGGCTGATCCGAAGGCTTATGTGAGTGGTCCAGCGAAGATTCGAGTCGTGGAAAATGGTCCGGTGCGCGTGGCGGTGGAAATTTCGCGGGAAACTGCTGGCTCCAAGTTTGTTCAGACGATTAGCTTGTCTCTTGGTGATGCTGGAAAGAGTGTAGAGTTCGCAAATGTAGTTGATTGGAATACCAAAGAAGCGAACTTGAAAGCGACTTTCCCGCTCGCGGCGTCGAATCAGATGGCTACGTATAACTGGGACATTGGCACGATCGAGCGGCCGACTGCTGAGCCCAAGAAGTTCGAAGTGCCGTCGCACCAGTGGATTGACCTGACAGACGCGAGCGGCACATTTGGCGCCACTATTCTGACCGACTGCAAGAATGGATCGGATAAGCCGAACGACCACACCATTCGGCTTACTCTGATCCGCACTCCCGGGACGCGCGGAGGTTACGCCGACCAGGGCACGCAAGATCTCGGACACCACGAGTTTGTTTACGGCATTGCCGGACACGCTGGCGATTGGCGTCAAGGCCAGACTGATTGGCAGGCGCAACGATTGAACGATCCGCTGATTGCGTTCGAAGCTACCAAACATACAGGAGCGATGGGCCGCGAGTTTTCATTGCTCAAGGTGAGCAACCCGCGGATTCGAGTTCTTGCTCTGAAAAAAGCGGAGCAGGGCGATGAAGTCATCGTGCGACTGATTGAGCTCGATGGCAAACCGCAAGCTGACGTCCGAATAACTTTTCACAGTCCGATTACAGGTGCGCGCGAGGTCAACGGCCAGGAGCAGCCCGTGGGAGCGGCGCATGTGAACCGGGGCGCGCTGGTGACTTCGTTTTCCGCATATCAGCCGCGCACGTTTGCAATTAAGCTCGCTGCCGATCTGAACAAAGTTGCTGCGGTGCGGTCGACGCCAGTTCCACTGCGTTACTCCTTGGCTACGGCAAGCAATGATGGACAAAAATCGCAAGGCGGATTCGACGGCCGGGGAAACGCTCTTCCGGCGGAGATGCTGCCAGCTGAGATCAAGTTCAATGATGTGCGATTTCAGCTTGCCGCGGCGAAGACTGGCGCGCCGAATGCGATTGCTGCACGCGGGCAGAAGATCGACCTGCCTGCGGGAAACTATAACCGTGTGTACGTGCTGGCAGCATCGGCTGACGGCGATCAGAAGGCAACATTCAAGGTAGGCAACACCGCGGTCGAGCTTAACATTCAGGATTGGGGAGGGTTCATCGGGCAATGGGATGACCGTCAGTGGACCTCGAAGGACACTTCACATGACGACTACGGCGAGATGACGGGCATCAAGCCGGGTTACATCAAGCGTGCTGACCTCGCATGGTACTGCTCGCATCATCACAACGCCGCGGGCGAAAATGTGGCTTACGGTTATTCGTATTTGTTTGCGTATCCGATCGACTTGCCAGCGGGCACGAAGACGATCACGTTGCCGAATAACGAGAAGATACGCATCCTGGCGATGTCGGTCGCCGAAGAGAATCCGGCGGTGAAAGCGGCGCAGCCTCTTTATGATGAGCTTCCTGGGCAGCGATCAGCAACAGAGTGAAGGCCCAAGATCGCGACTAGCTACTTATGCTGGAAGAGAACTCGAAGGCCACGGCTCTTAATGTTCTTTAGAATTCGCAGAACTGCCTCGCCAGCGTTCTCAGGGCGGGCGGTCTTGGCGGCGGCCACGCCTCGGGCGAGATGCGTCTTGGCGGATGGATGTCCTGTGCTGAGGGTGCATCTCTCTTTCGGTTTAGCTCGGCACATAGGGCAGGGAACCGACAATATTTGTCGCAACGTGAGTTTCTCGGGCTGCACACTAACATTATTGAACGGCGCCTAATTGAAAGATAGTCAATCTTGCTCTCGGGGATTTTCAATCGGCCCCGAATGGGAATTTTGCCTGGACCGGATTAGTCTCCGCTAATTAATTGGCGGGACCGGGTCAGCCCTCCATGGTGGAGACATCTCCCGCGTCCACGCCTGCTTCTTTCGCCTTAAGAAAGCGGCGCAAAATTTTTCCCGATCTTGTCTTCGGCAAAGAAGCCACAAACTCCAGCGACGATGGAGTCGCAATCGGTCCCAGTTCTCTGCGGACGTGTTCGATGAGCGCCGCCGATAGCGCATCGGAAGCCACATGATCGGCGCGAACCTGTACGAACACTTTTATGGTCTCACCCTTCATGGGGTCGGGCACGCCGATGGCGGCAGCCTCAGCAACCGCAGGATGAGACACCAGTGCGCTCTCCACCTCGGCGGTGCCGATGCGGTGCCCGGCCACATTGAGCACATCGTCGTAGCGGCCGAGCACAGCGATGTATCCGTCTTTGTCTTTCATGGCGACATCGCCGGTCACATAGCAGCCTGGAATCACCTGCCAGTCGCGTTCGTAACGTGCCGGATCGCGCCACACAGTGCGCAGCATGTGGGGAAATGGGCGCTTAAGTACGAGCCTACCTCCTACTCCGGCAGGCGCTGAGTTATTGTTTTCATCCAGCACGTCGGCCTCGGCGCCGGGCATCGCCACGCCGCATTTTCCGGGGCGCATTGCCATCGTCGGAGGCGTGCCCAGCGTGGGGCCGCCCAACTCCGTTTGCCACCAGTTGTCGATGACGTAGCCCCACTTGCCGTCGCCGGCCAAGTGAGTCTGCGCCCACCTCCAGGCCTCTGGATTCAGCGGCTCGCCCGCGCATGCAATCACACGCAAAGTGGTCAGGTCGTGCGCTGCTGGATAACTCTCGCCATAGCGCATAAACATTCTTAACGCCGTCGGCGCAGTAAACATCTTGGTGACGCCGTAGCGTTCGACGATTTCCCATGCGACTCCGGGATTCGGATAATCGATTGCTCCTTCGCGGAAGAGCGTGGTGACGCCCGCGCAAAGTGGCGCGTAGACGATGTAGGAATGGCCGACGACCCAGCCGATATCGGATGTGCACCAGAAAATATCGCGATCACCCACATCGTAGTAGTTTTCCAAATGATAGGTCGTGCCCACCATGTAGCCGCCGTGCACGTGCAGCACGCCTTTGGGTTTGCCGGTTGAACCTGAGGTGTAGAGCAGGAATAGCGGGTCCTCCGAGTCCATTTCTTCCGCGGGACAAACCGGAGAAAACTTGAGCAGTTCGTTGAAGTCGATTTCGCGCGGACCGCTAAGCTCGACTCCGCTTCGTGAATACACGACGACTTTCTCGACGCACTCCAGTTTTTCTACGGCCTCATCAACGATGGCTTTAAGGTCCACGGTCTTGCCACGGCGAAAGCCGACATCGCCAGCGATCACAATCTTGGCTTCCGCATCGACGATGCGGTCGCGCAGAGCAGTGTGGCCCAGGCCGGCATACACGACCGAATGAATCGCGCCCAGCCGAGCGCAAGCCAGCATGGCGACTGCACCTTCGATCGTCAGTGGCATATAAATGATCACGCGGTCGCCCTTCACCACACCCAGCGATTTCAATCCGTTGGCGAAGCGGCAGACCATGCGGTGCAGTTGCCCATAGGTGACGATGCGCTCGCTGCCATCCTCGCCCAGCCAGATGAAGGCGGCTCGATTGCGGCGATCCGAGTCAGCATGCCGATCCAGTGCATTAATGGTGATGTTGGTCTTGGCGCCGGTGAACCATTTGTGGTGGACGCCGTCCCACTCCAGCACGCGGTCCCACTTCCGCGACCAGACGAAGCGCGACGCATAGTCTGCCCAGAAACCTTCGGGATCTTTGAGCGCGCGTGCGCATTCTCCCTGCCAGTCCTTCTGAATAGCGTTGCGGACTACGATCTCTGGCGCTGCATATTCTTCATCCAGAGCCAACAGGTTGGAAATGTTTTCTGGCCTAGTCATGGTTAGAGCGCTCATGTGAACCTCCCGAGCGTGCGGCGAGCTTTTACTTACGTGGCGTGGATTTTGCCCTGCCGTCGAGTGACCCGCAGTGACGCAGCTCACAGCATAATGTGTTTTCATCACAAAGAGAAGCTCGACCCCTTCTAGCATCAGCGCCCTCCAGAACCAGACTAGTCAAAATCAACAAAGTAAAACCTTGACATCGTTTGGCTAAATGCATTAGCTTTGCGCCCCATATGTGCGTGCCCAAGTCTAAGTTGGGCGGAAAAAAGAGGAGACGCCGTCTATGTCGACGCTGAGAAAGTGGATTTCAAGCTTGTTAGTCCTGGCCATCGCGGCAGTGCCCGCCATGGCAGGAAGTAACGATGGGAAAACAGCAAAAGAAAATTCAACCAATGCAACCAGCGCGGAAGCCACTCCCGCTGCAGCTAGCCCAAACTTAGCTACGACCCCCGGAGATGCAAATGTCACGGCGTTAGTAGGCGTTCTCCTGCTGAAAGGCGTTCTCGCTCCTAACGAGGCCAACGCAATTCGAAATGCCGCTCCCAGTGCTCAGTTTCAAGCTCTGGTTCAGGCGCTCTCACGCAAAGGAATCGTGAGCGCAGCGGATTTGTCTGCGGCGGCAAGCCCGGCGGCCCAACCCGCAGCGCCTGCGGCAGCGCCGATTGAGGCACCGGAGTCAATGTCGTCGTCGCGGGAGGCAGAAGCCTCGCCGCAAGCTCAAACCCAAACGCAGCCGCAGACACCTCATCCGTCGCGAGTAGCCGGCGAGTTGCCGCCTCCTGTACCTGGGGTGGTACCGGCGATCGCTCCGGTCCGCGTGTTCCCGGTTGACCCGCCCAAGACTGGCGGTCTGGCTGGGATTAAAGCCGGTCCAATCACGCTTGCGCCTTATGGCTTCATCAAGGCAACGGTCGTCCATGACAGCAGCGATCCCGATGGCGACGACTTCCCGTTCCCAGGTATCTGGCTGAATGCTGGGCCTAACTCGACTTTCAACACCGGCCCAACGCAGGACCCCGAGGTCCACGTCAAAGCGCGGTCTACGCGCTTTGGTCTCAACCTGGAATGGCCGGACATTTCGAAGAACCTGACGCTAACCGGCAAGATCGAGGGTGACTTCGAAGGCAACTTCAGCGAAGTCGCCAACCGCGATGTTTCGTCGATCCGCAGCAATCAACCGCAGCTGCGTTTGGCCTTCGTCCGATTGGATTACCACGCCGGCGACGCCTTGGATATTTTCTTTGTAGGCGGACAGGACTGGACGCTTTTTGGATCCGGCGCCTTGGAAAATATCCTGGAAACCACCTTCAACGGCGCATTTTGGGGCAACACTTACACGCGGTCGCCACAACTGCGGGGCGGTTTCTCATGGCTCCTGAGCAAGGAGCACAATGTCCGGTTCGAGCCTCAATTTGGGGTCATGATGCCGAGCACCGGTGAAATCCTGAAGCTCGGGAACGCGTCGGGCAACGGGCTTGCCGCACAACTCGCGCAAGGCGAGCGCGAAGGTGCCGACGCCGACCGTCCCGAGTATGAAGCCAGAGTGGCGTTGAGTTTCCAACTCGACAAAGCCCCCGGCGTGGCCCCGGCGCAAATCGCGCTGGCTGGATTCCATTCGAGGCGCACGTCAATCGTTCCTAACTCGTCGTATTGTCTCGCGACGCCTTGCGGCGCAGACACAACCCTGCTTCCAGCAAGCTACGAGGCTGCGTTCCCGAACGGCTTTCAAGCGTCCAGCACACTGTGGGGGGGGCAAATCGTGGCACAGTTGCCTACGCGATGGGCGACTCTGGTGGCGAGCCTCTACAAGGGCGGCGATATGCGCTTCTACTTCGGTGGCCAAATTAACAGTTACTTCACCGACGTGAGCGGGCTGACGAACGTGGTAGGTCCCTTCGAAACTGCCGATGGCGGTCCGCTGGCAGCTGCCGGTGGTGCCGTCCTCGGAACCAACGGGGCGGGACAGGTCGTGGTCGCTCCGCAGAAACCCATCCAGGCCTTTGGCGGATTCGTACAACTCGGGCTACCGCTTTCCCGGTGGTTCCACGCCGATCCGCATGGCCACAACGCGGGCTGGGGACTGCAGTTCCTCGTCGGCAAGGACCAGGTGGTGGATAACGACCAGAACCGCGCCAACGGCATTGGCTGCGCCGCCGCGGACGGAAGCGCTTCGTGCGGTGGAGGACTCCCGATGTCGATGGGCAAGACAGCGGTGGGAACCCTGACCTACAAACTCAACAGCTGGTGCCAGTTCGTTTTCGAGCAGTCGGTCTACGCCACACGTGGATTCGACCACATCTTGCTATACACAATCGCTGGACAGCCATCCAACGAATGGCAGGATCACCGATCTGAATTCGGGCCGATCTTTACGTTCTAACGTTCTAGACCGGACCCTCCACCCTAGCGGGCCCAAACCGGGTCCGCCTGGGTTGCTAGTTGTGATAGCTGTTGGGATCGCTGAAATGTCCGGTGCAGATTGAAGGCACTGGCTATCAAGAAACGGGGGACGGACTGCATTCGGGCTCTGGCCCGTAGGTGAGTCCGTCTTCCCAAACTTCCTCCATGAAAGCTGTTGCGCGAGACACACCAGGGGGAGCAAAATGTAGCGGAACTGTGCGGCGGACTCTTAAAGTCGTTCGGGAAAACCAGGTGTGCGGAATCT
The DNA here is from genome assembly GCA_050011375.1 of Candidatus Sulfotelmatobacter sp. GTDB lineage: Bacteria > Acidobacteriota > Terriglobia > Terriglobales > Acidobacteriaceae > Sulfotelmatobacter. Next base: position 19,555 of record JBEKJF010000026.1, read on the forward strand.
GCATGCGCGGTGTTTGGGGGAGTTGGTTTCATGAATATTCGTAAAATTGCAGCTTTGCAGGTCGGTTTTTTGTTGGCCGCCATGTTGGCGAATGCCTCGCCGAAGAGCACGCTTCGGATCACTGTTCTGGATTCTGCAACAAGAGCGTTGGCCGCTGACAACAACGGCGTCCCCCAGAATTGCGAACAACTTACCTTCGACGCATATTGCCGTTCCACTACGAATGTGCCGCTGCAAAGCACCTTGCTGGTGCAGGAAGATGGCGGGCCAACCTACCGCATTAGCTGCACCGTCGAATCAAAATACTCCCGCTGCGTTCCGCTGGCGAAGGGAGAAAGCTTCGATGCCAAAAGAGCGAAACACGGGCTTGATGTGTATTACGAGGATGACAAGGGCAAGACGCGAAAGCAGTTTTACACCTTGGTAGCTGCGGATCGGAAAGCCGGTCCGTCGGCGGCTGCGGCTGCGCCCGCAGTTTCAGCTCAGCCAGTCCCGGCTGCGGCTGCCACGCAGCAGAGTTCGCCAGCTCCTGCGCCAGCCCCGGTCGCGGTCGCGCCACAACCAGCTTCCGCAGAGAAAGTTTCGGAGAAGGCGAAGTGCAACTTCAGCTCAACGCCGGCTGGCGCGGAAATCACTCTGGACGGAAAATACCTGGGCAGCACGCCATCTGAAATTCCACTGAGTGCCGGGACGCATGTGGTCGTCTTTTCGATGCCCGGCTTTGCCCAGTGGAAGCGAGAGCTGACGGTGTTGCCTGGATCACAGTTGACGGTAGGTGCAATCTTGCAGAAGGAACAGCCGTGACCATGGTTGGATGGTCGCTGTGTTGAGAATTTAGCCAATCCCGGGTTTGTTGTCGGCTGTCGATGGGTGTATAGTCCGGGGCTGGGTTTTTCCAAGCCGTGTAGTGCCTGAGACTGGGACAGATCGAAACGCCAGTCCAGGACCAAAAACTTCGGGTACAGGGAGGAAGTTATGGCGAATGCTGCAGTGGCGGGAACTGGTAACGCAGAGTACAGCATCTGGCGCGTGATTGGTGCGTCGTCCGTCGGCACCATGATCGAGTGGTATGACTTCTACATTTTCGGCAGCCTCGCGGCCATCCTGGGCCCGAAGTTCTATCCACCAGGCAACGATACATTCGCCTACATCGCATATCTCGCAACCTTTGCCGTCGGCTTCCTGGTGCGCCCGTTCGGTGCGCTGTTCTTCGGGCGCATCGGCGATCTGGTTGGGCGCAAGTATGCCTTTCTCGTGACGCTTTCCATTATGGGTTTCTCGACCTTTGTCATTGGACTGTTGCCCTCCTTCGCGACGGCAGGCTGGTTCGCGCCGATCGTACTGCTATTGATCCGCGTGTTGCAGGGACTCGCGCTCGGCGGAGAGTATGGCGGTGCAGCGGTTTACGTGGGCGAGCACGTCCCCGACAATAAGCGCGGCTTCTACACTAGCTTCATCCAGATCACGGCCACACTGGGACTCTTCGTCTCGCTGATCGTGATTCTGGTGACGCAAAACTCAATGTCCAAGGAGGACTTCTCCGCCTACGGATGGCGCATTCCATTCCTCATCTCCATCATCCTGGTGATCATCTCACTCTATATACGCCTGAAGATGAAGGAGTCGCCCATTTTCGCTCAGCTCAAGGCCGCGGGAATGACCTCCACGCAACCGCTCAAGGATGCATTCACGAAATGGGCGAATCTGAAGCTGGTTTTGATTTCGCTTTTCGGAGCGACGGCGGGGCAGGGCGTGGTTTGGTATACGGGACAGTTCTACGCATTGTTCTATATGCAAACCATTTTGAAGGTGAATGTCAAAACCGCAAACATCGTAGTGGCGATCGCGCTGCTATTGGGGATGCCGTTCTTTACGGTAGTGGGCGCACTTTCTGACCGCATTGGCCGCAAGAAGCTGATGATGGCCGGGTGCCTGCTCGGGGTGCTCACGTACATCCCAATTTATAAGGCTATGGAGCGAGCGGCGGGGAACAATGTGGTTACGGTCAAGTCTGCCCGCAACAAGGTAACTGGTGCGATCGGTCTTACCGCCATGACGACAGACGCCACTGGCGCATTGGTGCCAGCCAAGGAAGCTCCAAACCCAAATACCACGATGTTGGTTCTGCTGATCTTCATTCAGGTTCTTTACGTAACCCTGGTTTACGGTCCGATCGCTGCTTACCTGATTGAGGCTTTCCCGGCAAAGATTCGCTACACGTCGCTTTCCCTGCCGTATCACATAGGCAACGGCGTGTTCGGCGGATTGCTGCCCTTGATCGGCTTGTCGTCGGTCGCTGCCACGGGCAACATTTATGCCGGACTTTACTATCCCATGATTGTTGCGGGCATAACGTTCATCGTAGGAAGCCTGCTGCTGAAAGAGACCCGCAGCACACGCATTTGGGCGGAAGCCGGAAAGGCGTCGGCGGCGGATTAGCGGGGTCGATTCACTTCGAGGTCCTGGGCACGAAGTGCAGGCTTTCACTAGGCTGTACGTCAACTGTTCCCCGAGCGCATAATCATCAGAGGATGCGCTCGCGGGAATGCCTGTGTGCATCCTTCAGAACCTCAGATTTCACACTCAGAAGTTAATCAGTAATTCGGAGTATCGACATGGCAGAAATCCGTTCGAATCCACAGGTAGCAGGTGAGGCCACCGAAGCCCAGATCTCCGTTCATTGGCGGGAGGAAGAATACTATTACCCATCGGCGAAATTTGTTGGCCAGGCGAACCTGACCGATCCCAGCATCATCGAACGCTTCAGCGAAAAGCATTTCCCGGAATGCTTTCGAGAGTACGCCGATCTCTTGACCTGGGATCAGTATTGGCACACCACGCTCGACACCAGCGATCCTCCTTTCTGGAAGTGGTTTGTCGGCGGCAAGATCAACGCCTCATACAACTGCGTAGATCGCCACCTTGCCAAGTACAAAAATAAAGCGGCGCTGATCTTCGTCCCTGAGCCGGAAGATGAGGCGACGGTATCCGTTACCTACCGCGAACTCTACGTAAGAGTGAATGAATTCGCAGCTTTGTTGCGCGATTTCTGCGGTTTGAAGAGCGGAGATCGCGTCACCATTCACATGCCGATGGTGCCGGAACTTCCGATCACCATGCTGGCGTGCGCGCGCCTGGGAATAATTCACTCCGTCGTGTTTGGCGGCTTCAGCGGTGAAGCTTGCGGCATGCGCGCCGCCGATTCCGGCAGCCGCGTCCTCATCACCATGGATGGTTACTATCGCAACGGCAAGATGATCGATCACAAAGCCGGCGCCGATATCGCGCTGGAAACTGCGAAGCAGGCAGGCCAGCAAGTTGACAAAGTCCTGGTGTGGCGGCGGCACGCGGGCAAGAGTGCGACCGTTTCGCCTTTTGTGAAAGATCGCGACGCGTGGGTCGACGAAATCCTCCCAAACTACAGAGGTCAAATTGTTCCTCCCGTTCCCATGGATGCGGAAGCGCCGTTGTTTCTGATGTACACCAGCGGCAGCACGGGAAAGCCGAAAGGCTGCCAACATCGCACGGGCGGTTACCTCTCGTATGTGGCCGGAACTTCTAAATACATCGAAGATATTCATCCGGAAGACGTGTACTGGTGCATGGCCGATATCGGCTGGATCACGGGTCACTCTTATATTGTTTACGGTCCGCTGTCACTGGCCGCGACGAGTGTGCTTTACGAAGGCGTTCCTACGTTCCCCGATGCTGGAAG
>JBEKJF010000027.1:0-22558 GCA_050011375.1 Candidatus Sulfotelmatobacter sp.
CGGCAGGTATGTCCAACCGCTCGGCCATCTCCGGCGTCAGTTTGCGAACCGTGATGCCTAACTTGCTTGGCTTGGGCGTGCTCTCTTCGTCAGTTGCCTTGTCCTCGCCTAATCGTGCAGCGAAGAGTTTGGCGCGGTCGGCAATAGTTACACTCGTCTCCTGCTCCTTGCCGTTGCGCAGGAAGCTGACTGCTACTTTGGTCCCCGGTTTGCGCGCGGCAATCTCTGCAACCAACTCCGATCCCTTCGTCACTTTGTGGCCATCAACGGTCGTGATGGTGTCGCCCACCTTCAGGCCGGCCTGGTCCGCCGGGCTTCCCGCTACTACGCTCGACACGGTCACTCCGCTGCCTGCGCCATACACGCGCGCAATCGCCGGATTCTCTACCGAGTCAAACATGATTCCAATCGAGCCGCGCGCCACGCGATGTTCCGGCCCAATCAGCTGGTTGTAGACCGTCACCACCGTATTCGAAGGCAGCGAGAAGCCAACGCCCGCGTAAGCATTCGTCTCGCTCAAAATCGCGGTGTTGATGCCAATCACTTCGCCGTTCATGTTGACCAGCGGCCCTCCCGAATTTCCTGGGTTAATCGCGGCATCGGTCTGAATAAACGTCTGGAACTGCTTGCCCGGCACAATGTCGCGGCCCTTGGCCGAAACAATGCCGGCCGTCACCGTGCCAAACTGCCCGAACGGGCTGCCGATAGCCAGCACCCAATCGCCGACTTCCATGCCATCGGAGTTGCCCATCTTCGCCGCCGGCAAGGCGCGGTTCATGTCAATCTGAATTACCGCCAGATCCGTTTCCTGATCCTCACCGACCACCTTGGCCTCATGCTGCACGCCCGGCGGATCGTCCTGCAGCCGCACCCGGATGCGGTCCGCCTTCTCCACCACATGTCGGTTGGTGACGATATAACCCTTCGGATCAACGATCACGCCCGAACCCAGCGAATGTTCGCGAATGGCGCCATCGCCGCCCTGGCCGCCGAAAAAGCGCTTGAAAAAGTCATCCATGCCATTGCCATTGCCGCCGCTGTCGGCGTCGGGATCGTCGGGAATCTGTGTGCCACGCTTCCGGTGCGGACTCTTTACGGTCGATTCGGTGCTGATATTGACGACACTCGGCCCCAACTGCTTGGCGATCTGTGAAAATGCATTGGAAAGCTGTTGCGGCGCAGGCACGGTGAGCGGTGTCGCATCAGACGCCTTCTGCCCTTCCTTGCCTTTCACTCCATAGGAAACGATTGTCCCAATTAAAATGCCGACCACCAGCGTTGCGACAATGCTGAACGTATAAACCCACCGACGAGTCTTCAACCGCACTCCTGCATCCCGCGAATCCATATGCCTACTTCCCTCCGAAATCTTTACGAACCCTCAATTATACCTTTTTGCCAAGTCGTCAGACCTCGCCTGAGATCACGCAACCCTGTGGCTGTGTATTGGACGCATAGGCTGGTCATTCCGTTTCACTGGGAAAGGAACCGCAAGTAACGTGTTGTTAATTCATGCCAATTTACACAGTGCTTATGCGGGGAGAGCCGCCCTCGGCGGTCCTGCGGGCACAACTCTCTGGCTCTTCTGTTGAGTCAGCAAGTTGCAAGGAATCTACCCGCCGTCCCTACTTCCCCTCATAGACGGTCTTGCCACCCACAACCGTCCGCAGCACCTTGGTCGCCAGCAGCTTTTCCGGGGACGCCGCCGTCACATCGCGATCGAGCACCACAAAATCCGCCAACATTCCCGGCATCAGCTTGCCCTTTTCCTTTTCCTCGAATTCGGCAAAGGCCGAGCCCGTGGTATAAGCCGCAATCGCCTGATCCATAGTCAGCTTCTGCTCGGGAAAAAATTCCTGCTTGCCGTCCTCGCTCTTGCGCGTGACCGCAGCATACAACCCGCGAACTGGAGACACCGGCTCAACCGGATAATCCGTGCCAAACGCCAGCGTTACTCCCTTATTCAAGAAACCCGCCCACGCGTAAGAAGTCGCGGCTCGCTTCGGCCCCAATCGATCCTTCGCCCAGCGAATGTCCGTAAGCAGATGGCTCGGCTGCACCGAGGCGATCACTTTCAAATCTTTGAAGCGCGCAATCTGCGCCGGCGTGGTCACCTGCGCATGCTCGACCCGCAGCCGGAAGTCATCGCCTCCGTTCGGCGCTTTTACCCTCTGCTCCTTCGCAGCCTTTTCAGCCTCGGCAAATGCATCAAGCGCCATCTGCACGCCCTTATCCCCAATCGCGTGAAACCCAAGCTGGAAGCCCGCCAGCACGCGTTCCTTAGCCATCTCGTTCAGCTTCGCCACGTCGTACTGGGGCAAGCCCGAATTCTTCGGATCATCCGCATAAGGCTGCATCAGCGCCGCCGTGTGTCCGCCCAGCGAACCATCCATGAAGCCCTTCAGCATCCCGGTGTGCAGCATCAGATCCGACTGCGGATGCGCGTCGCGCTGCTTTTTCAACTCGCCCACCGAATCGTTAAACGTCAACCACTCAGAAATGCGCGCCGTCAGTTTGCCTTCTTTTTCAAGGTCTTCGTAAATCTGAAAATTTTCTCCGCCGGGCGAATAATCCTGAGCCGAGGTCACTCCGTACGCCGCCAGGTCTGCCAGCGCCACTTCAATTCCCTTTCGCCGCATGTCATGATTCGGCGGCGGAATCACCGCTCTCACCGCTTGCTGCGCCCCTTCACGAAGAATTCCCGTAGGCTGCCCGTTCGCATCGCGATCGATTTTCCCGCCTTGCGGATCGTGCGTCGCCAGCGTGATGTTGGCCAACTGCAGCGCCCGCGTATTCGCCACGGCCAGATGTCCATCCACGCGATCCAGGAACACGGGATGCCCGCCCGAAACTTCATCCAGATCCCAGCGGCTGGGTAAAGATTTCACCGGCCACATGGTCTCATCCCAGCCTCCGCCAAGAATCCATTCCCCCGGCTGAGCCGTCTCTACCTTGGCCAGCACGCGCTGCCGAAATTCATCTAAAGTCCTCACACCCGTCAGATCGACATTCAGCTTCTGCAATCCAGCATCGGCCAGGTGCAGATGTGCATCGTTGAATCCCGGCATCACGAAGTGCCCGCCTAGATCGACCACCTGCGTCGACGGCCCTTTTAACTTTTCGATCTCCGCATTCTTCCCCACGGCCTGAATGCGCTCTCCCCGTAACGCAATCGCCTCCTCGCGCAAAATCGAACTGAACTGCGCGTTAGCCGGAACCCCGGTGTAAACATTGGCGTGGATGAAGATCACGTCGGCCTTAGGACCCGAAGTCGCTGTCGAGGCAGGAGCCGCGTTCTGAGCCTGCGCCGGTGCGCTTGAAAAGATGCCGACAAAGGTGACAAAGACAAAGACCGAGATTACGGTGATCCAGTCGCGAAGTGACAGCATGTGAAAGCCCGGCTCGGCAGTGCCGGGTAGCGACGAAGAAATAGAACGAGTCCCGGAGGGACGCCACAACTTCCCTATACCTTTCGACTGTAAGCTCACACATCTCCCCATCATTCCCCCGCTCCCGCCAGCGCCAGCATCGTCAATAAAATCCGCTTCAACCCCAACTCCCGCCCGTTGGAATCGAACCACTCCTGCAAAGTGTGCGCTCCGCCGCCCGACCCGCCGCCGCCAATCGCAATCGCCTCCAAGCCCAGCGACAACGGAATATTCGCGTCCGTCGACGCACGCTGCACCTGCGCCGCATTATTCAACTGCGCATCCACCGCGCGAATCACATGCAGAATCCGGGCTCCCACCGCCAACTCTCCCGCGGGACGGTTCCCAATCGCCACTACCTCGCAACTCACTCCCGAAGGCCGCCTCTGCACGTGGGAGCGCATCTCCGCGCCGAGCGTCTCGTCTTCCACCGCACGATTCAGCGCCAGGCGCAAAGTCTGCTCCAACCGCTCCATCTCCGCCATCGAAGTCGACCGGATATCCACCTTCATGCTCGCCGACTCGGGAATCGAATTCACCGAAGTACCGCCGCGAATCACTCCAATATTGAAAGTAGTCTTCGGCGAAGCAGGTACCGGGATCGAAGAAAACGTATCGATCGCCCTCGCCAAAATCACAATCGGATTCGGCGCGCCAAAATCACTCCACGAATGCCCTCCGGGACCGCGCACGATCACTTCAAATCGCCGGCTGCCCAAAGCCTCGGCCACAATCGTGTCGGCGCCCGCACCATCGAGCACCACGCTGTAAGCAATCGAATCCTTCCAGCGCGGCGTGGAATAAATATGCCGCATCCCGCGCAGATCGCCCTCACCCTCTTCACCCACGTTGCCGATAAACACAAACGGCAACGAGTGCCGCAGCCGCACCGCGCGCAACAAAGCCGCAATGCCAAGCATCGCCGCCACGCCCGCGCCATTGTCGGAAACTCCCGGCCCATAAAGCCGGCTGCCCTGCTGCCGGATATTCAACGGCGTGCTGGCCGGAAAAACAGTATCGATGTGCGCGCTCAAAGCGACGTAACGTTGTCCGAAGCCGGGATGCACTCCAAAGACATTCCCCACATCGTCGATGCGAACATCATCCAGACCAACTTCGTGAAAGCGCTCCGCCAGCCATGCCCCGCGCGCCGACTCCCCAAACGGAGGCGCCGGAATCCGCGCCATCTCCATCTGCCACTGCGCCAGTTGCGGCTCCTTCGTCCGCAGCCAGTTGTAAGCCGACCGCACCTCCGGCGATGCCGCCAGCCGCGCCACATCCTCCTGCACCGCAGGCGAAACTTCGGGCATATCCGCGCGTGGAGGATTGGGGCTCATGGAAAGTATTCGCTCATCTTACAACGCGACGGAAGGAATAGGGATTAGCTTCAGCGGGGACACTCAGTATTCTCTACTTCCATTGGATCGACGTGCCCACGTACGTACGACGACTTGCTGGAAAGAGCCACGCACCTGATTCAGAAAATTGGGGGCGTTGAGTAGCCGACCCTCATTCAGACGGCTTCCGTTCTAATATCGGAGAAGACAAACAACCGGTCCACGGAGACGATTCCATGAAGGAAGATAAACCAAGGCAATCAGACCCACTGGAAATCCTAGAGGCCCTCCGCGACACAACCGACCCCAGACGGGCCAGCCTCGACCGCAACATGCTTGCCCGCAAAGCTGCGTTCTTGAGAATTATCCAGCACGGAACAGAGCGGGATTTTATCCATGCGTTACGTGGCTTCGGCAAAGGCGAGGACACGCTGGAAGGGCAGCAACTGATTACCGCGTTCCAGAAGTTACGCGGACTCTTGTAGCAATCTTGTGCAGCTCCGCATCGGCGCGTTGCAGTTCTTCTGGGGTCATCTTCTTGACCTGAGCCTCGATCACAGCGCTAACTTTCTCGGCCAGCCGCTCCTCCGGCGAGGAAGGAGCCGACGAATGCGGTGCGGAAGTATCTTTCAATCGCTTCGCTGTAGATCCCACGACGAGCCTCCCTTTTGCTGCACGACGCTCCATCTAGTTTACCCCAGAGCGTCGGTCCCAATGACGTTAAATTCTCGGGAATCAACTAGAAAGGTTACGAACGGGTATCTTGCTGAACCGGACATTGACCACTCTTCCGCGCCTCAGCCTCCGCCAACCACCCCCGACGCAACTTCTCGACCGCAATACCTGACATCAGAGGCTTGATGTCAAGAATAGGAGTCCCATCCAGCATATCGACCCCACGAACATGCAGCGAGCAACCCTCACGCTGCAGCAACTCGACAATGGTCAGCGCAATCGGATTCGGGCGCCGCGGCGATCGCGTAGCAAACACTCCATGCGCTCGATTGTCCGAAGGCGGCGTGCCCAACAGCTCGAATCCTGTCGACCGGTCAAACTCCCAGAGCACGATAAGATGCGAGAAGCCCTCGATGTCAGTAAGCCCCACTTCAAATTCCGGCAAGACATCCAGCACTCCATTGACTTCATGTTTCGCGCCTAGTCCCTTAGGAACCTGGCCTGCATCCTTGTACGGACTACGCACAAAACCGATCGGTCGTGAGGTAAACATAGACCCGCGATTCCATAGCAATTATGCGCGCAACTTCGCGAGCTTCAGTAGCCCTTCGCTTCTGAATCTGAGACTGTCGCGCCCACACTCGAGTTCGAAGGCCCCTACTTGGCGTTCTCCTTCGGCGCCGGCTTCAATCCGAAAATCTTTAGCTCCTTGAAACTGGCGACGTACACCATGCCGTTGGCAATCATCGGAACCTGATTCGAATCGCCGCCCTGGTTGGGCCAGCTTCCGCCGACGGCCTTGAAGAGTTGGGTCATGAGCTTCTTTCCCGACTCAGGGTTGAAGGCATAAAGGTACATGCTGGGAGGCTTCTGGGCAGTTGGCCGGGCCAGCGCCCAGATGATCGGACTAGCCGTGCCATTGGACGAAACGCTCGTGAAAAAGCCGCCATTTTGCCCGGTACTGAGTCCGGGCGAGTGCGTGACGTTAGTCAAGCTTGGGGTGGGCGAGGTTTCCAGCTTCCACACATCGACCACATTACCTCCGCTGCTCACCACGCGCGCAAGGCCATCCCCCGGATCTACGAAGTACGATTCTCCACACCAGCAACCGCCGATCCGGTACGTGCCGAGGACGTTATTTCCCGAGGTCGAATATCCGCCCAGATCGTCTTCATTCATAAAGTACATGTTGCCATCTTTGCCGGCGGCCACGGCCAGATGCGGAGTTGAGCCTGGTTGATCGGGCAGCACGAGAACGCCGCCGGAGCCGAAGTCGTCGTCCGTCTCGTCCAGATAACCTTGATCCGAGGGCGTGAACAGGTCCACGACAGTCGTCAGGTCCGACGACACTTCGATGGTGCTTTCCTGAATGTTAGTGACGCCGTCGTAAGTGGTTCCCGAGTAGTCGGAATTTCCAGTGACGAAGACGACGTTGCCGGAATCGTCCGCGGCCAGTCCATATCCCGACATCCAGATGGACGACAGGAAGAAGGTATCCGGAGAAGTGGCCTGGTAATCGAAGAGTTGATTAGCCGGGAGGGGCGCGAGCGTAGCCGCATTCCATCCCAGCAGCCAGCCGCGCGAGGAGCCGCCATCAAAATCGCAGAAGCTGCCGAATCCGGCGTAGATGTTGCCGTTTGCTTCCAGCAGGCTGGGGCGCTGCCGCTGATAGGTCGCATTGAAAACGAAGCTGCTTCCATTAGTGAGCGTATGCGACGCGCTGACAATTTCGGGCGTCAGCTTGTCGGTGAGGCTTCCCAGATCGAGCGCGTGGAGCGTATAGGATGGGGCGCTGCCGTTGCTGCCCTTGGTGTACGCAATAAGGTACAGGTTGTTCTTGCTGGTGTCGATGACCGGCGTGGAAGTGATGCCGACGTGCGGTCCATTGTTGTTGCAGCCGAGCGGGTAGGTCACGGGCGTCCCGAGGTGATTGCTCAGCAGAATCGTGCCGGCATTGGCGTCGATGGCATAAACCGTGTCGTTGCCGGTGACGACATATACGACGTTGTGGAGTCCCTGGTAATTTCCTGCCGTGATGGTAACGTTCGGGACCAGGAGCGGCTGCGCATCCACCTGATCGTCTACGGGCACAGTCGCCAGCAAGCCGAACTGAGAGGCGTTCACGTTCGAGGGCGTGAGAGTGGTTTCAGTATTGTTCCAGCCCGTGCGGTAGTTGTCATTGTGATATGTGGTTACGGCTGTCTGCGCTGTGACTGTGCTGGCAAGAAAAAGCGTGAAGACAAGGCTGGCAATTCCCGCCAGCCCACGGATGTGAGCAGTGCGATGTAACGTTGTCATTGTCCCCCTCAAAGAACGGCCACTGATTCTAGGGTGTTGATTAGGCCGCGGTCAACGGGGAAGAATTTCACGAGACAGAAGACTCTAGGCAGGATGCCAAAATCCACGACGCCAGATGCGGCCGGCGGATTCGTCGGGTTCACTGAACACTGAACACTGATTTTCAGTACTCCGCCAGCTCTTTCATGGCGCGGAACAGATCATTGGCCTGGGGCAGGATGGCGTCTTCTAGGATCGGCTGATAGGCGACGAAGGTGTCGGCGGCGGCCACGCGGCGTACTGGCGCATCCAGTTGATCGAAAAGTTGATCGGCAATGCGCGCCGCGATTTCCGCTCCGTACCCCCAGCTCAGAGTGTCTTCGTAAGCCACGAGCGCGCGATTCGTCTTGCCGACCGATGCGGCGATCGTTTCCCAATCAAACGGGTTCAAGCAGCGAAGGTCGATCAACTCCACTCTCACGCCATGCTCGCGTTCGAGTTTCTGCGCGGCCTGCAATGCACGGGGAACGACCGCTCCGTAGGTGATCACGGTTAAATCCGTGCCCGGATGAACGATCTTCGCCTTGCCGAACGGAATCATGTAATCCGGCCCGGGATAAGGTGCGCGCCCGTAGGTTTCGCGGTACAGGCGCTTGTGTTCCAGAAACAGCACCGGATCGTCGCAGCGAACTGCGGTGCGCAGCAATCCAGCGGCATCGAGCGCGTTCGATGGGAAGACAACGCGCAGACCCGGAATGTGCGTGAACATGCTCTCCCCGCACTGCGAGTGATAAATCGCACCGCCGGTGAGATATCCGCCGATGGCGACTCGAATCACAAGCGGGCAAGAAAACACATTGTTCGATCGCCAGCGGATCACCGACAGCTCGTCGCGAATCTGCATCATCGCAGGCCAGATGTAGTCGAAGAATTGAATCTCGACAACCGGCTTCAATCCGCGCGTGGCCATACCGGTGGCGCGGCCCACGATGGCAGCCTCGGCCAGCGGCGAGTTGAAGACGCGGTCCGGGCCAAACTCGCATTGCAGGCCGAAGGTGAGTTTGAAGACTCCGCCTTTGCCCTTCACCAGCTTGCGCTTCAAGTACTCTTCGCGGCTGCAATCGGCCACGTCTTCGCCGAAAATCACGATGCGCTCGTCGCGCTTCATCTCGTCGCGCAGCGTCACGTTGATCAGGTCGGCCATGGTTTTCGCCGCGGGTTTCTTGCCATCCTCGGAGTCGGCGCCGACTACTGCCTGGGTGTCGAACGCCGCGGACGTAGGGTCGAGATCCGGCGAATACACATACTGCAACACGCTCTCGGGCGCGGGCGGCAAGGCCTCAAGCGCTTTATCGACGGCGATCTGCAATTCTTCTTCGACCTGCTTTTCCAGTTCGTTGATGCCTTTTTCGTCGAGGATTCCCTCACGCAGCAAAAACATTTGCGTGCGAGAAACCGGATCGCGGGCGGCGTCGCGCTCGCGCTCGGAATCCGGACGGTACAAGCGTTCATCATCGGAGAGCGAATGCGAATAAGGACGGATCACATGCGCGTGCACGAACGCAGGACCATGGCCCTCGCGGCAATACTTCATGGCACGCTGAAACGCAGCTGAACTCGCCACAGGATCGGTGCCGTCGATCTCTTCGAAATGAAAATTCGGAAACCCCGAGACCAGTCGCGAAATGCTGCCGCCGGCGGTCTGTACTTCCACCGGCACGGAGATGGCATAGCCGTTATCCTGCACGACAAAAATTACCGGCAGCTTGCTGAGAGCGGCGGCATTCATCGCCTCCCAGAACTCGCCCTCACTGGTGGTGCCGTCGCCGAGAGAGACGTACGCAATCTCGTCGCCATGGAACGTCACATCTTTGAACTGGCGATAATCGGGCGATCCCGCTCCAGAAGCGGGGATCCCAGGAATCTCTGCCGTTCTTGGATGATTGGCAAAGTACCGTCCCGCCTCAGCGCATCCCACTGCCTGCAGAATCTGCGATCCCGTCGGCGAAGATTGGGTCACGATGTTCAGCGGCTTGTATCCCCAATGCGAAGGCATCTGGCGTCCGCCGGAACTGGGATCGTCGGCCGCGCCAACCGCCTGCAGAAACATATCGAGCGGCTTCGCGCCCAGCGCCAGGCACAGCGCGCGGTCGCGATAATAAGGATAGAACCAGTCGTAGCCCGGCTTCAGCGCCATGCCGGCCGCCACGCCGATGGCTTCGTGTCCGGCTCCCGACATCTGGAAGAAGATTTTCTGTTGCCGCTTGAGAAGGATTTCCCGGTCGTCAATGCGCCGGGAGGTATACATCAAGCGATAAGCTTCAATCAGCTGCTCGCGCGTAAGTCCCTCGTAGGTTCGGGGCTTCTTGCCGCTACCTGTAACGGACAGCTTAGGGTCGGTTTTTGTCGTCGCCATCCGGTTTCCTGAGGAATGCGTTATGAAGTATGCGTTCTATGAATGTGGTGCCAGCGCGACCGCGCAAGTTGCATTGTAAATCGGAATTAAGGATTGGAAAACATGCAAGTTCTTGCGCGGGGGATTTACGGCCAGTCTTGGGCTCCGTGGTAAATGCGAGCGATTTCCACAACTTGATCTTTAACCCGATAGACGACTATGTAAGGCAATCCCTGGCGGAATTATACGGAGAGAGTTGCGCTGGCGAAAAGAACGGTTTGGGAGATGCATTCGAACCGAAAGCAGAACACCTCAGCAGGCGCCAACACTTTTGACCGACGCCTTATCTTCCTTGAAAAACATTAACAGCTTCCTGGCGCGACCGGGGTCCGCCGAGAGATCGGCTGCCGTGAGGGACGTGTCCACGAAGTGGCTGAAGTCGGGCCTCCTCACCGTGTCGGGAGAGCGTAGGTCGCGAAAGCCCATCGACCAATCGGGGAAATCCCGATGGCTTATAGCTTCCCGGGATAGAATGGTTAAACTCCGGTGCCGTTCGTCTTGACGAATTTTTTCGTAAAGAGCGAGCACCTTTTCCGTTTCTCCCTCGAGGACCTGCAGGAAATTTCCGTCTTTGTACAGCAACATGCCGGTCATCCCGAGTGCGGCGTTGCTCTGCCGGCTCTTCTCCAGGAGTTCGATCAAATCTTGCTCTGAAAATGGAACCGCTTCCGAACTCAAGTAAATGAGAGAAATTAGATTCTCAGAGTGTGCCATTCTCCAATCATCGGAAAGACGGCTCATTACTTGAGATTAAGTCTTCTTAAGGATTCGCACTACAGTCGAGCGCTGCCCCGAATAATGACGCGAACTAACGAGTGAGCACATTCGTGATTTATCCTGAAGGAGCATGATCCAGACCCGCCGCGCCTTTGACCCGCGTTCGATCAAGCTGGTGATCTTCGATCTTGATGGCACGCTGATCGATTCGCGCCTTGACCTTGTGCACTCCGTAAACGCGGCGCTGCGCCACATTGGACGTGCCGAGTTGCCCGATGACGTGATTGCCAGCTATGTGGGTGACGGCGCCCCGATTCTCATTCAGCGCGCGCTCGGCGGCGAAGCGGTTGACGACGCGGTCGTGCGACAGGGCTTGCAATTTTTTCTTTCTTATTATCGCGAGCACAAACTCGACCACACTACGGTCTACGCGGGCGTCAAAGAAGCGCTTGCGGCCATTCAAAGTGCGCGCAATGGCGTTCCGCGCAGGCTGGCTGTGCTCTCCAATAAACCGGTAGTTCCCTCGCGTGCCATCGTCGAAGCATTGGGATTGGGACCGTTCTTTATGCAAATCTACGGTGGCAATAGTTTTGCGACCAAGAAACCTGATCCCGAGGGCGCGCGCAAGCTGCTTGAAGAAAACGGAGTGCGTCCGGAAGAAGCCGCGATCGTCGGCGACTCCCACGTAGACGTTGAAACCGGACAGAACGCCGGACTGTGGACCGTAGGCGTGAGCTACGGATTTGCGCCGCATACGCTCATAGACAATCCGCCGGACGTGCTGGTGGACACGCCTGACGAACTCGCGGAAGTTTTCAGTCCGGGTGTTAGGTCTTAGGTCTCAGGTCTTGGGCAGAGTTCAAGCGTCAATTCTCAGGTCTTCCTAACACCTAAGACCTGAGACATAAGACCCCCAAGTGCCCGCGGGCCTGCGTGTTTCGCATGCCGGCGGCTCTCATGTAAACTCATCCGTCAATGACGGACCCGCTTGCAGGTTTCACAAACAAAGAGCTGCGCAAGTTGCGCAGCATGAAAAGTCCTTACGGCATCCAGAGATTTCTCGATGATGTTCCCTATCATCTTGCGGATACAGCATGGTCGCCGCGGCGCGTGCTGGCCGAGCAGACGGCGCACTGCCTCGAAGGCGCCATCTTCGCGGCAGCGGCACTGCGTGCCAACGGATATCCTCCGCTGCTGCTCGATTTTGAAGCCGAACATGACACCGATCACGTGATCGCGATCTTTCGCCAGAACGGAGGCTGGGGTGCCGTCGCAAAATCGAACTATACGGGATGTCGCTGGCGCGAGCCCGTCCACCGCACGCTGCGTGAGCTAGCCATCACTTATTTCAACGGCTATTTCAATCTGCGCCGCGAGCGCACCTTGCGGCGCTACTCGGTGCCCGTAAATCTGAAACGCTTCGATCGTCAGAACTGGATGACCACTGATAAGCCTGTCTGGTTCATTGTGTATCACCTGTTCGACGTTAAGCATTACCCACTGATCACGTCAGCCGCGGCCAAGGGCTTGCATCGCGTGGATGAGCGCTTGTTTCAGGCGGAGTGCCTGGGAAAAGCGTACAAGGACGGTCGTTAGTACAAGGACAGTCGTTAGTCGTTAGTCGTTGGTTGTTCGTCGTTGGCCGTGCATCCTAGGGGAACTTCCCGTCTTCCAAGAACGTAATGTCTGTCATGCGAAAGCTGGGTCTCGCTCTGCTCCTAATGGTAGGCGTTCTGTTGGCCGCGCCGGTTTTCGCCCAGCAGGATCGATCCGCCTCCGGTTCGCCGCCGAGCACCGCTTCCCCTCCCGACTTGCAGCCCGATGCCAGCGGCAAGCTCTCGCAACAGCAGATGCAGCAGTTGCTTCGCGTAGTCGCCGACAAAGATATCGAGAACGGCAAGCGGGTGCGCGACTATACCTACATTGAGCGCGACGAAGAACGCAAGCTCGATGGCACTGGGCAGGTGAAATCCACCGAAGTGAAGACTTACGATGTGATGGAGCTTTACGGCGAACAGGTGCAGCGCCTGATCGGGAAAGACGACAAAGCACTCGATAAGAAAGATGCGGCCAAAGAGGAAGAAAAGATCCAGAAGGTCATCGACAAGCGCAAGAATGAATCCGAGGATGCCCGCAGGAAGCGCGAGCAGAAAGAAGAAAAAGATCGAGAGCAGGACCGTAAATTCGTGCGCGACGTAGCCGACGCCTACAACTTCACGCTGGTGGGAACGCAATCCTTAGGCGGTCGCGAGGTATGGGTGATCGATGGAGAGCCGCGTCCGGGATTTGAGCCGCACATGAAGGAGTCTAAGTTTTTATCGAAGTTTCGCGGCCGAGTCTGGATCGACAAGGACGATCTGCAACTCGCCAAGATGGACGTGGAATGCCTGGACAACTTTTCATGGGGATTGTTTCTCGCGCGTTTCCACAAAGGGTCGCGTTTCATGCTCGAACAGACGCGGGTGAACGACGAAGTCTGGTTGCCGCTGCACCTTACAGCGAAGATCGATGTGCGTATCGGCCTGATCAAGAACTTCGATGTGGACGTGGAACAGACCTTTCGGGATTACAAAAAGTTCCGCGCGACCGCGAAAATTGTGGGCGTCGGCGACGTTCAGGAGAACTAGCGCCGCTTAAGCTTATCCTGCATGGCTCGCGAACCGCTTCGTTTGAAACCGAATTGCCGCCGATATCATCTACTAGTCTCAACCTTGAATCGAATTCGTCTGTGAGCGGGAGCGAACATGTCTTCCCAGATAACTCCGTTACAAGCTGATGTTCGCGGTGATGTTCGCGGTGAAATTTTTCCCGTGCTGACTGCCGAACAGATCAGCCGCATCCGTTCTGTGAGCAAATTACGAAAAGTGAAGGCGGGCGAAATCCTGTTCGAGCCTGGCGATAGCGACGTTCCCGTTTTCGTGGTGCTTTCGGGCAGTTTGGAAATCGTGCAGCCCGACCGGCGGGGCGAACGCCTGATCGTCAAACACGAGCCTGGAAATTTTACCGGAGAAATGACGGTGATCTCGGGCCGTCCCGCCCTGGGGCGAGGCCGGGTGACGGCTGACGGAGAATTTCTGGAACTGAGCAACGAAGCTCTCCGGACGCTGGTGGCGAGAGATGAGGAGTTAAGCGAAATCTTCATGCGAGCGTTCATTCTGCGCCGCGTTCAACTGATTAATCGCGGCCAGGGTAACGTGATTCTGTTGGGCTCGCAGCACTCTGCCAAGACTCTGCGTCTGCGCGAATTTCTCACCCGCAATGGACATCCCTACACCAATGTGGATCTCGACACCGACAAGAGCTACCAGGATCTGCTCGACCGTTTTCATGTCACGGTCGATCAAATTCCCGTGGTCATCTGCAACAACCGCACGGTGCTGCGCAGCCCGTCGATTCAGGAGTTGGCGAGGTGCCTGGGGCTCAACGCCCACATCACGGCGGCCGAAGTGCGCGACGTGGTTATTGTCGGCGCCGGGCCAGCCGGTCTGGCGGCGGCGGTTTACGCCGCATCGGAAGGCCTGGACGCCCTGGTGATCGAGGCCGATTCTCCCGGCGGGCAAGCTGGATCAAGTTCCAAGATCGAAAACTATCTCGGCTTTCCCATGGGAATCTCAGGACAGGAACTGGCAGGCCGAGCCGCCGCGCAAGCTCAGAAGTTTGGCGCCAAGGTGCTGATCGCCAACAATGTGACGAAATTGGATTGCGAGCAGCGCCCTTATGAGTTGAGCGTCGATTGCGGGCACGTAATCCGCGCCCGCACCGTAGTGATCGCGAGCGGCGCGCAGTACAACAAGCCCAACATCGACAACCTGAAAAAGTTCGAAGGCCAGGGTGTCTATTACGGGGCGACCTATCTGGAAGCGCAGCTGTGCGGTGACGATGAGGTGATCGTCGTTGGTGGCGGGAATTCAGCCGGCCAGGCGGCAGTTTACCTTTCGCAGACTGCGAGCAAGGTTCATATTCTCGTGCGGGCGCAGCAGTTATCTGAATCGATGTCGCGCTATCTGATTCAACGCATCGACGAAAATCCCGCAATCGAAATGCATTACTGCACGGAACTTGTAGGCATGGAAGGCGATTCGCAACTGGAGCGCGTAACCTGGCGGGACACGAAAACCGGCGAGACTTCGACGCATGACATCCGGCACGTCTTCATCATGGCGGGAGCTTCGCCGCGCACCGGGTGGCTGAAAGACTGCGTCGCCCTCGACGACAAGGGCTTCATTCTCACCGGGCGCGATCTGGATCCCGTGTTGCAGGATTTTAAGTGGCCGCTTTCGCGTGTGCCGCAAATGCTCGAGACGAGCCTGCCCGGAGTATTTGCCGTAGGCGATGTCCGCGCCGGAAATGTAAAGCGCGTGGCCTCCGCCGTGGGCGAAGGCTCGATCTCCATCTATATGGTGCACCGGGTGCTGGCAGAGCTGTAACGAACAGCGTTTTGAACCGCGTTATAATAGAAGGATTCTCACCCGTCGAAATTGCCTTCTGTGCGAATTGCGGCGAGGACACCGTATTCCTCGCATCGCTAGGAATGACAAATCGCCGAGTGGGACAAAATAGGGTTAGCTAAAAGCTAGGAGCTAACAGCTAGAAGCTTCTTTTCATGGACTTCAAACTCGTTTCCGATTACAAACCGCAGGGCGACCAGGGCCGCGCCATCGAGTCTCTTCTGCGCGGCATATACGACCGCGAGCAGCATCAGGTTTTGCTGGGCGTCACCGGCTCGGGCAAGACCTACACCATGGCCAAGGTGATCGAAGCTGTGAACCGTCCGGCGCTCGTGATGGCGCATAACAAGACACTGGCAGCCCAGCTTTACCACGAGTTCAAGAATTTCTTCCCGCACAACGCCGTCGAGTATTTCGTTTCTTATTACGATTATTACCAGCCTGAGGCTTACGTCCCAGCCGCCGATCTGTTCATCGAGAAGGAAGCGACCATCAACGATGAACTCGACAAGCTGCGGCTCTCCGCGACCAAATCTTTGTTCGAGCGACGCGACGCGCTGATTGTGGCCTCGGTAAGCTGCATCTACGGCCTCGGCTCGCCCGAGGCTTACTACGGCATGATGCTGTTCCTCGAAAAAGGACAGAAGATCACCCGCGAAGACATCACGCACAAACTGGTCGACATTCTCTACGAGCGCACCAATGGCGAGTTCAAGCGCGGCACATTTCGCGTGCGCGGCGACGTGATCGAGGTCTTCCCCACTTATGACGACATGGCTTACCGCATCGAGCTATGGGGAGATCAAGTCGAATCGCTGGCGCAGATCGATCCGCTGTTCGGCACGGTGAAGCAAAAGTACATGCGGCTGCCGATTTATCCCAAGACGCATTATGTGATGAAAGATGAGACTCGGGCGTCGGCGGTGGAGTCGATCAAGAAAGAGCTGGCGTGGTGGGAAGTGGAACTGGAGAAGCAGGGCCGCGTAGTCGAAGCACAGCGCATTCACCAGCGTGTGAAGTTCGATCTGGAAATGATCAAGGTGATGGGCTACTGCCACGGCATCGAGAATTACTCGCGGCATTTCACCGGACGCATGCCGGGCGAGCCTCCGCCGACGCTGCTCGATTATTTCCCGCGCGATTTCCTGATGTTCATCGACGAATCGCATCAGACGGTGCCACAATTGCGAGGCATGTATGCCGGCGACCGGTCGCGGAAAGAAACGCTAGTGGAATATGGCTTCCGCATGCCGTCGGCGCTCGATAACCGTCCGCTGACGTTCGAGGAATTCGAGCATCGCACCAATCAGCTCGTTTACGTTTCTGCGACGCCGGGTCCATATGAGCTGACCAAGTCGGCGGGTGTGGTGGTCGAGCAGATCATTCGTCCGACGGGGTTGATCGATCCCGAAGTTGAGATACGCCCGGTGAAAGGACAGATCGACGATCTCCTACACGAAATTCGCGCGCGCGTAGAAAAAGGCGAGCGTGTGCTTGTAACGACGCTGACCAAGCGCATGTCCGAAGACCTGGCCGAGTATTACGCCGAGGTCGGCGTGAAGTGCCGCTACATGCATTCGGAAATCGAAACGCTGGAGCGGGTTAAGATTCTCCGCGATCTACGCAAGGGCGAATTCGATGTATTGATTGGCATCAATCTTCTGCGCGAAGGCCTCGACCTGCCGGAAGTGTCGCTGGTAGCGATTCTCGATGCCGACAAGGAAGGCTTCCTGCGGTCGTGGGGATCGTTGATTCAGACCATCGGCCGCTGTGCTCGGCACCTGCACGGCCGTGCGATTCTCTACGCCGACCGAATCACCGACTCGATGAAGCGGGCAATGGATGAAACCTTGCGCAGGCGCGAAATACAAACTGCCTACAATCTGGAGAATGGAATTACGCCGGAATCGATCATTCGTCCTCTGGACATGACGTTGGCAGGAATCGTCGCCGCCGACTACACCGACCTGACCGGCGGCGAAGCCGAAGGCATGCCCGAGTTCAAATCGCAGCCGGAGTTGGATGCATATGTCGTCAATCTCGAAAGCGACATGCGCGAAGCGGCCAAGCGTTTTGAATTCGAAAAGGCAGCGAAGCTGCGTGACACGATCAAGGAGCTGCGGACTAAGGAGTTTTTGTTCGCGTAGCCTGTTCTCCGACGCTAGCAAGCAATATCACGTATGCTGCAGCCTATCCCTAGTGTTACGTCCAACGATGTCGAGAGAATCGTCCGCCGGGACTATTCGGAAACGCAGTTTGATTCCGTGATGGCGGTACTCAAGGGCTATGAGGAGAGATCAAGTGGGCGGCGCGAGCGACCACGAGTGCAATTGGCGGCTCTGAAACTGGCCAATGGCGACGTGAAAGCACTGCGGGCACATATCGACAGCGCCGTTCAAGATTTCAGGGATGTCCTGGGACCGGCTGAATATCCCGAGTATTCAAAAAAGGTGGCGTTTCGGCGCCCGAAACCTCCAATCGATGAAGAGCAAAGAATCATCCATAGCGATTGGAAACAGTACGAAGCCTGGTTACAACGATGAAGTGTGGCCTAGCGACCCAGGTATTTGGCAGGTGTCAGAATCGCAATTTCCCGCCACTGATGCATCCGCAGCAAATCCACATCGCCAGTGACAATCACGTCCGCCCTCCCATTCAACGCCACGTCTAGAAACTTGTCATCCTTCGGGTCGCGGCATTCGCGGATGGGATGAACGATGGGAACGAAATGTGCGGTATGGGCAATGAGCCGAATGAATTGCAGTCGCTGCTCAATGGAGACATAGCGATCGAACTTGGCTTGAGCCAGAACGTCGGCCAGTTCACTCATCGTCGGCTGAGATACCAGAAGAACGGCTTGATGGATGGCCTTTTCGGCCGCACGGCCGGGGACCGAGTCAAACCGTAGAAGCCTGCTGACGAAAACATTAGTGTCGACTACGACGCGCTCCGCTGGGTGCATCAGTCTTTGAGAAGGTCGGCGAGGATTTCATCGGTCAAGCCGCGCTCGGCCGCCTGCCTGCTGACCCTTTCGCAAAGGCGGTCGAGTTCGTCGACATTGGCACCTCGGATGCGGTCATATTCTTCCGCCGACAAGATCACGGCGACGTCGCGGCTCTGGCGGCGAACGCGCACTGGCTCACGCTGAGCCGCATCAATAACAGCAGCGAACCGTTGTTTGGCTTCCGTCGCAGAGACTGTCTTCATTATTTGTCCATTATAGACAAAATAAACAAAATAGACAAAATCACTTCTCACACCAGCCGCACCGGCCCAGGATATTTCGCCACTATCGAATCCGCGGTGAGAAGGGTGATGCCCTCCACAGTGGCCTGCGCCACTAGCAGCCGGTCGAATGGGTCTTTGTGGATGAGCGGGAGAGCCTCAATGGCGACGACGTGATCGCTCAGAATTGGCAACTCGGTATAACCGTTGTCCAGCAGGCCACGGCGAAGCAATCGGGGATCGGCTTGGAAGTCGTTGCGGCCGAGTCCACGCTTGATCGCCACCTCCCACACGCTACCTGCGCTGAACACAAGCTCATTAGCCAAGCTGTCGATCAGTTTTCTGGCGGTCGCGGAGAGCCGATTTGGTTTGCCCGCAGCCCAGAGCAGGAGGTGGGTATCGAGCAGAAGCTTCATTTTCCGCTCGTAAAGAGGCGCTCAATCTCTTCTTGGCCCATACGGTCGAAGTCGTCTGGCACAGAGATTTGTCCAGCCATAAAGCCGAGGCGTTTGACTTGTTTTCCCACAGGCGCGCCCAGGGCTGTGACTTTTACCATGGGCCGGCCAGCCTTCGCAATCACAAAAGGCTCTCCGTCGGCAGCTTCTTCGACGAGCTTAGAAAGTTGGGTTTTGGCTTCGTGAATATTAACGGTCTTCATTGGATAGCGATAGACTAAACTAACTTAGCTTAGTCTATCGCAAGAGGGCCCAGGGGGGCAACTGCAGTTTTTGAAGCCTACCGTCCGTAAGCCGCGCTGGCTGCCAACGGCTTGCGATGAAACGTGTATCCATCGAAAGTTTCGGAGCGGAAGTTCAAGTTCGGTGCGCTGAGTTTTTCGGTCTGGCTCAAGAAAAGATATCCGCCGGGTTCGAGATAAAGATGGAGCCGCTCGAGCAGCGCAATGCGCTGCGCGCGCGAGAAGTGCGGCAGCACGTCCATGCAGAAGATGCAATCGAAGCGTCCAATGTAGCCGGGGCGGGAGAGGTTCATGCAATTGAACGTCACCAGGCTGCGCAAGCGTGGCTTCACTAACAGATGCGCGGCATTGGCGGGATTCGTTCCGGCTGACGCGCCATTTTTTCCCTGGCTTACAGCTGGGCTGCGGCCTTCGTCGTCGAATTCGTCATAAACTTCATTCGCCACAACCACAGGCGAAGTGATCTTAGAAAAATAATTGCGGATGGTGGCAGGCGGCAGCCCATCCACAGCCGACTGCCGGTATACGCCGCGATCTGCGATTTCAACATTGCGCGGCAGCAAGTCGCTGCCTACGATGTGAATCGACAAGCCTGCGCCCAGGCTCGCTGACGGGACTGGCGCGCTATCGGCAATACCTCCGTTGCGAGCCGCCGATTTTCCATTGCTATTCCCACTCGTATTGTTCGAGCCGTTGCCATTACTCCCCGCGCCGTTGTGGCTCAATGCATCACAAACCGCCATGGCGATGGAGTAAGTCTCCTCACCGCTGCCGCAACCCGCGCTCCAGATGCGCAGAGGACTGGGACCATCCGCGGATTTGCGCGCACAAAGCTGCGGCACTACTTGCCGCGTTAAAGCATTGAGCGCTCCGGGATGACGGAAGAATCCGGTATTGACGTTCACCAATCCGTCGAGAAGCAACGGCAGGCCGGAAGGATCCTGCTCGCAGGAGCGCAAACGCTCCAGCAAAGTCGACGAAGATCCCAAGCCTTGGGCGTCTACGTAATCGGCGACGTGCGCGGCCAGCGCGCTGTTAGGACAATCAAGAACGATCCCGGTTTGGCGCTCCACCAGCAGGCGCAATTCCGAGAGTTCATGTTCGAGGATGGTGCTGGTCGCGATTAGCTTGTGCATAGTCAGTTCTCGGTTCTCAGTTTCCGGTTCTCGATCTTCAGTCGCCCGCCGCCGTAGCGACGCGGTACTTGCCAGAATCCCGCTCCACCTGCTGCGCTACCACGTTCATTTCCTTCTCCAGCGAAGAAAAACGTTGCATTACTTCGTGGATGCGCAGGGTCATGTTGCGAATGGTTTCAATCTGAGCGCGAGCTTGCGCCGAAAGGCTGCCGGGTTCACTCAGCAGCAGATCGGAATTGCCCAGCAGCGAGGTAAGCGCATTGTTCAGGCCATGCCGCATCTCCAGCATGTAGCGGCCAAGCATCGCTTGGCGTTCCAGTGTTGCGCAAGCGTCTTCGGCGGCGCGGGCACGGGCTTCAGCGCCAGCGCGGAGCACGGCTTCGCCCGCCGCAGGAAGCAAAATGTCAAGCCAGTGTTCATCGCCGCACAGTACTGAGGTTCGCGGCCAACGCTCGCGCACCAGTTGCGCAGTGGCGGCATCGTTACACACGCAGAACAATGGCTGCTGGGTTGAGTGCAGCGGTTCGAGAACCACCGAAAGAAGTTCGCGGCGCAGAGGGCCGACGATGGCAACGGCAAAATTGTCGACGCAACGGGGCCAGAGATCTCCGCTGAGCATGGTGAATGTAGGAACGTGCCGCTCCATCTGCCAGCGCGCGGTGATGCTGCGCGAAAATTCCACGTCGTCGGAGATAATAAGTACGGTCGGTTGATCCACTTGCAAATTTCCTTCTCTTACTCTTATTTCTTCTTACCAGGTTGCGAGTCTTCATCCGGATTCCACTCTTGCGGCGTGCCGGAGATTTCGAATTCCGGAGCCTCCGAGGCAGCAACGGAGAACTTGGCCTGAGGCTGCGCGACTGCTCCCGGCGAAGACTGACCAACTCCCGCTTTCGAATTCGTAGCGCTGCCACCAGCGCCGGCAGCAGCGGCCGCGGCTCGCGGCGCGGCTTGCGCGTCCGCACTGCCCGAACCCAGGCCCAGGGCGGCTTCGACGGATGCCCTCAGGTCCACCAGCATGCGCAGCGGCTGTCCCGAGGAATACTCCGCCTGGAACATCACCTTCCACGACTGGCAGATCATACGCAGCCGAATGATTGGCTCCTGCGCGGAGAATTGCGCGCGCCGGCAGTCAATCGTCTCCACTCCCTTTTCTTCCAACTCGCTGAGACCGTCGAGAATGTTATTGAGATCGGCGAGCATCAAGCGGAAGAACACGCGGCGCATCAGGTATCCGAAACGAGTAAACGCGACCAGCGCAATCGGCAGGTAGAACAGATCGCCGGCCTGCGTCTTGGCCTTGCGTCCCTGGTCGAGCACGCCGCCATGCAGCAGTTCGTCCAGCGAACGGCAGCGGCGCGCGGAATCGAGCACGCGATCCAATTGGTTCAGCCACACCGGCGCCTTAAGTTCCACTTTGCCCAGAATCGGCTCCAATCCGCGCGCCACATAAGCGATGTCGGCGCTGCTGTCCTCAAGTTCAGTGGGCGCGCTCTGGCTGAAATATTGCACCAGCAGAAAATCAATCTTGTCGCGCACGGAATCGGTTTTCGTAGCCTTGGCCAGAAAGTGCTGCAGCAGCAGGACCAGACCGTCGTGATCCACGAGCGAACTCATTTGCAGGAACTGGCGCAACTGGTGAACCTGGATTTTTTCATCCATGTCGTTCAACCACTGCTGGGCCTGCTCGACTGATTCGGGGGCGGGAGTCTCCACTCCAGCCTCAAGTTCGGCACACGCGGGCATGTCGATTACGAACTCGCGCGCCACTTCGGCATAAATGGGATGCAGCCGTCGCAAGCTCGACCACAGGGTTGCGGCATCTGCAGCCGCTCCTGATGGTTGCGGCGACGAAGATTGCGATTGCGTCATGATTTCACGATCCAGTTGGGAACTGAGTTGCTGAAGCGGGCAGCCACGATTGTTTTGCCGGGGTGGTATTGCACCGCAACCACCGAGGCTTCCGTATCGAGCGATCCATCCGAGTTACGCAGCCGAAGGATGTCGGCAAACTCCAGCGGCGTGGTGCAGGCAAATAAAACTTCTCGGGAGGTTCCAAATTCAATGATGGTGCTCTCCTCAACGCCCGCGCTTCCCGTCTGGCTGCCGTCGGTCGTGCTATTGCGGCGCGTGAACTGCACCGGAATACGCACCGGCGTGGCC
>JBEKJF010000028.1:0-29302 GCA_050011375.1 Candidatus Sulfotelmatobacter sp.
CTGCAAATGTCAGGGGAGTAGTGATGGCTTCATCGCCCGGCTTGAGGCCTGCCGCAAAAGCAGCGCCATGCAACGCCGCCGTGCCCGAACTAAAGCTCACGGCATACTTAGCTCCCACTCGCGCCGCAAACGCTTCCTCGAACTCTCCCACCTTCGGTCCTGTGGTAAGCCAATCGGAGCGCAGCACATCCACCACACTCTGGATGTCATCTTCCTCAATCGATTGTCGTCCGTAAGGCAGAAGCGTGCTCCGAACCGGAGTACCGCCATCGACGGCGAGCAGTTCTTTGCTGGACGTTATCTGCATGTGGATCGGAAGGTCATAGAGTCAGGCCTGAGGTGATAGGTCTTGGGTCAGAGGTCCGAGGTCATAGCCTAAGACCTAACACCTATGACCTGAAACCTGAATCTACGCCGGCACACGAGCCTTCGCCGTCGCGCCGGGCTCAATCAATTCCTGGAGTTGCTCATGGCTCAGCCACTGTTCGTTGCTGTCGCTGGTGTAGCGAAAGCCCTGAGGCAGAGCCCGAGCCTGAATCCAGTTTGCACTCTTCCACCACGGATGCGACGGCTGAATGATATACATTTCATCCAACTCCACGGCGTTGCGCGCTTCATCTTCCGAGAGCAACACCTCGTGCAGTTTCTCTCCGGCTCTGATACCGATGTACTCCACCATGCATCCAGGAGCGACGGCCTCGGCTAGATCGACCAAACGCATGCTGGGAATTTTGGGGACGAAGATTTCTCCACCATGCATCTGCTCGATCGAGCGAATCACAAAACGTACCCCGTGTTCCAGCGTGAGCCAGAAGCGTGTCATGCGGGGATCCGTGATCGTGATTCGGCCCCGCTTGCGCTGGTCGAGAAAAACTGGGATTACACTTCCGCGGCTACCGACCACGTTTCCATAGCGCGCGCAACTGAAGCGGGTTTGCTGCGTCCCCGCGTAGGCATTCGCCTGCACAAACATTTTTTCGGCGCACAGTTTCGTTGCACCGTACAGATTGATCGGGTTCACTGCCTTGTCAGTACTCAGCGCGAGGATGCGCTCAACGCCCTGATCGATGGCGGCATCGATCACGTTGCGTCCGCCCATGATGTTGGTCTGAATGGCTTCGAACGGATTGTATTCGCAGGCTGGAACCTGCTTCAGCGCGGCCGCATGCACCACCACGGTGACTCCGGCAAAAGCGCGCTGCAACCGGCCCGCGTCGCGCACGTCGCCAATAAAATAGCGCAAACTGGAATGATCGAAACCCGCAGTGCGCATGTCATGCTGTTTGAGTTCATCTCGGCTCAAGATCACCAACCGCTTGGGGTGATATTCCCGCAGCATGATTTCGACGAACTTTTTCCCGAAAGAACCCGTCCCGCCCGTCACTAAAACTACTTGTTCCGCCCAATTCATCGAGCCTGCCTCAATCCCTTCGCAGTATAGCGGAGTTTTTTGCATTCGCGCGAGTAGCAAGTCGTTGCACCAAAAGCGCTGCTACTCAGATTGATGAATGGTTTTCTCGTCATGCGGTGCTAGAATATCCGCGAAACCGCTACATACCCGTTGTGCGAAAGTTCCAAGCGATGAACCAGCCATCGAGTCGCCGGGCTTTCTTTGGACACGCTGCTTTGGACACGGCTGCCAGCCCGGCCCGTCCGGCCTGAAAAGGTGTGAAAACTTGTTGAGGAGAATGCATGGATTCCGGACCGCTCGTGCCCGCCAATAACCCCACCGTTCGCGAGATTCAGCCGGCGGGTGCGGACTTTGGCAGACCGATCAGCGCGCGCGTTTACCCTGAACTGCCTTCTCAGGAGTCGGCCCTCGGCGAATATATTCGCGTTCTTATCAAACGCAAGTGGACGGTTCTTGCGTGCCTGGCCACCATCTTCTCCGTAGTCGCCATCGCCAGCCTGAAGATGACGCCTATTTATGAGGCGAGCGGCAGCATCGAAATCAACAAGCCGGATTCCGGACTCGTTAACTTCAGCAACTCTCCAACCTTCAACGTCGACTACTACGATCCAACCGAACTGGAAACGGAAGTGTTGATTCTGCAGAGCGATCTTCTCGCCCTTCAGGTAGTAAAAGAACTGGGCCTGGATCGCCGGCCGGATTTCGGCGGCAACACGCCGCCTCTGCCCTCTGCGCTCGATCTTGCCCCCGATCCCCTGCAGACTGACCCCAGCCGAACCTCTGGCTTGCTATCCAGTTTCCGGGGCAATCTCAAGGTCGCGCTCACTCCCAACACTCACATCATCAAGGTATCGTTCCGCAATCCTGACAAGGATTTGACGGCCCACGTGGTCAACACCCTGATGAGCACCTATACCGAAAACAATTTCAAGTCGCGCTTCGACTCCACCATGCAGGCCTCCGACTGGCTTTCTAAGCAACTTGTGGACTTGCAGATGAAAGTAGAGACTTCGCAGGAAAAGTTGGTGCGCTACCAGAAAGAGCACGAAATTCTGGGCATCGACGAAAAGCAGAACATCACCACTCAGAAACTTGACGAGTTGAACAAGGCGCTGACTGCCGCGGAATCTGTGCGCATGGACAAGGAATCGGTGTACCGCCTGGTGCAATCGGGAGATCCCGACACCATCGCGTCCTCCGCCAGCCTTCTCGATGCAGCCGGGAGTGGGACGCAATCCGGTTCGGGATTGCTCGAAAGTCTTCGCACCAAGGAAGCCGATGTGAAGATCCAGGCGGCCGAACTGAGCACGCAGTTCGGACCGTCGTACCCCAAAGTGGCGCAGCTCAATACTCAACTCAAAGAAATTGACGCGCAGATTCTCGGAGAAACCAGGAAGGTCGCAGGCAAAATCCGCGGGCAATATATGGCGGCCCTGCAGCGCGAAAACATGCTGCACGATGCCCTCGAAAAACAGAAGCAGGAGGCCAACAAGCTCAACGAGAGCGCCATCCAGTACAGCATCTTGAAGCGCGATCTCGAAACCTATCGCACTCTGTATGAAGGGCTGATGCAGAAGATGAAAGAGGCTGGCGTCTCGGCCGGTCTTAAATCCAACAACTTTCGCATTGTTGACGTCGCCCGCGTTCCCATGGTTCCCATCGAGCCGAATATTCCTAGGAATCTCGCATTCGCCTTCATGCTTGGGCTGACCTCTGGCGTGGGATTGGCGTTCTTGTTGGAAGGATTAGACAATACGGTCCGCACCACCGAGCAGGCGCAAATGATTTCCGGGCTCCCGCCGCTCGGCATGATTCCTCTGGGTTCGAGGACGGCGCGCGAAGGGCCGAACGCAAAGCGATTGGTAATCGCGGCGTCCAAGGAAGCGGTGGAATTAGTCACGCAGGTCAGACCGCAGTCGCAGATGGCGGAATCCTACCGCGCGCTGCGCACCTCGCTGCTACTTTCGAACCTGGGAGCGCCGCCGAAAGTGATCATGATCACCAGCGCTCTTCCCCAGGAAGGAAAAACGACCACCAGCATCAACTGCGCGGTGGTGCTGGCGCAGAAAGGCATTCGAGTTCTGCTGATCGATGCCGACCTCAGGCGGCCGAGTATCCATAAGACGCTGGGCATGGGTCCTCGCAGCGGACTCAGTAATGTCCTGACCGGAAGCGCCACCCTGCAACAGACCATCACGCGATCCAACATCCTGCCCAACTTGTCGATATTGCCGGCAGGAACGCCTCCGCCGAATCCCGCCGAACTGCTCGCCTCCCAAAATATGCGCGAGGTCTTGGAGGAGTTGCGCGGTCAGTACGATCACATCGTGGTCGACACACCTCCTACTCTCTCAGTAACCGATGCCGTTGTGCTGTCGCCCCGCGCCGATGCCATCGTTCTGGTCATCCGTTCCGGACAAACTACCAAGCAGGCGCTCCGCCGCTCTCGCGATATCCTCATGCAAGTCAATGCGAAGGTCTCCGGCGTGCTCTTGAATGCCGTCGATTTGAGTTCGCCCGATTACTACTACTATTACGAATACCAGGGCAAATATTCCCGCTACTATCGCGACGACGAGTCACACGGCAATGACGACGAGGACTCTGACACCGAAGACTCCGCTGAGGCATCGCACAACACCGCGTAGAAAATACCTGCGGGTTCGTAGCTGCGTTTCCAGTTTGACAAATGGAAATCATTCTCAATTCTCCTTCGCGGAAAAGACTCGCCATCGGCGCGGCCGTGGTGCTCTGCCTCATTTATCTGCTGCTCGCCGGCAGGCTCTTTGTCGCGTCCTTATTGGCAGATAGTCCGCAACTCTCAAATCTCGAGCGCGCGGCTCGTTTTGACGCCGGCAACGCAGACTACCGCAATCATCTAGGGCGCTACTACGCCCTCGTAGCCCGCGACCCCGCCGCTGCCATCGAACCCTACCGCGCCGCGGTGCAACTCGATCCGCATTCCGCCCGCTACTGGTTCGATCTGGCCTCGGCCTACCAGGTACTGGGCGACGTTTCGAATCAAACTTTGTCGTTGGAACGCGCCATCGAAGCCGATCCCACCACGCCCGACGTCGCTTGGGAAGCCGCCAACTTTTTTCTCGTGCAAGGCGACGATGAAAAAGCCCTGCGTGAATTCCACGTGGTTTTGGAGAGCGAGCCCTCCATGGCCAACCTCGCAATTCAATTCTGCTGGCGCATCAATCCGGATGTTGACATGCTTTTGCGCGACGTCGTTCCTGCCCAGTCTCCGGCCTATATCGCGTTTCTCGAACTCCTCATGACCAAGCAGGAGACCGCCGCCGCCGCCAAAGTGTGGAACAAGCTCATTGCCACTTCGCAAACTTCGCAGCCCTTCGAACTCCGCTATGTCTACGCATATCTTCAATATCTCCTCGAACATAAAGATGTGGATCAAGCGCGCGTGGTGTGGCAGCAAGCTGCGCCGCGCTTTGGTCTCTCGTCCTACTTGCCCACCAGAAATAATTTGATCGTCAACGGCGATTTCCGGCTGGATGTTCTCAATGGCGGCTTCGACTGGCGATACGACAAACAGCAGAGCGTCACGTTAACTCTGGATCCCAGCGACTTTCACAGCGGTCACCGTTCACTGCTGATCACGTTCGACGGGCCTGGAGTCACTGACGCCGGCATTCGTCAATTCATCGCAGTGCAGGCCGCAACCACCTACCAGTTTTCTGCCTACTATAAGAACGGAGAAATCGAGGGTGCCGGCGGTCCGCATTTCACCATTCAGGATGCCTACAGCCAGGCCATTCTGTACGACAGCGATGAACTGAAAGAGGCAGGATTCTGGAAATCTGCCACGGGAGAATTTACTACGCCCGACGATTGCAGACTGCTGATACTGCACATTCGTCGATTGCCGGAGGGAAGTCCCATCCGTGGTAAGCTCTGGGTCGACGATTTCCGCCTCGTGGTCAAACGGGATTAAAACATCGAATTTGATTCAATCTCATGAGCCCGACCAGCGCCTCCACTAACCATCGCGACGAACTCGCGGCCCGAGCCGGAACGGCCCTGCTGTACGGAATTTTCGGCCTGCTCCTGTTTGGCCCGGTCGCGTTCGGCGCGGTCGAACCTTGGTCCATCTTTGTAGTGGAGGCTGGCTCTGCCGCCCTGTTTCTCGTATGGATCGCGAAGCAGGTTCTAGAAGGAGAAATAAGAATTCGCTGGAATCCTCTATTTCTTCCGATGACAGCATTCGGCCTGCTCGTCGTTTCGCAGCTGGTCTTTCATCGCAGCGCGTATCCGCACGACACCGTGTCTCTCGCGCTTTTATATTTTTCCTACGCCATCCTGTGCTTCCTCGCAGGACAAGCGCTGCTGAAAAGCTCCCAAGCGCGCACCCTCGCACTTATTTTTTCGTTATATGGAGCCGTGCTCGCCAGCTTTGCGTTGATTCAGGGCATTTCCTCCAACGGCAAACTCTACTGGCTTCGCCAGCCCCGCATGGGAGGCTGGATCTACGGACCCTACGTAAACCACAACCACTACGCGGGCTTGATGGAGATGCTGATTCCCATCCCGCTGGTGCTGTCGCTGACCAAGCTGGCATCCAGCAAGACGCGCGCTGCGGCCGCTGCCGTAGCGGCCGTGATGGTCGGCACAATCTTTCTCTCGGGATCGCGCGGCGGCATGCTCGCGATTATCGCTGAACTGGTGATCCTCGCGATTCTCCTCATCAAGCAGAAACAAGGCCTCGGCACCGCCATAGGCGTGGGAGTGTTCCTGGTCATTGTTGTCGGATTGTTAACCTGGTTAGGCGGAGCCGAACTCTTCAAGCGCACACTGGGCTCGACACACGCCGAGATCACCAGCGATATCCGCCATAACATCAACCGCGATGGTCTCAAAATGTTCCTCAAGAAACCTGTGCTGGGCTGGGGTCTCGGAACATTTCCCGTCGTGTATCCGCAATTCCGAACCTTCTACACAAATTTCTTCGTCAACGAAGCACACAACGATTATTTGCAACTGTTAGTGGAAATGGGTTTGCTCGGCTTCGGAACCATGCTGTGGTTTCTGGTCACGCTCTACAAACGCGCTATTAAGAAGATAGGTCACTGGACCAGCGACATCAGCGGAGCGGTCACTCTCGCGTGCATCCTCGGCATGAGCGGCATCCTCGTCCACAGCGCGGTCGATTTCAACCTGCAGATTCCAGCCAATGCCGCCCTGTTCTATGTCTTCTGCACCATCGCCGCATCAGATCCGTTCCTCCAGCGCGCTCGCAAACGCCGCGTAGCGAGAACCAAACCTCCGGAGGATATCCTGACCCCGACGCAAGAACTGCGGCAACCCGCCACAAATTTCTAGACTGTTACAGAGCCCTTACTCCTTACCAATTGTCATCCCGTCCCATCGCCAATTGTCATCCCATCCCATCCCATCCCATCGCCAATTGTCATCCCGAGCGAAGCGAGGGATCTTGGTTTCCCCTCGCGGCGTCGAAAAAATGGCGCAGGCAAGAACCATTATCCCTCGCTTCGCTCGGGACGACAGTGTGAGAAGTTTCGTTGAGCCGAATGGAATCGCGCGGGCTTACTAAGGGGTCGCCGGACTCACCGGATTGCTGCTCCGCGTCAGCACCCATATAGTGACGCCGCCAATCGCCGCCGCTCCTACGCCGATGGCGATAGGAGAATTCAGCACGCCGCCGCCAGCCGCGGGAACCGCGCCAGCCGCTCGCTTCTTGTCCTTCTTCTTTTTGTCGCTTTGATCGGATTGCTCGTTCCGCGTAGTTTCCTGGCCCTGAGGCAGAGTGACCGTTCCGTCGTCATCGGTGATCGTCAGGTCGCCTTTGCGGGCGGCGATTCGCACAGTTCCATCAATATCCGTCACATTGAATTCAGTCCAAGCATTCGACACCGGCGCCACACGCACATCCCCGGCGGTGGTGGCTACGCCTTTCGATGTGGAAACGCTCACGCCCCCGTGCTCCACCTTCAACGAGGCGCCCTCAAATTGAACCAGAGAATCGCCCAGAACCGTGATGCTCGAGCCGGGTGCATGGATATTGGCTGCGGAGTCAGACCGGGTTTGCACCAAGTCACCGGCAAAAATCGCCGATGAGTTCGGCACATGACTGCCGTTCAACCAGGCAGCTCCATTGGCATAAAGCATGGCCGCGCTGGAATCGGCCGCAAACAGCGAGCCAGGAGCCACCAACAGAAGCACGCAACTTACCATCTTCCGGAAAGCAGACATGCCCATCCCACACTCCGCTAATAACTGAATTGGTTACCGTTAACGCATCCTACCCTCCAAAGTTCTTGGCAGTCAATGCAATTTGTGCTACCGGGAGACCGCTTCTGTGGAAAACTTTAGGAAGGCAAAAGGCTTTCTCACCACGGAGGCACGGAGACACGGGGAAGACAAAAGGGAAAAAGGAAAGAATCCAGAGATTTTCTCCGTGTCTCTGTGTCTCCGTGGTGAAAAGAGACTTTTCACCGCCATTGATCGACCATCTTCCACCAAATCAATCGCAGCCATTCATCCACAAAAGTCTTCGACCATTGTCGATGCGTCCACCATCGCGATCCAAACTGTTCTTCATTGTGCGCAGCGGCGGCCGAATATTCATGTCCGGGAACTTCCTTCCGAAAGATGCTCAGCGCACGGCGGGTATGAAAGTCCGAAGTCACAATCAGCACACTCTTGGCGCCGTCGCGTGTAATGCACTTCTCCGCATCCTTCGATTCGTCCCTGGTCGATAGCCCGTCGATGGGACAAACGCTCACCAAAGTCCCCTGCGGCAGATCGTGAATATACTTCTGTGCCAATTGAATCTGCGTGAATTCGTACAGCTTCGCGGTTGTCGGCACATCCAGCACCACCCTGCGCCCATATCCACTGGCCAGAAGTTCCAGGGCGCGCGCCGGACGCCGGTCCGTCTCCCCTGCCAGCACCAGAATCATGTCGGATCGGCGCGGTTCGTCCACGATAAGAAAGCTGCCGGCTTTCGCGGCCAGCCCGGCAATCAATCCTACGAACACCAAAAAGACCACTAGCCACGCGCGCTTTTTCACTCCCCGTCTTCCCATATGTTCCCAACCCCGGAAAACAAAAACTCGTTCTGCACGCTGCCGTCGCCCGGTCCCGCAAGTGCGTGCTAGAATCGAGAAAGAACTCCACGAATAGACACGCGCTTTCGCGACGATGATGAATCACTCTGTCCCAAATCACACTCCCGAGCAACTCAAGAACAAAATCCAGCAGCGGCAGGCGCGGGTCGGAATTATCGGCCTCGGCTATGTCGGATTGCCTCTTGCCCTGCTCTTCAGCGAGCAGAAGTTTAACGTGACCGGCTTCGACATCGATCAGCGAAAAGTCGACGCCCTTACCCGTGGCGAGTCTTACATCTACCGCATTGCCGCGGAAGAAATCAGGAGTGCCCAGGCGCAGGGCTTTTCCGCCACCTCAGACTACTCCCGCATTAGCGCCATGGACGCAATCATCATCTGCGTCCCCACCCCTCTCAACCAATATCACGAACCTGACCTAAGCTACATCACCGATACTACACACGCCCTTGCGCCGCACCTTCAGGCCGGCCAGTTGGTGATTCTTGAAAGCACAACCTACCCTGGCACCACAGAAGAAGTTATGCTGCCCATTCTCGAAAAGGAGAACAAGCAGGGACTGAAAGCTGCTCGCACCGCTTCGACAGGCGCTCCCTCCAGCGCTTCCGGCGCGGAAAAAGAATTCTTTGTAGCTTTCTCTCCCGAACGGGAAGACCCGGGCAACACAACTGTAGCGCGCTGCGACATTCCCAAAGTCGTGGGCGGAGTGAATCCGCAAGCTGCGGAGTTAGCCGGTGCTCTGTACGGTTCCATCTTCCATCGCACTGTTCCCGTCTCGTCACCCGCAGCAGCCGAGATGACCAAACTGCTGGAAAACATCTACCGCTGCGTCAACATTGCCCTGGTCAATGAACTCAAACTGCTCTGCTTGCGCATGGGCATCGACATCTGGGAGGTCATCGCCGCCGCGTCCACCAAGCCTTTCGGCTTTCATCCCTTCTATCCCGGACCCGGCTTGGGTGGACATTGCATTCCTATCGATCCCTTCTATCTTTCGTGGAAGGCGAAGGAATTTGACTTCCGCACCCGCTTCATCGAACTCGCGGGAGAGATTAACAACAACATGCCGTACCACGTGCTCGCCTCGATCGGCGGAGCACTGAACCAGCACAAGAAGTCGGTGAACGGCGCGCGTGTCCTCATCCTCGGCGTGGCCTACAAAAAGGATATCGACGATCTCCGCGAGTCTCCCGCCCTCACCGTCATCGAACTTCTGCAACATGAAGGCGCACAGGTCAGCTATCACGATCCTTATTTCCCTTTCATCGGCAAGGGACGCAAATACGACCTGCAGATGAAGCGTGCCGAATTAGACAAGCTTGGCGAGTACGATTGCATCGTGATTATCACCGATCACTCCGATTACGATTACAAGAAGATCGTCGGCGAAGCGCAGTTGGTCGTCGACACGCGCAACGCCACCAAGGGTATCGACAGTCCCAAAGTGGTGCGGTGTTAGTTCAAAAGTGCCCGAAGAAAGTGCTCAAAAAGAACGACCCTGGCGGAATAAATGCTAATCTTTATCCGTCTGAAGAAAATCTTAATGGTCGATTCAATCAAGCGACCGTCTCGCCCGGTTCGCGCGCTCTAACGGCAAGCTTCCGGGAAGGTGCCCGCGAAAGTATAAAGACTCGGTGCCTAGGGTGTAATTTTTTGCTCTTTCGTGCGCCGCCCGATCAAACCTCGTATAGCGGTCCGCGTAAGTAGTTGAAACATTAACTAGATAGACTTCAAAGTTGCCGCCGAAATGGCCTTTGCCGTGCAGCTTTTTACACTGGGATTGTTGACTTCGTTGTAGCAAGGCCTATTGCGGTTCCAGCGTTTTCGCCGCGGCCCCAGAACTTCAGTTCCAAATGCGTGTTTTCTACAGCTAACGAGTGAACTCCAATATGAGCTCTGCTGCTTCCCGAGAGAATCTCTTCTCCTTGCTCCCAGAGACGAGAAAGCCTTGGACAGAATTCGTTTTCAGCTCCGGCGCCCAAGTGCTGGCGATCGCCCTCGTTGTCTGGGTGCGCCTGTTGTATCCGTCTGTGGTCTCGCCTCAGGAGCACAATTTTCGTTCGATTGAACTCGTCAGCACCCCGGTTCCAGTAAATCATGAGCCGCAAACGGTGCGCCGCCTGCCGGAGCCAACTTTCGTCGCAGAACTCCAGCCGGTGAATACTTTACGGCTGCCCGCTCCGCTGCCAAAGACGCCAGTGAAAGTTGAAGACGAGTCCGCTCCCACGGTTCGGCTCGAGCCGAAGAAACTGGATCCCATCCCTGCCGCTCCTGTCATTCCCAAAGAGGCAGTGAAGATGAATACGTTTTCCACCGGCAGCTCCGCGACTCCCACCATCGCGCGCGCTCCGTCGCAAGTCCAGACCGGCGGCTTCGGAGATCCGAACGGAATTCCCGCCAAGGCCGGTCAAGGCAAAGCCGTTAACATTGCGGCCGCCGGATCGTTTGATCTTCCTTCCGGACCTGGCTCTGGCAACGGCACCGGCGGCGCCAAGGGAGTGCCCGGCGTAGTCGCCAGTTCCGGATTTGGCAATGGCACAGCCACAACGGAAAACCGTCCTCGCGCCAACACGGTTCAAGCCAGCGGCTTCGCCAGCGCAGATGTTCCCGCTGTGCCAACCGTGCGTTCTCATGCGGCAGAATCCGCAGCCAGAGCCATACCCGCCGAAATCCTTTCCAAACCCACGCCCATCTATACTCAAGAAGCGCGTAATCTGAAGATCGAAGGGGAAGTTCTTCTGGAAGTGGTTCTGGAGGCGTCCGGAAGCCTGCATGTGGTGCGCGTGGTTCGCGGATTAGGTCACGGCCTCGACGACAACGCCGTCAAAGCCGCGCAGCAGATTCATTTCAAGCCGGCAATGCGCGACGGTCAGCCGGCCGATTCCACTGTTGTCTTGCATATTATTTTTCAGTTGGCATAACTTGCTCTCAGTCAGAAGGTCTTTAATGCGTATTTTTCAGGTAGGTTCACTCTCGTTTCTCCTTTTTCTGGTTTGCGCTTTGCCTGCGCTGTCGCAGGATCCGGCGGCCTCCGCTCCGCCAGCAACACCTTCCGCACCTGCTTCCGCGCCAACTGCGGCGCCTACTTCGGCACCCCCGGCCACCACCGATGCGCCGCCTACAAATACGCCTCCCGCGGCGCCAGCGGAGCCTAGCCAAGCGACTCCTGCTCCCGCTGCTCCGGCTACTCCGCCTCCTGCGTCGTTCAACGAAGTGATGGACCGCGTAGTCCAGAAGGAGCATCTGTTCGTCGCCCAGATGCGCCACATGCGCCCCATGGTCGAGACGTATCTTCAGGATCTTAAGACCGATAAAGACGGAAACGCCTTGCCGGTGAAAGATCAGTATTTTCTTGGGCGCCTCGACATGAGCGCTGGTCCCGAGGACACTTCATTCATCGGCCAACCCGGCTTCGGCCGCCGCATGGTCAACCACCTCACCGGCCTCTATGCGATGCACTTTCTGCCACTGGGCTTCGCCCAGATGGTGGTCCTCGACCCTGATTTTCAGAAAAAGTATTACAACTTCACTTTAGTCCGCCGCGAATTTCTCGGAGAAGTCCGCTGCCTCGTCATCGACGTCGAACCCAGGTCAGACGCTGGGGCCGGCCGCTTCATCGGGCGTATGTGGGTCGAGGATCAGGACTACAACATTGTCCGCTTCAACGGCACTTACAACTCGCGAGCCAACGCCAACATCTACCTGCACTTCGATAGTTGGCGGCTGAACCTGCGCCCCGGCACATGGCTTCCTGCTTATATCTACAGCGAAGAGTCGAATATGAAAACCAACCTCGGCCAGACTCTCCACTTCCGCGCCCAGACCCGCCTTTGGGGATACGACTTAAAAGCTCTGAACAAAGATTCCGAATTCACTCAGATTCTGGTGGATTCTCCTCAGTCAGTGAAAGATCAGACGGAAGCCGCTGCCGACGCGAATCCCGTAGTCGCTGTGCGCATGTGGGAACGCCAGGCTGAAGACAACGCAGTCGAACGGCTGCAAAAGATCGGACTGATCGCTCCTCCCGGCGAAGTCGACAAAATTCTTCAGACCGTGGTCAATAATCTGCTGGTCACCAATAACCTCGACCTGCAGGCAGACGTTCGCTGCCGCGTGCTGATCACTTCTCCGCTCGAATCTTTCACCATCGGGCACACCATCGTCGTCAGCCGCGGCCTGCTCGATGTGCTGCCCGATGAAGCTTCGCTCGCCATGGTTCTCGCCCACGAACTCAGCCACATCGTTCTGGGACATCCCTTCGATACCAAGCTGGCATTCAATGACCGGATGTTCTTCCCCGATGAAGACACATTCGTGCGCTTCGATTTCAAACGCAAAGCGTCCGACGAGGAAGCTGCCGACGTCAAGGCGTTGGAATTGTTGAAGAACTCTCCCTACAAAGACAAGCTTGGAAGCGCAGGATTGTTCTTGAAGGCCATGCAGAAGAGTGCTCCCGAGTTGCCCAATCTGATTCGCCCGCACATGGGCAACAGCATAGCCAGCAGCAAGAGCATCCGCATGTCAGCGCTGCTCTCGGCCGCGCCCGAACTGCAGCCGCAACGTACCGATCAGATTGCCGCGCTCCCGCTTGGAGGACGCATCAAGCTTGATCCCCTGACCGATCAAGTGGAATTGGCGAAAGCAAAGCCGGTTGCGCTGAGTTCCGCGAAAGAGAAGATACCGTTCGAGATCACGCCATTCTTCCCTTACCTGACAAGACTCTCGACCGCGGGCAGCGACAAGGTTGCGCTAACGGCACCGTCGCCGAAGTGAAGGTGTCAGGTAGGGTATAGGGAAGTTGCAGGTCCTAGGTCTTAGGTCATAGGACTTTGAGAAGCTGTCGCAAGCAGGGTTTAGCCTAAGACCTATCGCTTAAAACCCAGCACCTAAGACCTAACACCTGCTCTACTGGATTGCGCTGGCGACGTTCGAGAACACATTGTTAGCATTCGATCCGATCAGCCGGACCGTGCCCACAACGATTACCAGAATGACCGCCAGCATCACCGCATACTCAGCGATATCCTGACCATTTTCTTCCTGCCAAAGTTTTCGTAGAACGTTTGCCACGGGGCTCTCCTTAATATTCGTCGTAACCGCGCCCGACGTTAACTGGGGGCAAGGATCACAAAAACCGTGATCCATCAGTTCTTGTCCCGAGGCTGGTTTGTGAATCGCTGGTATTACTGAAAATAATAAATGAGCTGCTGAATACCGCCAATAGCCCTTTTGTGCCATCTACAGTTACTTTAGGCGATGGACTTAAGCCATCGTCAGCCAATGCTTTTCAGCGGAAGCGATTGGTTCACCGCAAACAGAGCCAATTCCAGCCGGGTAGAAACTCCCAGCTTGTCGAAAATATTGCTCAGATGATGTTTGACCGTGTCTTCGCTGATCTTAAAGTATTCGGCAATCTCTTTATTCGAGTATCCCGCCACCACAGCAGCCACAATTTCCAGCTCGCGTGGAGTCAAGCCGAACTTCCTCTGCCGCGCTTCGTCGCTCGAAGATTGCACAAGCGTCCGCAAATACTGCACCAGGTTTGAGACGCTCTCCCGCCCTACCCAATACTCGCCCGACATCACCGTATGAATCGCTTTCAACAGCAACTGCGTCGCGGAATCCTTCAGCACCACTCCGCGCGCGCCCAACTGCAAAGCTTCCACAATCTGGCTCTTCTCTGCCGCCGCCGTCAGCAGGATCACCCGCACCGGAGTTGCAACCGCGCCCGAACTCAGGTCCCGCAAAGCCTCCAGCCCCGGATGCCTCGGCATCGCCAGATCGAGCAGAAGAATGTCAGGCTTCAACGTCCGCGCCAACCGCACGGCTTCCGCGCCGTCGGAGCCCTCACCGATCACTTTCAAGTCCGTCTCCGCTTCCAGCAACCGGCGCAAACCATCCCGGAAGATTGGATGGTCGTCCGCAATCACGATACGAACTGGCTGTGATTTCTTAAAATTCATCGGAAACCTCTCCACCCTTCGGAACCTTGACTTCCAACCGCGTCCCAAGGCCGGGATTCGATTCTACAGTGAGCGCGCCCGCAATTAAACGCACTCGTTCTTTTATAATCATCGGCCCCTTGCCCATCGTTTCCAATTCATCCTGTGTCAGGCGGCCGGAAAACGGAAAGCCTTTGCCGTCGTCTTCCAGCGTCAGGCTCCACTGGCTGTCATTCGAACTCAGCCGCACCAGCGCGTGGCGCGCTTTGCTGTGCTTGCGCACGTTCACCAGCCCTTCCTGCACAATCCGCAACATCTCGCGGCAGACCTTCCCCGGCATCTCGAGTTTGTCAATGTCGGTCACGAAGCGCGCGGAAATTCCTGTCTCGCGCTCAAACCGCTCTACGGTATCGGTCACAATGCTCAGGAACCTGCGATCATCCACGTCGATCGATTTCATCTGCTGCATTAGTTCTCGCAGCTTCAGCACTTCCTCGCGTAGCAAACCCTGAATCCGGCCCAGTTCTGGGCTCACTACCGCGGGAGTAGTCTCCGCCTGGCGCCGCAGAACATCCACCTGCATCTCCACGGCGATCAGAGATTGCACGGCGCCGTCGTGTAATTCTCTCGCGAAGCGCGCGCGCTCCGCAGCCCCAGCCCGCCGTCGCAATCGGTGCAGCAAGTACACGTTGTACACCGCCGGTCCCACTTGCCGGAATAAATCGAGCAGAAAACGCAGTTCCTCGTGCGTCTCCCCATACCGCGTGGGGTCGAATACGAGCACCCGCCCGCGCCATTCGCCACCGAACACGAATGAAATCGCAATCAGCGACCGAAAGGATTGCCGCTCTTTCAGCTTAGCCAGCGGCTCACTCGAGGGCGAAGATACCGGATTTCCCTCGTGGTCCACGGCGATCACAGACCATCGGTCTTTTGCATTCGACGCGTAACATACCTCGCCCGGAAAATCCTCCAGATAGATTTTCGCGTCGCGCGGGCTGGATTCGAGCCATTTGAACTCGGAAGCCGCCTCATCCCCCCTGCGCAACTCGCCCAGAAACATTCGATGGCTGTGAATTTCCTGCGATGCGATCAGCATCCGCGCTGCTCCGCACCGGCTGGAAATTTCAAGGCAAATCTGCTGCAGAGTTCCAGTAAGTCCCGCTTCCACCCGTATCTTTGCCAGCAGACGCGTGACTACAGCCTTCTCCGCCCGCAACCGTTTCTGCTGTCGCGCCAGATAACCCAGCAGCAACCCCATCACCAGCAGGTAAACCGACAGCATGAACAGGCGCTTCGGCTCGAACTCCGGCAGATTGTTTTGCAGACCCGACAAAACACGCGAAGGCAGGCTTGCTCCGCGCGTTGCCAACACGTGCAGCAGCACGAAGCTCTCAATCCACAGCAAAGCTACTTCAGCCGCTGCCGTGCCCAACGTCTCCCACAATCCCCACCGGTAGGCGGAAGCCGCCAGCACGAAAAAGAAGAAAAGGAAAAACGGGCTTCGCGGTCCTTCGGCAAATACTGAGATCAACGCCGGCCATACGATATCGGCAGTGTGAACCAGGATGCGAAACGCCGGGGTCGACTGCTTTCTTCGTCGCAACAGCGTCATCACCAGCACGCCATGGATCAGGTAAAGTCCGAGCAGGCCGTAGGCGATCGGCCCTTGTCCCAACCGCGTGGGATCCATGTAGATCGCGGCCAGCGCGGAAATAGCCAGAAATACCCGCGCCGTCGCCAGCCAGCGCTCGATCCGCCGAGTTTCGCTGGGATCGGTCGCAGCCTGCGGTCGGTCAAGAAAACTTTGATGAGCGTCAGCCTGCAAGTCGAGTCACTTCCACTGAAGTATGAATTTGGAGAACAAATCTGTCAGCCGCCCCGGGAATGCTCCGCATCTTATGGAAAAGAAAGATCGGGAGCAAGCAAAACTTTCTGACTGCCATCCCCGCCAGTCTATAGCGTAGGGAGAGATCCGTATCAGCGCACGCATTCATGCGCGCCGCGCACCCTTAAATTACCAAATTGCAAAATTACCCAATTACAAATTCCCCGAGTTACTTGCGTAACCGCGGCCTACTCAACTCCCAGACTAGAATGCCATTGAGGACCGTCTTCTTGCGCACCTACAGCAAGCTTTGGACCGCCGCAGTCGCAGTGTGTCTGGCGACTCTGGTCCTCGCTGCGCTTTTTCTGCACGACTCTTTTCGTCTCACCGCCCTCAGCGATGTGATTCAGTGCCTCCTGCTTTTCTCCGGGTCGATGTCCATCATTCCTCATATCGTGACTTCGCGCGGGCGTTTGCGCCTGTTCTGGACATTCATTGAGATCGGCATCACTTTCTGGTTTACCTACCAGTTGTTTTGGACCTACCACGAAATCTGGTTGCGCACGCCTGTACCCGATCTCTGCGCGGCCGATATTGTTCTCTTCCTGCACATTGTGCCACTCATGGCCGCTCTCGCGCTGCGGCCCCATGCCCAGGAGGATGAATACGCCGCCCGGCTCCGCCGCCTCGATTTTGCCCTGATGATGGTCTGGTGGGCTTACCTTTACGTCCTCATTGTCATTCCGTGGCAGTATGTCGTGGCTGACGTGCCCGCCTACGGCGCAAATCTTAATTCTTTATACCTCATTGAGAAATTGGCGTTTCTGGGCGCCCTTCTGCTGGCCTGGAAAGACAGCAAAGGCGGATGGAAAACTTTTTACGCGAGCCTTTTCGGAGCGAGTTTTATCTACGCCGCCAGTTCTT
This sequence comes from Candidatus Sulfotelmatobacter sp., assembly GCA_050011375.1. Classification (GTDB taxonomy): domain Bacteria; phylum Acidobacteriota; class Terriglobia; order Terriglobales; family Acidobacteriaceae; genus Sulfotelmatobacter. Next base: position 17,212 of record JBEKJF010000028.1, read on the forward strand.
ACATCGCCAACTGGGCCCTTAGCCGCCATTCTTATTACAGTGGAAGCCTCTACGACATTCCCCTGGCGGTTTCCATGGCATGGATCACGGTCATCGGCCTGCGCACGCGCGAGCGCGAACCGCAAACCGGCATTCCTTCCACATCCACATCTCATGGCGTTTGGCTGGCCCGTCTGGGAATGATCGCGGCTTTCTCCCTTCCACTTTTTGCAGCCTGGGCGCTGCTCGATACCGCTCAGCCCGCGCCCATCCGTTCGTTCCGCGTGCTCTTGACTCTGGGCGCCGCGCTTCTGATGGGCGTCATGGTCTTCGTGCGGCAGCGCTTGCTCGATGGCGAGTTGCTCCGCCTCTTATCCCACTCGCGTGAGTCTCTGGACAACCTGAAGCGCCTGCAGGCCCAGATCACGGAAGCGGAAAAGCTGGCCTCGATCGGACAACTCGTAGGCGGCGTCACCCACGAACTCAACAATCCCATCACCGCCATGCTCGGCTATTCCGATCTTCTTCTGACCACGCCTCTCAATCCGGAACAGCACGAACTCGCCGCGAGAATTGGACAGCATGTCCGCCGCACCAAGTCTCTGGTGGCCAGCCTCCTAAGCTTCGCCCGGCAAGGCCCGGCCGCAATGGCTTCTGTTGATCTTAAAACTCTGCTGCGCACCGCCGTCAAGCTCTCGCAGCCGCAGTGGCAGGCTCTCAACATAGAAGTGCGCAGCGAGCTTTCGCCAGATCCGCTCATCGTTCAGGGAGATTCCAATCAGTTGCTGCAGGTCTGCATTCAAATCATGAACGACGCGCTCTATGCCGTCGGTCAGAGCAGCAAGGGCGCTCTCATCGTCACCGCCGAAAAAAAGGACGGCCTCGCTATCCTCAACATCTCCGAGGCCGCCGGCAGCTCTGCTGAAGCTGGGAAAAAAGAAGAAGGAAGAAAAGATCAGACCATCTCCGGCCTGGGACTCAGCGCCTGTAGGGGTATCCTGCAGCAACATCACGGGCAGATTCTTTGGCAGCAAAACGTAAATTCCGGATTCACAATCCGCATCGAAATCCCGTTCACCCCTCCGGCGCCAACGGAGAAATCGCCTGTAACTGGAGTTCCGGTGATGTGGCAACCTCAACCGTTCGCTTAAGCTGCCCGCAAGCCGCATAAATGTCCCGCCCACGCGGACGCCTCACAAACGCAGGAATCCCCGCTCCACGCAAAATGTTTTGAAACGCGGTAACCCGGTCCGTGCTCGGAGTCGTAAATTCAATCCCCGGCCCCGGATTCAGCGCAATCAGGTTGACCTTGCAGCGCAGCCCGCGCAGCAACTCGGCCACTTCCTTAGCATTTTCCGCCAAGTCGTTCACGCCGCCAAGCAGAACATACTCAAACGTAATCCACTCTCGCGTGCGCAGCGGAAACTCCCGCGCCACCGCCATCAGCATTTCCAGATTCCACTTCTTGTTCAGCGGCATCAGCCGTGTGCGCAACTCATCATTCGAAGCATTCAGAGAAATCGCCAACTTCGGCCGGATTTTTTCTTCCCCGAAGTCGCGAATGCGCGGCACAATCCCCGCCGTCGACACGGTCATCCGCCGCTCAGCGATGCCCACGCCCTCAACCAGCAACCGCGAAGCCTTGATGAAATTCTCATAGTTCAGAAACGGCTCGCCCATCCCCATAAACACCAGGTTGATGCGATCCTCCGGCGGCGACACGCCCTGATCCTTAAGAACCGCACAAACTTGGCCGACAATCTCCCCAGCAGTAAGATTGCGCTTAACCCCAAGCAAGGCAGTCAAACAGAACTGGCAATCAACCGCACACCCCACCTGACTGGAAATGCAAATCGTAGAGCGCCCAGATGCGGCTGTTCTTTTACCCTGCTTTGAAAGGGCGTGGCTTCCGGCCGCGCCGTAAGCCGGGCTCAAACTAACCGCGGCTTCAGCCGCTGGGAGTCCAGCGCCCGAACCTTCAGCTTCCGCCCCAGCATCCGACCCATCCCCAGCTTCCCCGCCATCCCCCTCCGGCATCCAAACCGTCTCCACACTCTGCCCATCTCCAAACCCAATCAAATACCGAACCGTCCCATCCACGGACGAAAACTTCTTCTCAATCCGAGCCGCCCCAACCGAAACCGCGCTCGCAGCCAGCCGCTCCCGAAACTCCTGCGGCAAAGTAGAAATCTCCGCCAACGATTCCACCCGCTGCCGGTAAACCGCATCCATGATCTGCTTGGCGCGATAGGAAGGCTCCCCCGCCTCGCTGACGAGCGTGGCGAGCTCATTGCGATCCATACCCAGCAGCGATGATGTCGAAGGTGCGCTCATAAGCTCACAAATGCGCGGAGGATGACTTTAGAACTTTCGGAAAGATGCGAGGATGAAGGTCCCCAGCACGGACCCATCGCTCGCTCGCAGTTTGGTCACACTGCCGCTGTCGCGGTTCGCCACCCAGATATTGGTCCCGTCAAAGAGCACGGCGCCAGGCCTCGGCCCCACAGCAAAGCTTCCGAGTTCCTTGCCATCGCTGGCCCGCAGTTTGATCACAGTGCCAGAATTGTACTGAGTTACCCAAATATTGCTTCCATCGAAAACCAGGTCGCTAGGCACGACGTTGCGGTACCACAAAAGCAACTTCCCATCGCTCGCCTGGAGTTCGGTTAAACCGAAGCCATCAACATCCCAAAATGCATACTTCCCACTACCGATCTGCTGGTACCCGCCGCTACTGGTCACCCAGATATTGGCTCCATCAAACACGACGTGATGAGTGCCGTCTCCTACGCGGAAGGTCCCAAGCACGGCCCCATCGTTCGCGCGCAGCTTGATCACGGTATTCCCGTAGTCTGGCGCTACCCAGATGTTGTTGGCCCCATCGAAGGCCACACTAGCCGGCTGCTTTCCTGTGTCGACTGTCCCGAGTACTACCCCATCGCTCGGACGAAACTTGGTTAGGTTGTGACTGCCATCGCTCACTACCCAGACGTTCGTCCCATCAAACTCTATACTGGAGGGTTTTGTTCCCGCGCTAAACGTTCCCAGCACCTTGCCGTCTCTTGTCCGCCATTTGGTCACCTTGCCGCTCGCGCGGTCTGCTGTCCAGATACAGCTCCCGTCGAACACCACGCCAGCAGGAGGACCTCCCACGCTAAAACTCCCAAGCACCTCTCCATCGCTGGAGCGCACTTTAACGAGACTGTTGTCCGAGTAGTTCGCCACCCAGAGATTGGCCCCGTCAAACGCCATATCACCAGGCGTACTGATCCTGAAAGCTCCCAGCATCTTCCCGTCGCTTCGCCGCACTTTGGACATCGATTTGCCGTCGCCAACCCAGAGATTGGCCCCATCAAATGCCAAGCTATCGGGCGTGTTCCCCGCATCGAATGTTCCGAGTATCCCGCCGTCGCTCGGGCGCAGTTCGGTAACAGTACCGCTCTTGCTGTTGGCCACCCAGATATTGGTCCCGTCGAAGATCAGGCCCTCTGGTTCCTCTCCTACCGCGAAGGTCCCAAGCACGGCCCCATCGCTTGCCCGCAGCTTGGTTACGTTGTTGCTAAAAGCGTTGGATACCCAGATGTTGGCCCCGTCAAACGCTACGCCACTAGGGCCCTTTCCCGCGGCGAACGTCCCAAGCGTGGTCCCATCGCTCACTTGCAACTTGGTCACGCTGTTGCCCGATCTATTGGCTACCCAGATGTTGGTCCCGTCAGATGCAAGTCCCCATGGAAGGTCGCCTGCTGCGAAGGTTCCCAGCACGCTCCCATCGCTCGCCCGCAGCTTGGTGACGTGGCCCCCAGTGCCGGCTAACCAGATGTTGGCTCCATCAAAAGCTATGGCGCGGGGTTGGGTGTTCACATCATGGAACGTCCCAAGCACGGCCCCATCGCTCGCCCGCAGCTTGACAACTTCGGCATAAGCGTTCTGCGCCACCCAGATGTTGGTTCCGTCAAATGCTATGCCCCAGGGGTCGTGTCCCACAGCAAAGGTCCCAAGCGTTTTGCCATCGCTCGCGCGCAGCTTGGTCACATTCTGACCTGCCCTGTCAACCATCCAGATATTGGACCCGTCAAAGACCGCGCTATGGGACGCACTTCCCAACGGGAATTGCTTCGTCGGCTTGGCTGGATGCCGATCCAAAAAGGTTGCTTCCCCGCGCGGAGACATGAACGAGGCGAAGGCCTGAGCTTGCGCCGTCGTGGTAATGATCGCCAGCCCAAGTAGAACCGTTAATGACCGCAAGCCGGCAGCCGCGTGCCTTCGAATTCCAAGAATCCGCTGATGCCGCGCTGAGCTGTTCACTGGGTCCTCTCCTAACTCATTACGACCGCTAGGGTAGCACAGATTTCCGCAAAGAATTGATTCTAAACCACTAACGGTCTTATTTTCGCAAACGCATCCTGCCCCTCAAATGTGTAAGAATAGTACCGTACCTTCTAGTGAGTTCCGCCCCAGCTAAAGTCATGGTCAAAGAAGTTCGCAATATTCGCCGCCAGGTGTTGCCTCACGGCCTCACCGTCATCACCGAGCAGATGGAGCACATCCGCTCAGCCTCCATTGGCATTTGGCTCGAGACCGGTTCGCGCGACGAGACGCCGCAATCGAACGGCATCTCGCACTTCATCGAGCACATGGTCTTCAAAGGCACCAAGCACCGCACTGCCGAGGAGATTGCCCGCCAAGTCGACTCCATCGGCGGCAACATGGACGCCTTCACCTCGAAAGAATGCATTTGCTTCAACGTCAAGGTGCTTGACGAACACATGCCGCTGGCGCTCGAAATTCTCACCGACCTCGTACTGTATCCCAACTTCACCGACGAAGACATTGCCCGCGAACGCGGCGTGATTCTCGAAGAGATCAAGATGGACGAAGACAATCCCGATTACCTCGTCCACGAAATCTTCACCCAGAGCTTTTGGAAAGACCATCCGCTGGGCAAGCCGATCCTGGGAACGAAAGAGACGGTAAAGAAATTCGAGCGCCAGACCGTGCTCGATACCTACACTCATCGCTTCGCCCCCGGCAACATCATCGTAGCCGCCGCCGGACATCTCGACCACGATCAGTTCGTCGATCTCGTGGTGAAGCACTTCGAACACTTAAAGCCAGCGAAGAACGGCTTCCACTCGCCCGCGCCCAAGATCGATCCCCGCATCGTATTAAGAAACAAAAAGGCGCTGGAGCAAGTGCAGCTTTGCATAGGAGTGCCCGCGTATCCGATCGCGCACGAGAAGCGCTACGCCGGCTACATCCTCAACACCCTGCTCGGCGGATATCTACAGCGACCTCAACCCCTACCGCGATACCGGGTGCATGGCCGTCTACGCCGGAACGTCCCTCGCATCGGCGGCGAAGGTAGTGCAGTCGGTGGTCAGCGAATTCCGCAATCTGAAAAATCAACCCGTGCCCGAAGAAGAACTGCGTCGCTCGAAAGATCAGCTGAAAGGCAGCTTGATGCTGTCACTGGAATCGAGCACAGCCCGCATGTCAAACCTGGCCCGCCAGGAAATGTACTTCGATAAATTTCAGGATTTGGACGAGTTGGTGCAGAAGATCGAAGCCGTAACCGCCGACGATCTCCAAAGCATGGCCCATGAATTCTTCAAAACCGAATCGATTGCCGTAACCGCGTTAGGCAATCTAAGCGGCTTAAAGATCTCGCGCAGCCAACTAGCCCTCTGAGACAGTGACCCCCGGCGTCGGCGTCATCCTGAGCGCAGCCGCTTTTCAGGCGGAGCGAAGGATCTCCCTCAACCGGACAACGTGCGTAAGCGAAGGGTCTTCCTCGCGCGAGCACCGTGCGTATGTCTGGATGACGCCTTTGCACCTGGGAATCCGTGGTTGATTTTATCCGCGCCTCTGTTGTAACTTCCCTGCGATCGGCGAATCTGATCAGAGTCCGCAGGGCCAGCCCTGCTGGACGACCCAACTCAACTCACCCAAGGAGAAAACTATGAAGAAGTTTGTCGGCAGTTTGATGCTCGCATGTTTGATGGCCGCCCCAATGGCAGCCTTCGCCCAGGATGCAATGAAGCAAGACAGCACCAAGCAAGACACAATGAAAAAAGATGACTCGATGAAGAAGGACGACAGCAAGACCACCAAGAAGCCCAAGACAGCAAAGGCCGCAAAGACGACAAAGACCGATACGATGAAGAAAGATGACTCGATGAAGAAAGATGACTCGATGAAGAAAGATGATTCGATGAAGAAGGATGACACCATGAAGAAAGACGACTCCATGAAGAAAGATGACTCCATGAAGAAAGACGACAGCATGAAGAACGACCAGATGAAGCCGAACTAAGCTGGAGAGTCGTTCGTTGAAAGAGAGTGTCTTCCCGAGCGAAGCGAGGGACCTTGGTGTTTGCCTGAAGCCGCAATTGCGACGGCAAGAACCAAGGTCCCTCGCTTCGCTTCGGGATGACAAGTTAATCGGGAGGAGAAGTGAATCGGGATGACAATGTCTTGATCATGCCTCTCTGTACTTTTCATCTGCCGCGTTTTTCATTAGCCGCCAGCAATTGGCCGAGCGGGTTGTTCGGAAGCGAGAGCAGGCGACCGGCTTTCGCCTTCCGGCCCTCGCGCCACATGCCCCGCAATTCAATTTGCAGACCCGTAGAACGCGTTCGGGAGCATAATCCATGGCTGAGTTCCTCCCGTTGGAAACTATCGCAAGGCGAGCGAGGTAAATCGATTTACCTCCCGGGTGGAAATTGGCCTTTTAGAGTCAACGACTTAGGGGCGGATTTTCTATATCTTTGAGAAATACCCCGGGAGAACAGCGAACCGTCTCGCCGGGAATCAATAACTTACGAGCGAATCGCACCGCGGAAAGGAAAAGTAGCGCCGCCGTCCCGGCGGCTGTCGCGGAGGCGTCTCGCCTCCGCAGCCAGTAGCTGCCACAAAAGCCGGCGGGACGCCGGCGCTACAAAAAGCCCGCGCCCGCCTTCAATGTACACCTACGCTGAGAGTTTCTTCCCGCTCTTCCTCCTCAGCGTTCCCGCTCTCAGCAACCTCCGTCGCAGAATGCCGAGTCAACCCCGTCCTCAGATACTGCCGCAGGCATCGCGTGCATGGCACGTAGCCTTCCTGCATCGCTTCTTTCGCCGTCATCGTCCGCTCCGAAGCTTTGTCGTGAATGAAAGGACATCCCGGCACATGAAACAGTTTTGCCCCGTCGGAAACCACGACCACCAGGTCAGGAGGAATTTTATAGGCAGGCTCGGCATGTTGCGATCGGACGAAATGCCAGTGAGTCAGGCTGTTCGTCAGTAGCAGACCGCCGGCAATCAAAGCCATTGCCGCCACCGGCACCAGCCACGCCGACCAACTCGACCACCGGCTTCCCTTCACCGCAGCATCGTGCGTGAGCCGATTTTCCAATCGCTTTTCCAGCCGGCGGCTGAAACCCGCGGGAACCTCGAGCATGCGCTCATCGCCATAAAGCTGCACCACATTGCGCGTTCCCGCCAGCACCGCAGCGCAACACTTGCACGTGCGGAAGTGCTCGTCCATCGAAGAGCGCAGTGCCGCATCCACTTCGCCATCGATGTAATTCGAAACCTCGCGCCAAACTTGTTCGCAACGAAACGTGTTCTCTACCATGGCTTGTTTCCCTTCTCGAATGGAAGGCGGCTGAACCAGCCTTGTTCCCATCCGGCGGCCAGCAGATCGCGCAGCATGAGCCGCGCGCGCAACAGCCGCGTCTTCACCGAGGCCACCGTGATGCCCAGTGCCTCGGCCGTCTCCTGAATATTCAGGTGTTCCATGTCGCGCAGCACAAAGACTTCGCGATACTTTCGATCGAGCGTGGCCAGCGCCTCGGCCAGCCGCTGCCGCACCTCCTTGCGCTCCAGCGCTTCCGACGGAATCTCGCGCCAGTCGGCAAAATCCCGGGGAGCGTATTCGCTTTCGTTGTCGCTAGCGTCGCGGCGGTTGTCGAGTCCTTCCATGGGCACAGTTCGCTCCCTTCGCCGGCGCATCAGAGCTTGATTCACCGTGATCTGGATCAGCCACGTGCTGAAGCGAGCCTCGGCGCGGAATTGCCGGATGTTCGCAAACGCCTTCAGCATCGCCTCCTGCGCCGCATCCTCGGCATCTTGTTCATTGCGCAGAATGGCGAGCGCGGCAGCGTAGACGCGGCGTTCATAGGGCCGCACAAGTTCGTAGAACAATTCAGACTGGCCGCGCTGTACCTGCAGGATGAGATCCTGCTCGCGTGTGGCATCGTGCGTCGGATTGTTCAACGTCATGCTTGGTTCGGACATCTGGGTTCGGGCTTCGGGCTTCGGGCTTCAGGCGAGAGGTTTTCCTAACACCTATCACCTAAGACCATAAGACCTTCTGTCAGTACTCCGGATCTTTCTTCCATCCCGTCAGCATCGACATGAAATTGTTCCAGCCGTGCAGGATCACCATCACGAGATGCCCCAGGATGAAGAACAAGATTGCCCACATGATTGCGAAGTGCCAGATGCGCGCGTAGTGAAAGCCGCCCATCATCCAGGCAAGCGAGGAGAACTGGACCGGCTTCCACACGGCGAGGCCGGTGAGCACGGAAAGAATTCCGAGAATGATCGCTGTCGTGTAGGCCTGCTTCTGCAGTGGGTTGTAGGCTTCGCGCACGGGCGGTTTCGGTCCGAAGAAAAAATAATGCTTCACCATCGGCCACACGCCTGGGATGTCGCGATGCGTGAACAGGACCTGGCGATAGTTGCCGCTGAAGACTTGGTAGCCGAGATAGAGGACGCCGGTTGCGATGTAGATCCACATGAAGGTGAGGTGCCACTGCAACGCTCCGCCGAGCCAGCCGCCGATGGCGAAGGCCTTTGGCCAATGCAGCAAATCTTTCTGCGGGATTTTTGCGCCGAAGCTGGGGAAGGCGCGGAAGATCTGCAGTCCGCTACCGACCAGCACAAAGAGCGCGACGGCGTTGATCCAGTGGCAGAGGCGCACGATGAACGGATGCTCGTAGACGGCGCGAGCTAGGATTACCGGCGGGGCTTCTTCGCCTTCGGCGGTCTTTGGCTTTGGTTGAATGATTTCGATTACAGCGCTCATGCTTGAGCCTCCAACGCGCAGCGGCTAAAGCCGCTTTCTTTCTCTATCTTGGATCGGCACGGCTGAGCCGTGCCCTGATACGAAACCTTTAGCTGACGCAGTCACGGCTCTCACGCGTAGCGCCGCCGTCCCGGCGGCTGTAGTGGCGGCATCCCGCCGCCACTGCCGAAAGCCGGCGGGACGGCGGCGCTACTCTGTTGCGGACGCCGCTACAACTACAACCCGTAGAACCACGAGTAGCCCTGGTCTTCCCAGTAGCCGACTCGATCGAGCACGTGCGTGACTTTCAAATCTGTTAAGTATTTCGCCTGCTTGTAGCCGATCTTGGTCGGAATCTGGAGGCGCAGCGGAGCGCCGTGCTGGCGGCTTAGCGGCTGCTCGTACATTTCGTAGCAAAGCAAAGTCTGCGGATGCAGTGCCGTCGCCATGTCGAGCGATTCGTAATAGTCGTCGGCGCAGTTCACGGTGATGTAGCGCGCCGTGGGGTCGGCGCCGATCATCGTCAAGAAGTCAGACAGGCGCGCGCCGCCGAAACGGCCGATCACGTCCCAGCCTTCGACGCAGATGTGGCGCGTGTTCTGGCGATAGCGCGGCAGGGCTTGAACTTGCGCCAGTTTGTATTCGCCGGGCTTCTTCACCTCGCCGCTTACGGTGAGCGTCCAATTTTCGAAGATCACTCCGGGATCGTCCACGTCATAGCCGTTGATGGGGAACTTTGCAGGCGGAGTGAGATCGGAATTCTCAAATGTCGGCGCCAGATGGCGGGATCGGAAAAGGCGAGCCGAAGCCCAGTCGCTGAAGCCCAGGCCTTTTTTCAGCAGACCTTCCTGCAGGCTGGGGATGGCGAATGCGCCCAGCGCGAGCACAGGCGACAGCTTGAGCAATTCGCGGCGGCTGTTTTGCCGGAATTTCTTTTCATCGATCTGGCGGACGTTTAGTTTGGAATCGTTGTTCTTCATGAACCGACCTTTTCGCTCAGGGACTTCGCTGACGTTGCATCCATGGGATGCGCGAGACTGCCCGAAGTTTCGTCCCTGCCCCGTTTGGGAATCATAACCCTTTTAGCTAGGCACGTCGGGGCATGTTTTGCTGGCACTTGTTGCATTTTCGAGGGATACTAGGGCGAGAGCAACCCTCCCCCAGGAGCCCTATTTTCTGGCATGTCAGATTCGAACACCATCGTACCGAAAGTAGATCGCACTGTTCTTGCAGAGCGGCGAAGGCGTGCGCCACAGGATCTCAAGCAATGGAAGTTGATGGCCGGGTCTCTGTGCCTGCTGCTGCTGGCGTTGGGCATTGTGCTTTGGCGCAACAGCGACTTCTGGTTTCCGGCTTCGCAGGAAGATGCGCAGGAAGCGGAATCCGATCAGCCGGTGGAAAGTTCACCGGCAAATAAAATCGCTCCGGTACAAGTTCCCTCAACAAACGCGAAGCATGCCGTCGCAGCAAAGAGTAAAAACCACGCCGCCGCCGCTGCGCCGAAGACCCCCGATGTGCCCTCGCCACCTCCACCGCCGGTGGTCACCACGCGCAGCGTGTTGCCGCCGTTGGAAGTTGAAGTTGTCGCCGGCGATAAGCGCCGCACCATACGGCCTGGCAGCAGTTCCGTGCGAGTAGATTTGCAGCCGGGCGCGCCGTCGCAATCCGTGACTGAACCTGCCGTGGCTACCCCTGCCGTCGCTGGACCTGCCGTCACCGAACCCGCCGTCACCGCGGATAGAGAGACGGCGGCGAAAGTTACCCACGAGGCCGCCGAGCATGTGCAGATGTCCGCTAATGCTTCCGAAGTTGTGAGCAGTCCCGTGAGGCCGAATTATCCGATGCTGGCGCGGCAGATGAAAGTGCAGGGGTCGGTGATTATGCAAGCGCTGATCGGCAAAGATGGAGTCATTCAAAATTTGCGAGTGGTGAGCGGACCACATATTCTCGCGAGCGCAGCGCAGGACGCCGTGCGGCAATGGCACTTCAAACCGCATTTTGAAGGCAGTGAAGCAGTGGAGACCCAGGCGAAGATCACGGTTAACTTTACTATCTCTACGAACTGAGGGCTTGGGTCCTAGGCCTTAGGAAAAATCCTAGAGACCCAGCCCCTGACTGCGTTTAGGGTGCAGAGAGCAGGTCGGCTTTGCCTGTCGTCGGGTCCACCGGGACGGAGACGTGCTCTTGCACAATGAGCCACTCCCCATTCGACTTGCGAAGCACATCGGTAACGCGCACGATCATGTGAATTTTGGAACCGTCCTTGGCGGTGAACGTGGCATCGTCAATGCTGCGCGAATAGGCGATCGATCCGACGACCGTGATTTTCAGCTCGGAAATGTTGGTGGTGACCGGGCCGGGAAATGCCGCAAAGAGACCTTCCCAGTCCTTCTTGTAAGCGTCCCAGTTGGGATATTCGCGCGGCGGGATCACATCAAAGGCGAAAACGTCCGGCGCATAGGAGGCCATAATGGCGTTGACATCCTTCTTACCGAAGGCATTGTTGAAATCGCTATACAGGGCCTTAATCGCGGCTTCATCATTGCCGGGGGATTTTGCCTTCGCGTTGAGAAAAAGGGTTCCACCGCTGACGCCCAGCAGGAGCACGATCGCTGAAACCAGAGAAAAGGGCCTTCGCATCATGAGGGATATCTCCATCGAGAAAATTTTGCGCCGCGAGGGTATCGCGTGCGGGAGCCGATTGTCAAACGCCCTTGCTTATACGAAAATTTTTGCCCGAAAATTGGAGCGTTACGCGTGTCGAACAGGCTTTTAGGAGCTGGGTCTTAGGCAGTATCCCGCGAGCTAAATACGATAGAGCTTCCCCGAAAATACGAGCGCCCGTGAGAGCAACTTCGTCTCAGCAAACTGAATTCAGTGTGGTATCGCTTCCCACACGCGGCAGTTCACCGTTTCACGGAAACGCTCAATCGCGAGTTGGACCTGCCGGATGGTCTCTGTGTTCTTCAGGCGGTCGAGGTAGAGGTTTCGCCGCGCCACGGCGACGAGATCGAATGCCCAAAGGAAACTCATAAGCGGATTGATAAATAGCTTGCTGCTCTGC
>JBEKJF010000029.1:0-25827 GCA_050011375.1 Candidatus Sulfotelmatobacter sp.
CCCGTTCCCATCATCCGCAATCCGGCCGTGACCGCGGACCGCGGCGTGAACACGGCGGATTGCTTCCACGACAAGTTCAGGCTCATCCAGTTCAATCATGTGATTACTATTCTTCGCCACAATCAATAAGCTATTTGTGGATAACGCGGCCAGACGCGTTTGCCCGTCGCTCCATCCCTTTTCGAGAATGGAAAAGGGTCCCGGAAAAGGCTGGCCGTGGGTGAGCACCACCAGCGGGCGCGCTCCCAGGCTACCTGCAAGCCCCGAGTTCCTCATTGAGAGTTCCTCGCGCTCTAACGAGGCCAGATCGTCGGCGGCGGCGGCGTATTCTTCAGCGCGCAAAAACGGAAAGCCAGCACGCATGGACGGAAAGCAGGTTACCAACAAACGCACCAGCCCGAAACGCGTCGCGAACTCCACAGCTTTAGTCGCCAATCGAACCCGGGCATAGAAACGGAGAACATCTCGCTGGAAGATGGTGGTCTCGTCGGGCGTATCGACGAATACGAGTCCTGCAGTCTGATCGGAATATTTGCGCGCAAAGTATCGCACGATCAGGCCGCCGTAGGAGTGCGCCACTAGAATGTAAGGTCCTGGCATACCGGCGTTGCATAGGAGCGCATGGAGTTCTTCTGCGCGTTGCGCGATTGTCCGTCCTGCTGGAACGGATTGGCTCCAGCCGTAACCCGCACGATCGTAGGTGCAAACGCTGGCGAACTTTGCGACTTGGTCCTGCACCGGCCACCAGAGCCATGAGGGCTCTCCTGCCCCTTGTTCGATCACTACGGTCGGTGCGTCGTTTCCCTTGCAAAGCAGGTGCAGCTTGTGGTCTCCGACGGAAACCATTCGACCGGGCAAAGGATTGCGCTGCCTGTCTTTTCGCTCGCCGATTCTTTGGTAGACATTTCCCGCTACGAGCAGGAAGACGCCGCACAGAAGCGCGAGGGCGAGGCTCCATTGCCAAAGGGGCATAACGGGATTTATAATAATACATTACTGTATAAAATACAACTCTGCATATTATTGAGAACGCTCAATGCCTAAACCAACGAATACAGCTGTACTTCATCATGAGCGAGGGGGCAAGCGCGCCCGCACAAGAGCGAAACTCATTGCAGCGACCGCGGCCGTTATCGGCGAAAAGGGCTTCGACCGGGCATCGCTGGAAGAGATTGCCGCGCGCGCCGGAATGACCCGAGGCGCAGTCTATGGCAACTTCAAGAACAAAGAGGAACTCTTCCTGGTTCTGATTGAAACTCGCTGGAGGCCGATCATTCCCCCATTCGTGCCCGGCGCCACTCTCAAGCAGCAAATGCGTATCCTGGGGAAAACGGTCGCGAAGGAGGCGCTGGCGCGTCGAGGTCAGGCTGCCGCCGCGACCGCGTTTCAACTCTACACTCTTACGCACGAGGCCATGCGGGCCCGTCTGACAATGCAGAACGCGGCTATCTATCGGCGGATGGCGCGAGGACTACTCAAGTTCGTACCGGCGAAACAACTACCCATGCCGGCGGAAAAATTTGTCCGTGTGCTGGACGCCCTGATCACCGGCTTGCTCTTCACCTATTTTCAAACTCCGGAACTTGTAACCGAAGACATAATCATTGCCGCATTTGAAGCCCTGGCGTGAGAACTGGCAATTGCCAGAGGGTAGGACTTTGGATGCCGTGGGAGCAGGCGCTGCGCCTCCACGTGGTAACATCTGGCGGTGCCCATATCCGACACAAGCCCATCCGCGCAAGCGATCCAGCTCCAGATCCATCGGGCTATGACTGAAGAACAGCGCCTTCTTTTGGCGTTGGAGATGAGCATGTTCGCTCGTTCCCTGGCGAAGGCGGGGATACGCCAGGAACATCCCCATTGGACGGATGGTCAGGTCGCGCGGGAACTGCTCAGGCTCGCATTCCTTCCGCAACCGTTGCCCGAAAAACTGCGATGAGCGTCTCGGACGTTTTCGCTAGGATCAGGTCCGCGCTCGATTCTGCCGGGATTCCTTATATGCTTTCAGGGTCTTTCGCCAGCGCCGTCTACGGTGTTCCACGTTCAACCCAGGACATTGACTTCGTAATCGCCGCCACGGCTTCGCAGCTGCGGACATTGATCCAAGCCCTGCCCAGCGATCAATACTACGCCGACCTGGACGCCGCTTTGGAGGCGCACGAGCGGCGGTCGCTATTCAACGTGATTGATTCAGCCACGGGTTGGAAAATCGATTTCATCATCCGTAAATCTCGAGCGTTCAGCGAGGAAGAATTTGGCCGTCGCCGGCTATTAGACATAGAAGGGACCTCGCTTTTCGTGGCCAGTGCTGAAGACGTGATCATTGCGAAACTCGAATGGTCGAAGCTGTCGAAATCGCAAAGGCAACTTGAGGACGTCGCGGCAATATTGAGAGTTCGCTTCGAGCGGTTGGACCATTCTTATTTAGAAAAATGGATCGCTGAACTTGGCTTGAGGGGAGAATGGAAAGATGCTCTGCTCGCGTCTGGCCTTCCAAACCAATGAGACTAATCTCATCGATTGTTGCCATTTGCCCGCGCCGCTTCCCTCCGCTATAGTTTTCTTAGCCATGTTTGACGATTTCACAGCTCACGACCGCTGGACCAAGAAGCCGGTTCACTGCATCTATCAAGCGCTGATTGTCGCCATTGCCACGCGGCACGCCGACGCCGTCGACGTGAAGTTTCTGGTGGATGGAAGAACCGTCGCGGTAGCCCTTCCGCATCCGGCGTGGGTGGAGTACACGAAGCGCACCGGCAAGTCCATCACTGACTCTCTCGCCATCGAAATCGCTGGTCATTATCTCAAGGACGCTCTCGAAACCGGCGAGGGATTGGGCCGCGAGATGTTCTCGCTCACCTCCGAGGAAACGCTGGCTCACCTCGACGCGGCAGTTGCGGCGATGCAGTCGCAGATCCCGGCTTAGACTGCGGGTGTTAGGTCTAAGACCTAGGACCTTTGACCTTTGGCCCAAAGACATGTTCGCCCGCAAGATTCGCGTTGAGTACGAAGATCACGAGCGGAAGATTCCTTGTCCCCTGAAATGGCTGGACAGTTTCTCCATGCGCAACTTCACGAATGCCAGCGTGTTTGACGATACAATGCCGGTCGCAGACGGAAGCATGGAAATCGGCACCAATGTCCCACTCGAGCAACTCTGCGCCGCCATGGAAGATTGGTTCCGGCGCAAAGGTTATCTGGCCAAGGACTCGAAGTTGTTACTGGAAGAAGTCTGACAACGGGCGGACACTCTTTACATGGCGGATGTGTGAGCGGGACAGGGCGGGCAGTCCAGGAAATTTCGGGGCCGTGCTAAAGTAGGAGAATCAGTCCAAAATGCCCAGTTCTAGGAGATTTTGACGCGGCCAAAATCGCGTCAACCTCTTAGGCCGTTAGAGACATCTTATTATCAGACGGTTGCAAGGACGCGGAAGATGGCAAGCCGTTTGCACGGATGGATTCTGAGGTGCTGATGATGAACAGATTGCAGCTCTCCCCCCAATTCGGCACGCACGAAGCGCTAGCTGAGTGGCTTTCTTACGATCCCACGGTTCGGCCAGGCCTTGAACTGCCAAAGATCAACTGGAACGCGGTAATGGGCATGACACTAGCAACGGTTGTGAGCGGCGGCGTTTGGCTTGGCATCGGAATGATGGTTGTTCGTTTCTGGAAGTAAGAGCTTAGCCGGCTTGGCTGAGCGCAAGTTATTCTCATTAAGATCTGCTTTGGCTATTTGTCATAGTGCAGCAGCGACATCACGTTGTAACCTTTCAACTTCTCCCGGCCGTTCAGAAAATCCAATTCCACGACAAAGCCGAGTCCCGCAATCTCTGCGCCTAGTAGAGTTGCTAGCTTCGCTGTCGCTTCGGCTGTTCCTCCTGTGGCGAGCAGATCGTCCACGATCAGAACTTTCTGGCCTTTCTGAATTGCGTCTTTGTGCATCTCGAGCGAGTTGGTGCCGTACTCGAGCGCGTAATCGAACTTCACGGTTTCAGCGGGCAGTTTGCCAACTTTGCGGACGGGAACGAATCCAGCGTTCAAGCGATAGGCCAACGCTGGAGCGAAGATAAACCCGCGCGCTTCCATGCCGAGGACGAGGTCGATCTTCTGATCGACATAGTGTTCGGAGAGCCGGTCGACGAGCGTGGCGAAGCCGACTTTATCTTTCAGCAGAGTGGTGATGTCGTAGAAGAGAATGCCCTTCCTGGGAAAGTCTGGCACTTCGCGGATCAACTGCTTAAGCTGGTCGGAATTCATCCGTGAGTTGGAAGACAAATCTACCACGCTCCTTTATTTCGAGGTTTCAAAGTTTCAGCGTTTCAAAGTTTCAAAGACAAATGCGGAGGATTTTGCCTTGACACTTTGCAACCTTGAAACCTTGAGACGTTGAAACCTGCCTCACCATGCTCCTTCGATGCGAAATGAACTGATACTGGCTGCGGGTTGAGCTTCTGCTTCGTCGACGGCATCGACTCGGGCGGCGCGTGGCCCTTCGCGCAGGCGCGAGCGCAATCCGGAGAGCTGATCGCGTGTACCCTGCGCCATTATCTCGACGCTGCCGTTGGCGTTGTTACGAACCCAGCCGGCGATGCCGAGAATGTGCGCCTCGCGCTCGACGAACCAGCGGAAACCGACGCCTTGCACGCGTCCGCGAACCACGAAGCGCCGGGCTTGCACGTCTGCTGTCATGGAGCTTTATCAAAATAGCAGCACGGCGAGTTTCGTACAACGGCGGAACCCAGAGGCCGATGACTGAAAATAAATCCTTCCTAGTGTCAGAATCCTCTCAGTTCGTTTTGTCAGGGGTGTGCCCGGTCTGTACGCCCGTTCAGGGTACCCCCCTCCCCCTCGGTATATTGGAATCATGGAGTTAGCGGCAAAATGCGTTTTTATCTATGGGCTGCAACAAGTTACGGGCAAAATCTTGATGTCAAAGAACTTAGGCGACAAAAAGCGGACAAACGACTACTTTGGTTGCGCGACGATGTGAGCTGACCCAACCGTCATGGCCTCGACCATCATGACGTTATTCAATTTCCGGCGCAAGGTCAGATGTCACAAGGGGGCTGTGGAAAAGTTAGGGAGCGTGGAGGTGGCCGCGATCTATCCGCGCTGGCGGCCTTCGCGCACGATGGCCACTAGATCGCCAGCCGACACTTTCACCTTTACACCTTTCACATCGAGCGGTGACGCGGCGGAAGTTCGCAGAGGCAGGATGCGGAACACGGTGCCATCGCGGCGGCGAATTTCCACCGCCCCGTCGCGCTCGGCTTCGTCGAGCACGGTCGCAAAATTTCCTCGCGCCTCAGAATAACTGTAGGACTTCATCGGCTTTTGGCCTCCAGCACATCCAGTTTCAATTCGCGCGCCTGCTCTTTCAACCCACCGTCCAGCGTCAGGAGGGGAGCTCTTTCGTTGATGGCACAGGCCAGAATGTACGCATCGTAGGCATATATATTCAATTTCGCCGACAATTCCACTGCCTGCTTCAGCCCTACCTCGGCTATTCGAATCGGAATCGCGGCGTAGGCCTCCAACAACCGGAGTGCATCCTTGATGCCGATTGCTCGTCGTTTGAACATAGCCGACATCGCGTTCCCAATTTCCCAGTGGACCGAGGCCGGAGCTACCAGGATCGCCCCGCGTGTCAGCCTGACCAGGGCGGCCTTTTCCGGCTGCTCGGCGATGACAGCGAGAATTGCCGATGTGTCGATCACCATTTCCACGACCACCATTATATCAAAGCTGTACAATTGTACAAGTCGATTAGGGAAGGGGGCTGCCCAGCTGTTACAGAAAAGAGCGAACCTCAGCGGCTGAAAGCCGCATCCGTTTCGACTGCCTTACGGCACGAGTGGAACTCGTGCCCTTCCCGAGCAAAGAGCCCAGGGAGAATGCCTTGGGGCCCCGGTGGTCGCGCAGCGTTGCAGGGATCCTTCGACTCCGTGAGTGCCTCGCTTTGCGAGGTACTCACTACGCTCAGGATGACAAAATTAATGTCTACGCTCAGGATGACAAATTTAACTCACGCGATGACAAATTGAATGTTATGCGCGCGAGAGGTAGACGCCTTCGGCGGTGTCTACTTTGATCTTCTCGCCTTCGTTGATGAAGGGCGGTACGTGGACTACCAGGCCGGTTTCGGTTCTGGCGGCTTTGGTTACGCTGGAGGCGGTTGCGCTTTTCAAGCCGGGTTCGGTTTCGACCACGGTTAGGATTACGGTCTGCGGCAATTCGATGCCTACGGCCTTGCCGTCGAAGAATTCGACTTTGATTTCCAGATTCTCGATCAAGTAATCGACGGCGCCGCCTAGAACGTCCTTGGTGAGATGCGTCTGTTCGTAATTGGCCGTATCCATGAAGTAGTAGTTGTCGCCGTCGGCGTAGAGGAACTGCATGTCGACTTCGTCGACGTTGACCTTTTCGATGGGGTCGGGCGAGCGGAAGCGGTGCTCGAACATGGCTCCGGTGCGCAGGTTGCGCAGCTTGGCCTGGATGAAGGCGCGCAGGTTGCCGGGCGTGCGGTGCTCGACGCTGAAAACAGAGTGCAGATCATTGTTGTGCTTGATGATCATGCCGGGACGCATTTGGGTGGCAGGGATCGACATCGCGGGAAACAATCTCCTAAAAAATAAATGCGGTTTGCTGAGCCGGCGAAGCGCGCCGAAGGGCGGGCAGGCCACATTTTCCGCCGCACAAAGGTCCGAAAACTTATTTTACACTCAGGTCAAGAGAAAGGAAACCTTCCCAAAGCTACACTCATCGTAACGGGACCACATTCGTCGTCCCGAGGTTCATTCGCCACCACCCTTGCGGAGGACTAGAATTGCAGAGTGGCGAGAGATCGCCGCCGGAGCGGAGCTTGCCCGGCATTTTTTTCTACGTAGAAATGAGGCAACAATCATGAGCTTTGGACGTTATGAATCTTCCGAAGGAAGCAACCTTGGGACCGCAGTTACTTTCTTTCTGATTGGGCTTGGGGCTGGAGCTTTGACGGCGCTGGCGTTGGCTCCGAAGACGGGCAAGCAATTCCGCCGCGACCTGAAACGCGGCTATGAAGACGCCAAAGACACGGTGCAGGATTGGACGGAAGAAGCCAAAGACCGAGTCCGCGACGTGAAGGAACGCGTGCGCGATGTGGCCGAGCGCGGCGCCGAGATGGCGGACGATCTTCGCGAGAAAGTGGAGCCTCTGCGGCGGGCTATCAATCGCGGGTAAGTCACACGCTTTACGATTTGTCATCCCGAGCGAAGCGAGGGATCTTGGTGTTTGCCGGCAGGAGCGACATCGACGGTGCAGGCAAGAACCAAGATCCCTCGCTTCGCTCGGGATGACAGCGCTTGGCGCGGTATGAGAGGTGTCCAGCTCACGACTGCTAAGAGATCCGCTCTTAGTGGAAGATTGCGGTGAAGAACCTTCCGATGCGGTGCAGGACGCGGTGGTGCTCGGGCTCGGGCTGCTTGGCGGGGGCTGGGGCGGGCGGCGGTTGCACTTGCGGATCTAGTTGCACTGGCTTCGCTTCCGCGGTTATGACCGGCAGCGCCGGAGCCTCGTCTACCGGCGCCGGCGTCGAATGTTTCTTGCCTTCGAAAATGAATGGCGCGTCGACCTGGACGTGAACTTCGCCCGGCTGCGAAGGAGGCAGGGCGCGGGTTTCGGGTCCGTTGGAGAGTTGGGCCAGGTTCGGATTCGCGGGCGGGCTGGAGTCCGGAATCGCCGCGGCTGGAGTTGTCTGGGTTCGCATCACGGGAACTGGCGGCGGACAGCCACACTCCAGCGGAACCTCTGTGTCGACCTTGTCGATCCTTCCTAAATGAAATACGGCCTGCTCCGTCGGCTTGACCTGATAGACGCGGCTTCCCATCAGCTCGGCAACGATCGCAGAAGAATTGTTGCCTTGAAGTCCTCGCACGCAGGTGTTGCCGTGCGAATCTGTGCTGACGGCAAAATCGAACTCGCCGGGACCCGCGAACAGGATGCGGAAGTCCGGAGTGAGAATGGTGTCGGCGGCAGAATCGAGCTTGTAATGAGTCTCGAGTGCGCCCGTGCTCATGCCCAGCATCAGGTCTTTCGAGCTTTTCGAAGGCGTGACTGAAACTGTTGTTCCGGGGCAAACGCGAACCTCGCCGCCTCTCGACAATGCCAACACCGTGGTATCGCTGGCTGCTGTGAGTGAAGATCCTGCCGCGAAATGCTTATCGCTTGATACTACTTCGCCGATTCCTCCGGTGACGGGCACCACTGCGGCCGCAGGTGATAGCGAGATGGATTGCGACGGCTGCGGCGGCTTCTTGTTGGCTGCGTTAGGATCTTCAGGGGGCTTGAGCCGCACCATGAGGCGATTGCCCGCGGCATCCCAGGAGTATCCGTAGGGAACTAGCAGGTCGAGCACGATCCTCATGATGGGAGGTTCAATCTGGTACTGTTCCGCCCGGATGGTCAGAATATTTTCCTGGAGCACGTTAACCCGCTTGCGGTTCAAGCCTGAGCGCGCGTTGGGAATATCGACGACCAGGCGCGGAGGGGAATCGAGCACGCGAATCGTGGGAACGACGGCGCGAGTCGACACAATTTCGAGAGCTGGAACTCCGCGTTCCTGTACGATGCGCACGCTGTTGACGATGGCAACTTCGGGTTTTGTTGAACCGGCCTTTTGCGTGGCGGAATTTTGCGACGGGGCGCTCGTTACCACGATCGCTGCGAACATCACAACGACAACAAATTGGATGCCTGATCGCGGCAAAGAATCCCTTGCGAACGAAAAACGGTTGGCCTTATCGAGCTACAAGAGGAACCTTATCACTTGTCGAGAGGGTAAAGAAGTGGCAGGATCGTGGCCGCTCGAGACGACTCGCGAGCATAAGGAACCGCTTCAGCCCTGGGGCAGGAATTCGTACTCTTCGATGACTGCGGCCACAGCCATCTTGCCATCGAGGGCATTATTCTCTACCCGCACCACGCGCCCTTTGCATTGCACGCGGATACTTTCGGTTAGCGTAATTTCCGGTGGGAGCGTGAGGGTGAAGCCGAGGGGCGAGCCCTGTGCAATGGGTGCGTCCAGGTAAAGGCAAATGCCACGCGCGCTCACGTCGCGGATTTCGGCGGATTCGTCGTACTCTGGATTCTCGCCGCGGGCGACGGCGACCGGTATCCGGAGTGCGAAGCGTCGTGCAGCCCTTTTTTCCTGCTGGGCCTCTGCCATGTGTTTCTCCAAGCTAATGAAGTGGCGATTAACTATGTTCAAGGATGAGGTTGAAGGGCATCTCCCGTCAATACCACCCTTGGGGATTGGGATGGCCCTTTCCGGCGGGTCGGGGGCACGACCGTAGCATCCCAGGCGATTTCTGGGGCTGACTCAATGGTGCCTGCGTGTAAACTTCGAGCAGGAAGGTTGCAGTGGTCTTCGTTCTCGACAACTACGATTCTTTTACCTATAACCTGGTTCAATATCTTGGGGAACTGGGCGCGAAGGTTGAGGTGCGCCGCAACGACCAAGTGACGATTGCTGATGTAGAAACGATGGCGCCTGAGCGCATTGTGATCTCACCTGGTCCGTGCACGCCGCAAGAGGCGGGTATCAGCATTGATCTGATTCGGCACTTTGCCGGGAAGGTGCCGGTGCTGGGCGTTTGCCTGGGGCATCAGGCGATTGGCGCGGCGTTTGGCGGGAACGTGGTGCGAGCTCCTCACCTGATGCACGGCAAAACTAGCTCGGTCACACACGACAACAAGACCATCTTCCACGGTTTGCCTTCGCCGATGACTGCTACGCGCTATCATTCGCTTATCGTGGAAGAAAAGAATCTGCCTGCCGAATTAGAAGTCAGCGCGTGGACTGCGGAGAAAGACGGAACTCGCACGATCATGGGGCTGCGGCACAGAAAGTTTGCGGTCGAGGGAGTGCAGTTTCATCCTGAAAGCGTGCTGACGGATGCGGGCAAGAGGCTGATCGAGAATTTCCTGGCCGTGACGGGCAACTAATGGCCTGAGTTACACGGTCAGCTACCGTCGGGAAAACCGCCGCGATGCGTGACCATGGGGTAGTGCGGCAGAGTGTCAGGCTTGGGAACCGATGCCCGCCAGCCGTCGGCGTAGGGTTCCAAGCCGCGCGACAAAGGAGACGCCTGGAGCGTGCCTTCGCCGACTAACCGCTCCAGCGAGTTCCGCAGCTCTTGAATGCAATCCTTGCCGAAGCGCGCGTGCCAGCGTTCTTCGATGACGCCAACGAGTTGATGGTAGGAACGCTGAGCGCGCAAGCCCTTGGGAGTGAGGCGCGCCAACTTCGCCGTCCTGAAAGCTGGGTCGGACACGATCACGACGCAGCCGCGCTTTTGCAAGAAGCCCAAGGCTATCTTGATCTGTTCCTTTGAAACTCCGGAAATGCGTGGCAGATCCCTGACCCTCACGCCCTTCTCATCGAGCACACGCACTACGTTGGCGCCGATCGCTAGCGACAACTCCGACTCGGCCTCGAACTCGAGGGCGAAGGCCAAGAGCACGCGCGACAGGAGCGAAGATAAAGGGAGGGTCGAACCGTCGTTATCGTCACGCGTGCCCGGCGCACGCGGCTCATAATCGTGCCCCTTGCTGAAAAGTCCGTATCCCAGAATCGGGAGACAGTCGGGCAACTCAACTTCAAACTGGCTAATCACATCCCACAAAGATTTCCGAAGCCGCTCGATTTCGTCCTGGCCGAAGCGCTCCTGCCAGCGCTTCTCGATGACTGCGAACAATGGCCGCCATATTTCCTGAGCCTTCCGTCCCGCGGTTGTGGAGCGGACTATCCAGTCGGCGCGCCGCGGTTTTGGCCGTGTGTCTGCCGGGTCCGGTGCGACACGGATGTATCCCCACGGCTCCATGCCGTTCAAATGCGGGTTGGTGCGGGCGAGCTTCTCAAGCCGACCGACGGTAATTCCCTCGTCGCCCACGAACTGCATGCAGTTTGTCCACATCACGAGCGAGACCAGCCATGGAGCGCGGAGGGAGCCGGCGGTCGAGCCGTGCCTCGTCGTGCGATGCTGCATCTGCCGCTCAGCTTCGTTGTCGAACTCGATGGTGAACGCGACCAGGGCTTGAGAAAGCAGGGTCGACAAGGGCAAGGTGGCCGCCTCGGAGCCAGCGCGGGCGCGGGATTCAATTTTGGTTTGGGATTGCACTAACGCCCCCTGGCCATTTCTACTGCCCTTAACAGCGCCTGAGCCTTGTTCATCGACTCGTCAAACTCTCGCGCTGGATCGGAGTCTGCAACGATCCCCGCTCCCGCCTGCAAGTATGCGTGCTTGCCCTGCATGAGCATGGTGCGAATGCCGATGCAGGAATCCAGGTTGCCGGCGAAATCGGCGTAGAGAACAGATCCGCCGTAGATGCCGCGGCGCACTGGCTCCAGTTCTTCGATGATTTGCATGGCGCGGACTTTCGGGGCTCCGCTCAGCGTGCCTGCGGGAAAACATGCGGCGAAGGCGTCGAGTGCGCCGAGATCCTTGCGTAGCGTGCCTTCCAGCGCCGAAACCAGGTGCATCACGTGAGAGTAGCGCTCGACGTACATCAGGTCTTTTACTTTGACTGAGCCGTACTCGCTTACGCGGCCGAGATCGTTGCGGCCGAGATCGACTAGCATGACGTGCTCGGCGCGCTCTTTTTCGTCGTTGCGCATTTGCTCTTCAAGGCGGAGGTCTTCGGCTTCGTCGCGTCCGCGCGGGTGCGTGCCCGCGATGGGCCGGTATTCCAGCTTGCGTCCGGTGACGCGCACCAACATCTCGGGAGATGACCCGAGGATCTGCGTCTCGCCCATGCGCAGGAAATAAAGATATGGCGAAGGATTTACCTGGCGGAGTGCACGATAGAGATCGAACGGCGCAATGCCAGGGATGAAGTCGAGGCGCTGCGAAAGCACGACCTGAAAAATATCGCCTGCAGCAATGTATTCCTTGCAGCGCTCCACGCTGCGCAGGAATTTCGCACGCGTGGTTCCGGCATGGATTTTGAGTTTCCCCGGCTTTGCCTTGGAAGCTTTGCGCCACATCGCTGGACGCAATCCCGCAGCCAGCTTTCTTTCAAGTGTGGCAATGTCGCGCACGGCACGGTCAAAGGCTTGACGAGGTTTTTCCCGCGAAACGTCAGCCGCGGCCACGATGTGAATCTGGTGGCGGAGGTGATCGAAGGCCAGCAGTCGGTCGAAGAACATCAGTTCGCAATCTGGCAGAGAGAGATCGTCCTTGGCATGTTCGCCAATCGTTTCCATTTGGCGAACCACGTCGTAAGAAAAATAGCCGACCGCTCCGGCAGTGAATGGCGGCAGGCCGGGTACGGCAGCCGGCTGGTGCTCGCTCAGCAAGAGCTTCACGAAGTCAAAGACGTTGCCTTCGTGCCGTTCACGCTTACGTCCGCGTTCAATCTCGATGGCCGAACCCCGCGCCCGCAGACGCATGTACGGCCGCACTCCGAGAAACGTGTAGCGGCCAATTTGTTCGCCGCGTTCGACTGACTCGAGCAGAAATGCGTGCGGCTCGTTCTCGGCGATCGACAGAAAGGCAGAGACCGGCGTGAGCAGATCGGCGCTCACCGACTTCACCACCGGCACCAGCGTCGCCGAACGTGCCAGCCGCGAGAATTCTTTGAAGTCAGGGATCATGAAATAAAGGCTCGTCGCAATCACAAGCCAGCGGTTCATTATAGGGGAGGCGCGCGTCGGAAATAATCGACCCTGAACCAATCCGGCAATTGACGAGCGCATCTCTTTCTCCGAAGATATCTAGGTAGCAGCCAAGCACCTGGGCCCTCGTGTTGGTCACGAGCCTATGCGGATTAAGTTCTGGGGCGTACGCGGTTCTACGCCGACCCCACAACCCGAGAACATGCGCTATGGAGGAAATACCTCCTGCGTCGAGGTACGCTTCGGCGACCGCATCTATATCTTCGACTGCGGCACGGGATTTCGCGTGCTCGGCCAGCAGTTGCAAAGCGAATTCGGCGAGAAGCCTTTTTCCGCCCACGTTTTCGTCTCACACTTTCATTGGGATCACATTCAGGGCATGCCGTTCTTCCGTCCTCTGTATTCGAACGCGGAGAATCGTTTTCTCTTCCAGTGCTCCACGCGAACCCGCAGCCTGAAGCAAGTGCTGGCCGATCAGATGGCCGCGCCGTATTTCCCCGTGCGGCTCGATCAGATGACGGCGCATCGCGATTTCTATGACGTTGAAGCCGGACGCATCACGCTGGAAGATGGCGTGCAGCTGCAAACGGCGTGGCTGAACCATCCGCAGGGATGCATGGGTTTCCGCATCGAAACTAAAGATGGAATTTTGGTCTACGCCACCGACAACGAACCCGGTGACGCTGAGTTCGATAAGGCCGTACGCAAGCTGGCCGAAGGCGCGGACGTGCTGATCTACGATGCGCAATATCTGCCGGAGGAATACGAAGCGCGCCGCCGCGGCTGGGGACACAGCCATTGGCGCGAAGCGGTCAATATCGTGATGGAGAGCGGAGCAAAGGAACTCGTATTATTTCACCACGACCCCGAGCACACTGACGCCGTGATCGACAACGTCGTTCGCGAAGCGCGCAACTACTATCCAAAAGTGCGGGCCGCGGCCGAGGGTATGGAAATTAAGCTGGGGAGCGAGAAACGCTAATCTCCCGCGTGCGCAACATCCGTGTTGGCAAAGTCTACGCCCTTGTAGAGCAACTCCTCCCCCAAGCTGTGGGCGAGAGCATAGCTGAAGCAGTCGCCGAAATTCAGTCGAGCGGAATGGCCGCTGCCCTTTCCGTACCGCCGCCAGGCTGAGCGCGCGATTCGCATCTGCTCTTCCGTCACAGGCTCGATCTCGATCTGAGCTCGCGCCAAGAAAAGGTCCAGTTGCTCACCACCTCTTTCCCCGGACTTGCCCTCCATCACGATTGCCGCTTCTAGAAATGTCGCAGCGGATATTCGCCGTGACCCGGCGGCCGTCAGGCGACTTAACAGGCCCTCGGCCCCGGGCTCTTGTCGCAGAATGGCTACGATGGCTGAGGTGTCGATCACCATCTATTTCGGTAGCCCGTGCTCGTCATAGCCAATAATTTCATCCGGGCTGCGGCGATCAAGCTCGGGAAGGGCGGCGGCGCGGCGCGCGATGGCGGTGAGATCTTTCATCAGTTGTTTCTGCTGGCGTGCGGCGCGAACCCGCTGGTGGCGCTCACGCAAAGCCTGCAAGATCGTCTGGGTGAGACCTTCGCCCGTCAAGCGAGAGAGCGTGCGGGCGAGGCGCTCGACTTCGGAGTTGCGTATACTAAGCGGCATAACTGATTATATACAAACTTACATTGTATATACAATGGAAAGGTCAGTTCGCAGCGATCTGCGGTAGCCATAACTGGACCGATACGCCGCCCCAAGGTGTCCTTGCTTCCCAACCGTCCCGACTCATATACTCTGAACGTTTGGCCTGTTCACTCCGGGAACTCGTCCCGGCGCTGGCCGACTTCGAATCGCACTCATTCCGGAGACTCATTTATGACCACGCTGACCGCGCCACCGCACGTCGATAAAGAAAGCAATCCATGGGAATCGCAGCGGGCGCGCTTTGACCTGGCTGCCCAGAAGCTCAACCTCGACGAAGGCCTGTGGCGGGTTTTGCGCTATCCCAACCGCGAACTTACGGTCTACATTCCCGTGCAGATGGATGACGGACGCCTCGAGGTCTTCACCGGATTCCGCGTGCAGCACTCGATCGCGCGCGGTCCGGCTAAAGGCGGCATCCGCTATGCTCCCGATGTCACGCTCGATGAAGTGCGCGCCCTCGCTAGTTGGATGACGTGGAAGTGCGCCGTCGTTAACATTCCTTTCGGCGGAGCCAAAGGCGGCGTGATCTGCGATCCGCACAAGATGTCTATGGGCGAAATCGAGCGCATGACGCGGCGCTACACCTCAGAGCTGATCGAATTCATCGGACCCGAAAAAGACGTTCCCGCTCCCGACGTAAACACCAACGAACAAATCATGGCGTGGATGATGGACACCTACTCCATGCACATGCGGCAGACGGTGACTGCGGTAGTGACCGGCAAGCCGATTAACATCGGCGGATCGCGCGGACGCCGTGAAGCGACTGGCCGCGGCGTGATGGTGGTTTGCGACGAGGCCATCAAGAAGCTCGGCCTGTCGCGCGAGAGCAGCCGCGTGATTGTGCAAGGCTTTGGCAACGTGGGCTCGAATGCGGCGCACCTTATGCATCAAGCTGGATACAAAGTGATTGGCATCGCCGAAGTTGGTGGCGGGCTTTACAACAAGAACGGCATCGACTTGAACGCTCTGGTCGAATTCCGCCAGAAGAACGGAACGGTGCATGGATTCCCCGGCGCGGAAGCTTATGACGCAGCTGAGTTGATCACTACCGATTGCGAAATCCTCATTCCTGCGGCGACCGAGAACGTCATCACATCGCGCAACGTGGATCGCGTGAAATGCCGCATTCTGGCTGAAGGCGCCAACGGTCCCACAACATCGGCTGCCGACGATATCTTGACCGACAAGGGCGTCTTCGTGATCCCGGATATTCTGGCCAACGCCGGCGGCGTCACGACTTCTTACTTCGAGTGGGTGCAGGATCGCCAGGGTTACTTCTGGAAAGAGTCTGTGGTCAATGAGCAATTGGAAGAGATCATGATTTCGTCGTTTGGCGATGTGGTCCGCTACGCCGAGACGCATAAGGTGAACAATCGCATCGCGGCTTACATGCTGGCCATTGATCGCGTGGCTTATACGATTCGGCAGCGCGGCATTTACGCTTGAAACAGTTGTCAGTACCTAGTACCGAGTACCTAGTTGCCAGTTGAGAAACTGAGCAGCGATCGCCACCTGGCACTGAAGAGTTTGCGGAGGGAAAATTTTATGAGTTCACGTACCAGGAGACTATTTGCGCGGATGCTGCCCCTGCTGCTGGCATCGTTGATGTTGCCTGCGGTTGCGCCCCGGCTCTCTCACGCAGCCGCCGCGCCGCGCTCAGCTTCTGCGGCCGCTGCCGCGGCCGACAAGCTCGATCTCAACAGCGCGACCAAAGATCAACTCAAGGCTCTGCCCGGCATCGGCGACGCCTACTCGCAGAAAATTATCGATGGACGGCCGTACCGGACAAAGCTTGATCTGGTGCACAAGAAGATCATCCCGCAGGCAACTTACGACAAGATCAAAGACCAGATCATCGCCCATCAGCCGAAGCCTAGCGCTGCCGCACCGAAATAGACGCAGCGAAAGTGCAGCGGAAACCGCACTAGCACTCTCGTGCACCATCTACACATTCTCCTCGATTGCGTTCCCTCTCACCGTGGAGGATAATCTAGTTGTCTCCCGGAAACGCTGTGAGCCGCGGTGAACCTGCCCAACTCCATTTCGCTAACCCGCATCTGCAGCATTCCCCTGCTGATCTGGATCCTTTCGTCGAATCAGTTCAGCAGCGAGCACGGCGCTAAAGAGCTGCTCGCCTCGGCGATATTCATTGCCGCTTCCATGACCGACGGCATTGACGGATACCTCGCGCGCAAGCGCGGCCAGATCACGACGATGGGCATTCTGCTCGATCCCATGGCCGACAAACTTCTGATCGCGGCTGCTTTCGTGACGCTGGTGCAATTTAATCCCAGCCTGGTTCCAGCGTGGATCGCCGTGATCATCATCGGCCGCGAATTTTTGGTAAGCGGCTTACGCTCGATCGCCGCATCCGGCGGCTTCACCATCGAAGCCAGCGAATTGGGCAAGTTCAAAATGGTGGTGCAGATTGTTTCCGTGGTCGCCGTTATTCTCGACCACCGCTGGAAAGAATGGCCAGTGTATGGAAACTTCGTCTTCCCGGTGCACTGGATCGCCGTGGCCTCAGTCGGGTTTGTAGTCTGCGTTTCTTTAGTTTCGGGCATCGATTACTTTGCCGCATTCTGGTCGAAGATTGACCGGCGCGTTTCGAAACGCCGCCAGCGGGCATTTATTCTTAGCCGTCGCCCGAAAGCGCAACCGGCGCCGCGGCGCGCAGATGCCGATGTCGCCCCTACAGCATAATTCGCCGCCGGCATTGGCAGCTTCGGAAGCAGCTACATCTGAAGCCGCGCAAGAGTTCTCTCAAGAAGAGCGCTTCCTGCTGCTGCGTCTGGCGCATGATTCCATTTCTTCGGCACTGCAGCATCGCGAGATTTCTCTGGATGCTCCCACGGCTCACCTCGCCGAGCCTCGCGGCGTTTTCACTTCACTCCACCTGCGAGAACAATTGCGGGGATGCGTCGGCTACGTACTGCCCACCAGTTCGGTCTTTCGCGCCGTGGCGGAAACCGCGCGCGCCGCGGCTTTCAGCGACAACCGCTTCCCGCCTGTCACGATAGAAGAATCTCCGCATCTTCAAATTGAACTAAGCATTCTCTCGCCGCCGCAACCGCTTCCCGCCGAAGCAATCGAAGTCGGCCGCCACGGTCTGCTCATCACCTGGCACGGCCGGCGCGGCCTGCTTCTGCCTCAAGTCCCGGTCGAGCGCGGCTGGGACCGCACAACTTTTCTCGAGCAAACCTGCCGCAAAGCTGGACTGCCTCTGAAGGCATGGCAACAAGGTGCAGCGATCGAAGCATTCAGCGCTGAAGTTTTCGGGGAGAAAATTGGGGCTTAGGGCGTAGGTGTTAGGCCTTAGGCCTAAGACCTAACACCTACGCCCTAACACCTGCACCAACAGCAGCGATCACTTCCTGCCCAGCACGCTGCCCGGACTCCGCACCGCCTTCCATAAATCCCTGGAAGTTGTACGAGGTATGCTCGCCGGCAAAATGAATGTGGCCTTGAGGCACCGGCTCATAGCCGGCGAACAGCGTGTACTGGCCTACCTTGTACGTGCTGTAACTTCCGAGCAGGTTCGGGTCGCCGGTTGGATAGCTGAGCGTCGCCAGGCCTTTGTAATGGCTGCTCGCACCCGGCCAGACCACGTCGAGTTGATCCAGGAATTGCTGCGCGTAACCAGCAGTCACGCTAGAGCTGCGGCTGGTGGTGTATGGTCCTGTCGGCCGATAGGAAGCGCCTTCGGTGCCGCCGGTGTAATTCGTGAGTAGGCCGTCGACGCCAGGTTCAGCGCGGCTGCTGTCCCATGTGCTCTGAAAGGGAAGATCGGTCTGAATGAATCCGTCGCCAATTCCCGGCCACGTGCCGCGTTCATTCCAATACCGATCGTCGAACTGCAAGACCAGCTTTGAATTCGTTCCGTAGCCGAGCTGTCGAATTGCGATTTGCTTCAAGGGATCGAATCGGGCGCGGCTGTAGTCGAGGCCGCGCAGCACGCTGAAAGGCAATGCCAGGATCACATAGTCGAACGTGGCCGACTGCAATCCGGATGCGGTAGAAAAGGTCAGCGTCACCGTGCCGTCGTCGTTCGCGACAATGCTGCTCAACCGCCAGCCCAACTGTACAGTTCTCTTAGGGAGACTTGCGGCGATGGCGAGAGGAAGCTGCTGATTCCCGTTGCGAATGTGGAAGCGCTCGTCCGAATCGAGCGGGAAGATGAGGTTCAAAGAACTCTGCTCAGCCGTGTTAAGTCCGTTCTCAGTGGCCGTGGCGACGTCGATGTACTGGCCGAGCCGCGAAGCATGGCCTCCGGGCACGTATGCCTCGATCCAATCGTAGGCGCTGAGATGATCGAAATAATATCCGGCTGCCGTGTAGTACTTGTATACGGCAATGGGACCAATCGCGCGGTTCTGCTCCGCGAGAATCGGCGCAATTGCCTGCATATCACGGCCGAGTTCTGCATCGGTGTAGTAGCCGCCCAGGAAATAATTCGTATCGACCGACCCCGGCGGGTCCGCGGCGTTCACATCTTCGAGCGTCAAACCAAAGCGTTTCGCCAGAAGGCGCATCGTAACGTCGATCGTGTCGATGAATTCACCGCACCACTCGCTAGTCTGGCCTTCAGCCCAGAAACTGCGGTTGGAGTGCATGCGTCCGCCGATTCTGCCGGAGGATTCATACACCGTGCACGGCAAGCCGGAATCCTGCAAGGTGAGCGCGGCCACCATGCCTGCGATTCCCGCTCCGACAATCCCGATGCGCGGAACACTCGACGCGAACAGCGAATCCGCCCGCAATCTGCCGCCGAGCAGGCCTTCGCCCACCACTGCTCCACCGAGTGCTAATCCGGACAACTTCAACAAATCGCGGCGGCTGATCAGAGGGCGGTCCGGCTGGATCTGTTCGAT
Organism: Candidatus Sulfotelmatobacter sp.; assembly: GCA_050011375.1. Taxonomy (GTDB): domain Bacteria; phylum Acidobacteriota; class Terriglobia; order Terriglobales; family Acidobacteriaceae; genus Sulfotelmatobacter. Next base: position 19,198 of record JBEKJF010000029.1, read on the forward strand.
CTGGCGGTTGACCGCCTGACGAATTCTCCTCATGGCGTGGCTTCGCGACATTTGACGCTTCCCCTGAAACTGGCTCTGGGAAAGGCTTGCAGCCTTTCGGGCCGCAAGTTTACATCGCGGCCCGAGCAAACGCAAAGCCGGGGACGGTCACCCGTCCCCGGCTAATTCAAACCTATGCTACGAACCAGATTTACTGCCCAGCGCGTCAGTGTTTCTCGGACCACTGACCAATAGCCACTGACGACAGCCTTACTGCGATGCTTGGGACTCGTCCAGTTCCACAGCATCGCCGGCGTGCACGTCTTCCATGGCAAACACGATCATTCCGGTGGCTGTGGTCGGCGTGGTTCCGATGATGACGATCTCACCGACCGCGCGGCGCGGCAGATCTCTCATGTGCAGCACCGGACCGTTCGTCCGGGTAAACATGTTTGAATCTACCGACGGCTGCTTCTTCTGCGTATCTTCACTGATTGCGGCTTTGAACGAAAGTGAATCCACCGGATCGCGCAGCGTCTCCGTATAGTTCCGCGTGGCGCGGAAGTAGTCGCCCACCTTCACGCCCTGATTCGTTCCCACATTGATGTAGACCTTCTGCCCGGTTCCCACGACCGAGTCAAAGTCTTTTCCCATCACAATGCGTCCAGAAACCTTGCTGCCTGAGGGCAGGAAGCGGTCGAAACGCAGCGGCGCGTGGAATGACACCATCGGTTTCTCGGCGAAAGGAATCGCCGTATCCCCCGGATTGACTGGATCGCAGGAATACTCAATCTGCGCCACCGCCGCCTTGCTGCGCGTATCGACTACGCGGATGCGGCCGACTTCCATATACGGCTGCCCTGTCTCCTTGAGCAGTTTTTTCTGTCCGGGATACATCTCGTACTCATTGACATCGCGCAGGGCGCGCACAATCGAGTACTCCGCACCGGGCGTGTAGCCAGTTCCTTGCATATAGACGATGTCGCCCTTGACGAACTTCGTGGTGAAAGGAGTATCCAACCCGCCGGCCACAAAGTTGGCGTCGGGCAGCGTCTGCCGGTTAATGAAACCAGCGCAGTACACATCCGCATAAGTGGGCGTCTGCACCCCTTGAACCGGGAAGCTGGCCGTGGTCGGTGCCGTCCCTGCCGGGTTCGCCGAAGACGCCACAGTGGTATCACCCGCCGATTGTGCCCAGGCCGCCGACGCGACCAACAACAATAACAGTCCTGTTTTCTTCATGTTACCTCCGAGAAGGGACAACGCGATGCCCTCCGCAGCAAAATGCCGCGGAAGCAAGGCTTCACTAGGACGGTAACAAGGGGGTAAGAGGGGGTCAAGGTTACGAGGGTGTCAAGCACCCCTCGAAAACAGGTTTTTCGTGCAATTTGTGAATACCCTGTTGCATCTGGAATTCAGCCCCTGTAAGATTCGCGCCGAACCTATTCCTCTAAACTTGGGACAAAGGTCGTTGATTCGAACCGTTGATTTAGGATGATTTCTGCCGCCAACAGCTACGCGCCCCGCCTGCTCCCCCTGCGCCTGCCGCGGGTTTGCGTTGCAGTCACCGGTTCTGACCCCGCCGACCTGGTCGAAAAGGCCGAGGCCCTGATTCGCGATAACCCCTTCCTGGAGTTCAGGTTGGATTACATTTCCAAGCCTGCTCTGGCGCTTCCCAAGATCAAGCAGTTCCTCGAGACTCATCCGGGCACAGTCGTCATCGCAACCTGCCGCCGTGCCGCCAGTGGAGGAAAGTTCCGCGGCTCCATCGTCTCGCAACTCGACATCCTCGCCAAAGCCTCGGCCATCGGCTGCCAGCTGTTAGATGTAGAGCTCTCGACCGCCCAGAAGTGCAAGCCCGCGCAACTGCAAAAGTTGCGCGCACGTTCCGCTTTGATCCTTTCCTATCACGACTTCCGCGCAACCAAAAAGCTCGACGAAACTCTGGAGAAGATGCGCGCCTTCCCCGCCGACTTCTACAAGGTAGTCGGCACGGCAACCACTCTTGCCGACAACGTGACCATGATCCAGTTCCTGGGCCGCGAAGCCGACAACCATTCGCTGGTAGGACTCTGCATGGGCGAACAAGGCATCATCAGCCGAGTTCTCGGAGTCCGCGCCGGAAGCGTCTTCACCTTTGCCTCCGTCAGTCCCGGAGAAGAAACCGCGCCCGGCCAGGTCACCGCGCAAGAACTGCGCAGCGTTTACCGCATCGAAACCGTCGATGCCGCCACCCGCGTCTACGGCGTCGCCGGAGACCCAGTAGCCCACTCGCTCTCGCCCGCGATCATGAATGCGGCCTTCAAGCGCGAGAACGTGAACGCCGTCTACCTCGCCTTGCACGCCAAGACTCTCAAAGATCTGCTGAACTGCGTGCGCGAGATTCCCATCCACGGCCTCAGCATCACCATGCCGTACAAGGAAGCGATTCTTCCGTATCTCGACAACACCGACTCGCACACCACGAAGATCGGAGCCTGCAACACAGTAGTCCGCGCTCAGGATGGCAAACTCTACGGCTTCAACACCGACACCTCCGGAGTAGTTCGTCCGCTGGAGCGCCGCTTGAGCACTCTGCAGGACGCGAAGATTCTAGTGCTGGGAGCCGGAGGCGCAGCCCGCGCCGCCGTCTTCGGCCTGAAGGAACGCGGAGCCGAAGTCTACATCCTCAACCGCAACGTAGCCGCCGGGCAGAAGCTAGCGCGCCGCGCCCACGCGCGTTCCATGAAACGCGCCGACCTGAAAAAATTCACCTTCGACGTAATCATCAACGCCACGCCGGTAGGCATGGGCAACACCCGCGAAACTCCGTTGCAGGAAAAAGAAATCAACGCGCGCTACGTCTTCGACATGATTTATGACCCGCCCGAAACCCGCTTGCTGCAACTGGCAAAACAGCGAGGCGCGCAAATCATCCCCGGCATAGAAATGTTCGTCCACCAGGCCGCCCGCCAATTCGAAATCTGGACTGGCAAACCCGCCCCACAAGACGACATGCTCCAGGTAGTGCTGCTAGCCATGCAGGAACGAGCCACCAGAGCCGCCGCAGCGGCGGCAGCCCCGCAATCGAATAATGCCCGAATCCGCCGATGGGAATTCGTTGACAACGCGTTGTCAAATATGACAACATGATAAGTCGGCGTATGCGCGGTGAGCCCATGACTCGAAAGACCAGGCCCGTTTCATGGATCAAAGCAGCCTTGAAGGAATTCGAGGCTTTCCCGCCGGAGGCCAGCTCAGTCTGCCTTACGGCTTTGACAATCGCGGCTGAAGGCGGCAAGGCCACATTGCTAAGCCAATGCGCGGCATGGGATCGGGAGCATTCGAGATCGCTCTGCCGTTTAAGGGCGATGCATTCCGCGTGGTCTACGCGCTGCAGATCGCCGATGAAATCTGGGGCGTGCATGCGTTCCAGAAAAAATCGACCCGGGGCATCAAAACGCCGCAGCGCGAAATCGACCTGATCAAGAACCGTCTCAAGCGATTGAAGGAGATGCTGCGATGAAAAGTGAAAAGCTGGCAGTGGTGCGAGGAAGCGGCAATGTGTTCCGCGACTTGGGGCATGACAACGCCGATGTTGCACAATTCAAGTCGATCCTCGCGGCTGAAATCATCAAGGCGCTCGACCGTGAACGCCTGACAGTCCGCGCTGCTCATGCCCGCACCGGCATAGCCGCCGCCGACTTCTCGCGCATCCGCAATGCCGACCTGGGGCGCTTCACTGTAGATCGTCTGATGTCGATCATCAACCGCCTAGGCTCGCGCGTCGAGGTAAAGATCCGGCTGCACCGCGCCGGAACAGCCGCCTACGAAGCACGCCCGTGAGCGTCACTGAAATGTTCGTCCACTAGTCTTCGTCGCGTGCGCCCCCGACGGTGAACTCTACCCAGGTTCACCCGGCCCGCGCCGCAGTCCAGCGGCACGAAGTGATAATATCCCTACCGGACACAATGGCCCCGCCCTCCAGCATCGCGCACTACAGAATCACGACCAAGCTGGGAGAGGGCGGCATGGGCGCGGTCTACCGTGCCACTGACACCAAGCTGGCGCGCGATGTGGCCATCAAGGTCCTCCCCGATTCTGTGGTTGACGACGCCGACCGCCTGGCGCGCTTCACCCGCGAAGCGCAGGTTCTGGCGTCGCTGAACCACCCCAACATCGCCGCCATCTATGGAGTGGAAGATCGCGCGCTCATCCTCGAGCTGGTCGAGGGATCGACGCTCGCCGAGCGCCTCGCGCAAGGGCCAATTCCCATGGAAGAGGCGCTGCCGATTGCACGGCAAATCGCCGACGCCATGGAATTTGCGCATGAGCGCGGCATCATCCATCGCGATTTGAAGCCGGCAAACATAAAGATTCGCGACGACGGAACCGTGAAGGTGCTGGACTTCGGTCTGGCCAAAGCTCTCTCGCCGGATTCCGTGAGCGCATCGTCGGACGCGATGAATTCCCCAACGCTCACCGCCCGCGCCACTCAGATCGGAGTGATTCTGGGTACGGCTGCGTACATGGCGCCGGAGCAGGCTAAGGGCAAGATCGTCGACCGTCGCGCCGACATCTGGGCGTTCGGAGTGGTTGTGTTCGAGATGCTCACCGGCAAGCGCGGCTATCAAGCCGATGACGTATCCGACACGCTGGCCGCCGTGCTGACGCGCGAGGTTGACTGGACCGCTCTGCCAACCGGTGTGCCGCCGCGACTCCGCACGCTGTTGCGAGACTGCCTGGCGCGCGATCCGAAACTGCGCCTGCGTGACATCGGCGAAGCTCGGCGTGTGCTCGATCAATTGATCAGCGGCGCGCCAGATTCCAACGCCGCTGCGTCGTCCGCGAATATTGCGGTACCCGCGCGCACCCCAGTCTGGCGGCGCGCGCTTCCGTGGATGATTGCGGTGCTCGCGGTCGTGGCCGCCATCGCCTTGTTCCTCCGGCACGCAGGCAGCAACGTCAGTAACGTGCCCGAGTTGCGGCTGCAAATGGTAATGCCGGGCGACACCAACTCGTTTGCCATCTCGCCTGACGGACGTTCCTTCGCGTTCTCTGCGGTTGCGGCGAACGGCAATGGCGTTCAGCTCTGGCTCCGTCCTCTCGATTCCGAAGTTGCCAAGCCGCTGGCGGGGACGGAACAAGGCTTCGTGCCATTCTGGTCCCCGGACAGCAAGTCAATCGGATTTTTCTCGCATCAGGCAATGAAACGAATTGATGTGGAAAGTGGGGCGGTGCAGACGCTCGCCGACGCGCCCACGCCGCGCGGCGGATCGTGGAATCGCGACGGCACGATTCTGTTTTCTCCCGCCGGGAACGGGCCTTTGTACCGGATACCGGCGACCGGCGGGAAACCGGAGCAGGTGACGCAGCAGCGGGCGCAGGATGCCAGCCATCGTTTCCCGCAGTTTCTGCCCGACCAGCATCACTTTTTGTTTTTTGTGCACGGTCCAGCGGACGTGCGAGGCGTCTACGTGGGCTCGCTCGACAGCAAAGAATTTCACCGGATCTGCGTGGCAGATGGGGCTGCGGAATTCGTGCCTCCCAATCACATTCTGCTGGTGCGCGAGCGCTTCTTGTATGCGCAGGGCTTCGATCCGGCCAAGATGGAAATTGCCGGAGAGCCGTTCCCAGTTACCTCAGGGCTTTCGGCCGGTTGGGCCAGCTTCATGCGCGTCGCGGCTTCGAACACAGGGCTGATCGCCTATCGTCTCGATGAAACTACCCGGCGGCAAGTCACGTGGCTGGACCGCTCCGGCAGGCCGGCTGGGACGGTGGGCGAGCCTGTGGCAGACGCGAGATCGGAAGATCTCTCGCCCGACGGCCGTACGCTGGCGATCTCGATCGGGCGGGGCGAGGCCGGTGCCAACGACGTTATGCTGATGGATATGTCGCGCGGCACCCTTACCCGTCTCACCGCGGAGGATAGCGGCGCACCGATTTGGTCGCCAGATGGAACGCGCATCGCCTTCCAGTCGGGACGCGTTGGCCTTCTCGATCTCTATTGGAAGGCCATCGGCAGCAGCGCCGCCGATGAGGTGTTGTTCACGTCGAAAGAAGCCAAGAACCTGTCGGATTGGTCGCCCGACGGGAAATACATTTTGTTTTCGAGCCAGAGTCCCACCACGGCGCGCGACGTGTGGGCGCTGCCCGTCGACGGTCCCGATCGCAAACCATTTCCCGTGGCGCAGACTGCGGCGGAGGAAACGAATGGCAAGTTCTCTCCCGACGGCAAGTGGGTGGCGTATCTCTCGGATGAGACCGGGCACTTCGAAGTTTTCGTGCGTCCGTTCCCTGGGCCGGGCCCAGCGGTGCGCGTCTCGACCGGAGGCGGCCAAACGCCCTTCTGGCGGCACGACGGCAAGGAGCTGTTCTACAGAACATCCGACGATCAACTGATGGCTGTTTCGGTGACCGTCTCGGCAAAAGGCACATTAGATTTCGGATTGCCTCAATCGCTTTTCAAAATCAAAGGCTTCATTGTGCCCGAAAGCGACGGGCAGCGATTTCTGTGGCTGTTGCCGAACGGCAATGTCAGCCAGCCTCCAATCACGGTGGTCGTAAACTGGGCGGGACAGCAGAAGTAAACCGACGCTTTTCGGTTCCGGCGTCCGCGTACCTTATAAAGTACTCCGCACCCCTCGGGAGTAGAAATCTGGAGCTTGAGTG
>JBEKJF010000030.1:0-22179 GCA_050011375.1 Candidatus Sulfotelmatobacter sp.
CAAGCGCGGCTTTGATACATCGTCTGTGAGTTCTTCCACGGTCGCGGCTTCCGCTCCGAAAACCGTCTCGCGGAAATATCTTGCTATCGGCGCGGTAGCAATTGTTGCTATTGTCGCCGCGGCTGGCTATTACTTTACGCGCGCAAAATCGGATGCAAATAAAATCACGTCTCTCGCCGTTTTGCCCTTCGTGAATGCTACGTCTGATTCCGGCAATGAATACCTGAGCGACGGCCTCACGGAAAGCTTGATCGGCGATCTTTCGCAACTGCCCAACCTCAAGGTCCTGGCGCGCAGCACAGTCTTCAAGTTCAAAGGCAAAGAAGACGATCCGCGCCAGATTGGCCAAAGCTTGCAAGTCGGCGCAGTGCTTATGGGACGCATCACGCAGCATGGCGACGAACTTGGCGTCGACGCAGACCTGGTTAACACCGCCGACGGCGCAGAAATCTGGGGATCGCACTACGCCCGCAAAGCCGCCGATGTAGCGCAACTGCAGAGCGATATTACGCGCGACATTTCGAGCAGCCTGCGCATTCATCTGAGTGGCACCGAGCAGCAGCGCCTTACCCGCGCCGCCGCGACGAATCCTGAAGCTTATCGTCTCTATCTCGAAGGCCGCCAGCTTTGGTATGGACGCACGCCAGATGGCCTGCAGAAAAGCATTGCATTGTTTCAGCAGGCGATTGCCGCCGACCCCAACTATGCCCTCGCGTACTCCGGTCTGGCTGATGTTTACAACATTGCTCCCGGCTACATTCCAATTGCTTCGAAGCAGGCCGAACTTCTGGCCGACGAAGCTGCGCGCAAAGCCGTCGAACTTGATGACTCCCTGGCCGAAGCCCATGCTGCGCGTGGCTTCGCGCTGGCCAACCTACTTCGATGGGGCGAATCGGAGCCGGAATTTCGACGCGCCCTGGAGCTGAAGCCGAACTATTCCACCGCCCACTATTTCTATGGGATGGGATATCTAGCTCCGCAAAATCAAATCGACCAGGCGCTGGAACAATTTCGCATTGCTTTGTCGCTTGACCCGCTTTCTTCAATTGTCAATTCAAACTACGGCGTCGTGCTGATGGAAGCGAAGCGCTACCCCGAGGCGCTCGAGCAATTTCAAAAGGTTCTGGCGCGCGATCCCAACTTTTTTGCGGCACACTACAAGCTGTCGCATCTGTATGCCACGATGGGCCGCTTCCACGAAGCTGTGGCTGAACTCCGCAAGGCATTTCCACAACCGATCCCAGTGAGTGAAGATGCAAAAGGCTATCTCCAACTTATGTCCGCGTTGCAGGATTCGGATTTTCGCGACGCCGGTGCGGGGATGGCCGCGGCGCTCGCCGGAGACCGCGACCTGGCGTTCCAGTATTTGGAGAAGGCTTGTTCCGCCGGCGACGACGAACTGCTCATCGTCATTCGTTATCCCGCGCTCGACTCGCTGCGCGCCGATCCCCGCTACAAAGATCTGATGCGCCGCATGGGCCTGCCGGAGTAAGAACCAATGATCTCTGTCCGCATCGATAAATGGCTTTGGGCCGCGAGATTCTTCAAGACGCGCGCCTTAGCCGCAAAAGCCTGCGACCTCGGCAGGATTCAATCCAACGGCCAGCCCGCCAAGCCCGCGCGGGAAGTCCGCATCGGAAACATGTTGCGAGTCACCAATGACGGGGGCGACTTCGACGTTGAAGTTCTGTTGCTCAGCGACGTACGCGGCCCAGCCTCGGTTGCGCGAACTCTCTACAGGGAAACCGAAGCCAGCCGCGAACTCCGTCAGAAAGTAGCGGCTGAGCGCAAGGCCATGAGGGAGTTCGAAGAGTTGCCAATGGGCAGGCCATCCAAACGCGACCGCCGTCACATCATCCAGTTCCGCGGACGCGGCTGAAGCCACAACTGTCAGAAATGAAAAATCACATCGCTGGCCGCCGTAAGCTGATTATGCCGCCGGCCGTTATCGTAAGCCGCCACATCCCGAGCTCGTTCAAAACGCAATTCAGGACGCAACTGCACCGTCGTTCCAATCCAGTGGCACCACATGATCGTGTTCTCTGAGTACTTGGTAGCGTAGCCCGTACGCTGCCCTTTTTTGTCATCGAGAAAGTCGCTGCGAAACGATAAGAAGTCATGCGCAGAAAATTCCTTCTGCAGAAAATTCACCACGGCGTACTCCGGAGCAGTGCACCGTTGCTCTCCCGCCCGGCAGTAAGCGCCATTCGTGCCTGTCTCCGGCGCGATCGCGCCACCCACTGCAGGCACGTCGCGCTCATACATGTACCAAGCCTCCGTCGCCATATGCCACGTCTTCGAGAACTTGTGATACCAGGTACCGTCATACTGCTGCACATTGTTGTAAGCATACTTGCCGTCGTTGATCCCATTGGCGCAAGCGTAAAAATTGTCGTTGACTGACTTGGTTGTATAGCTCAGGCAAAATGTTCCAGAAGGTTTCGCACCCGGAGTCCACAACGCAACGTCGTGCCCGCCCGTAATTCCAAGCTGCACCAGCCACTGATCGTTCAGCTTAATCGTCGCAATCAATCCCGTATCTGTGAACGGATCAATCGCATAAAGCAAAGAATGGCTGAAGATGTAATTATTCGGCGCCAGTTGCGCCTCAATCCCCGGCACCGAAATATATCGGCCCACCCGAATATTCATCCCCTGCGCCACCTGCGGAATATAAACGTCAACATATTCCAAAGTTGGATCGAATCCATATTCGCGATGATCGTTCACCCAAGGCCCGCTCCAGTAACCCTTGCCGGTAGTGAATCGATAGTCCGTTCCGTACAACGCCGTAAGATGGTAGCCCCAATCGACATGATCGCGCTGCACCGAGTCCGGCAGCCGCTCGGCGTAGAGAACGATCTGATTCATCTCCAGCCGGTTCGCATTAACATCATTCGCCTCCGGCGCATTGCTGCGCGAAGAAGTGCTGAAGTTCAGCGAGGGATCAATCCATCCATAAAGTTTCGTTCGGCTCTTAGCCCCGTTGATCGCCGTCATCAGCGGATAAGTGTTCCCATCCGGCTCGCCAATCACCGGCGATCCGCCATACGACCAATCTGAATTGGGGAACGGCGGCGAATCCAGCGGAGAGGGCAGCCCGCGCCGCGCTGGAGTAGAGGAGGATGCAGCGGAAGGCGGAGCAGCAGGACTCCAATCCTGACGGTAAAAATCCGCCCACCGCACGAAGAAGCTTTTAGTCTCGGCAGCACCAGGCTGAGGCGTATCGGGAGCAGCATCGCTCCCGCCAGCCTGCTGTCCGAGACAAAGCTGACACGACAAGAACACGGCCGACCCAACCAGCGGCAGAAGCCATTGCCATCGCTGCAACTTATAACTTCGACGCATGTTTCTCCGACCCATGCGTGAGGTGAAAAGCCGTATTCACCAGGCCAACGTGAGAAAACGCCTGCGGAAAATTTCCCAACTGCCGCTTCGCCACCGGATCATATTCCTCGGCCATCAACCCCACATCGTTTCGCACTTCCAAGAGCCGCTCAAACATCCTTACCGCCTCTTCATGCCGCCCCTGCATCTCATAGTTATCCGCCAGCCAGAACGAGCAAGGCAGAAAAGTTCCCTCCCCATGCGGCAAACCATCGACAGCCGAATCCTGCGTATACCGCGCGACAAACCCATTCTTCATGAGATGCGTTTCGATAGCCTTCACCGTGCCGATAACGCGCGTATCATTTGCCGGAAGAAATCCCACCAGCGGCATCTGCAGGATGCTCGCGTCCAGGTATTTGCTGTCGTAAGACTGTACAAACGAATTCAGATCCGCATCGAAACCCTTCCGGCAAACCTGCTCGTGGATCGCGTCCCGCAGTTTGTTCCAGCGATCAACATCAATGTTGAACCGTCCCTTTTCCGCCGACTTGATCAGTCGGTCCACCGCAACCCACGCCATCATCTTCGAATGCACAAAATGCCGCCGCGGACCGCGCACCTCCCAAATTCCTTCATCCGGCTTCAACCATCCCGTCTCTAAAAATTCCAGCATCGCCAAAGCTACTTCGTTCCGCGAATACTTCGCCGGCCCCAGTCCCGCTTCCCGCGCCTGATACAGCGTGCTCACCACTTCCCCAAAAATATCCAACTGATATTGCGTGTAAGCCGCATTGCCCGTTCGCACCGGAGCCGAGTTTTCATATCCTGGCAGCCACGGCAACTCTAATTCCGTAAGCCTGCGTTCGCCATGCAGCCCGTAAAGAATATTGAGTTCCGCCGGACTCCCCGCCACAGCCCGCAGCAGCCACTCCCGCCACTCGCGCGCTTCATCCAGATATCCGGCATGCAACAGCGACTGCAGAGTCAGCGTCGCATCGCGCACCCAACAAAAACGGTAATCCCAGTTCCGCACCCCGCCAATCCGCTCCGGCAGCGAAGTCGTCGGCGCAGCTACAATCCCGCCCGTGGGCAAAAACGTCAGACCCTTCAACGTGACCAGCGACCGCAGCACCGCGTCCCGCCATTTCCCCTCATACGTGCAGCGGTCTGACCACTCCCGCCACCATTTCTCCGTCTTCTCAATCGCGGCCTCAACATTCACTGTCGCAGGTTCATGCTCGTGTGAGGGATACCACGTCAGATCAAACTTAATCTTCTGCCCCTCAGAAACCGTGAACTCCGCTCCAGTCTTCATGTTCTCGCGGTGCAGAGGCACATCCGCGCGCAGCCGGATCATGTCAGGCCCCGCAATCGCCGAGATCCCACCCTCCTCGTGCCGCACCCACGGCACAACAGACCCGTAATCGAATCGAATCACCAACTCCAACTTCATCCGCACTTGCCCTCGCACGCCCACTACCTCGCGCAGCAGTTCCGGCACTCCAGTGCGCGGAAGCATGCAGTCGATCAGCGTCACCGCCCCACTCTCGGTTTCAAACGTAGTCTCGAGAATAAGACTCCCGTCCCGATAGCGACGCCGAATCGACCGCACCGGATCCTCCGGCGAAATCGACCAATGCCCATGCTCATCAGTCCCCAGCAAACCAGCAAAGCAAGCCGGAGAATCAAAGTGCGGAAGGCAAAGCCAATCAATCGAACCCTGTTTAGAAACCAGGGCGGCCGTATGGCAGTCGCCAATCATGGCGTAATCTTCAATCGGTATGGACAGGAATTTGCCTCCGGGAAATCAGAATCGCAGAGACTCACATTTTCTCACGAAATTGATGTGCCCCACTGGGATGCGCCATTCCCAACGTTCGTTGACTCGCAAGCGCTGCTGAACAGCCGGGTTGCGTCAGGGCTTCGAATGCACTACATTGACCGGGACCCTCAGGGGCCAGTTGCCGCGCGGCAAGAAGAGGCCAGGAATGCACCTCGCTCGCAGATATTTGCTTTTTACCATTGTTTTGGCATTTGGGCTTGCCGGTTGTGAAGGAGGCTCCGAGCCCACCGAAGCACAAATGAAGGAAGCCATGCTGAACGCCATGAATCACCCACCTGGCGAAACCGTCAGCGACCCAGTCACCATTACCTTTTTCAAGAAGGAAGCTTGCGACAAGCCGACTCCACAGGGTTACAAGTGCACCTTCGACGTGAAGGTCTCGTCCCGGAATATCGGCGCCTCCATGTACAACAACATTCCATTCGCCCAGTTTTATAAGGACAAAGATTCGGGCAATTGGACCATGCGTCCGCCTTTCTGAATCACGTGATGCGTCCCGCGGGAACGTGTCCGCTGCTTTTGACTTTGACCTTGACGTAGACGGGAATGGGCTAGGCTTCGGCCGTGCCGCAATCGCCACGAAGATGGAACCGGCATACAGTAGCGCACTAGAAGCACATCGGTATGAGGGATTACTAAAACCAGAAACCTGCGAATCATTCTGAGCGCAGAGCTTGCATAATATCGACGCGCGCAGCGCGTGCCGCAGGCAGCACCGAGGCGATCACCGCCACCGTCATCAGCACAAACGCGGAGACGAACACAGGCAACGCGCCCGGCATTTTCACGTCCACGAAATATCTTGCCGCCAGGCGCGCCAGCACCAATCCGAATGCCGCGCCTGAAAGAACGCCCGCGGCAGCTATCACCGCTCCCTCTGCGATCACGCCCTTAAGAAGTTGCTGCGGCTCCGATCCGAGGGCCAGCCGGATACCGAATTCCCGCGTCCGCGCGCTCACCGAAAACGCCAGCACGCCCGCGACGCCCACCACGGCAATCGCCAACGCGACTGCCGCGAATACACCAAACACCAGCGAGTTCAAACGATCCGGCGTGAGCACCTCAGCGCGGATGTCTGCCAGCGTTGCGGCGCGCTCCACCGGCTGATCGATGGACATGCTGCGAATAATGCGCGTGACCGGGGTGACCAGTGAATAAGGATTTGCGGTGGTGTGAATGAAAAGGCGCCCGCCAAATAACGGACCGTCTTCGAACGGGCTATAGACCGTGACCATCGGCTCAGGAACGACGTGCTCGTCGTCAATATCGGCCGTGACACCGATGATGCGGTGGGGTGCGAGAATGCGCGCCTTTTCGAGATCGGTCCCACCGAAAAATTGCAGCACGGGATCGGTCCAATAGACATGCCGATTGATCGGATCCTGATTGGGAAACATGCGCTGCGCCAGGGTCTGGCTGACGATCACCACAGGCTCTGCGTTTTTCTGATTCTGGTCGTTGCTATTGTTACTCTGGCCATCATTACTCTGACGATCGAGATTCTGGCGGTCATTATTCTGGCGATCGAGCGCATTGAAATCGCGGCCGGCAATGATCGGAACGCCAAGCGCCGCAAAGAATCCCGGAGAGATAGCACGCCACTGCGCCCGCGGATCCTCCACACCGGCGGCATGAACATGTCCGTCGCCGGAGAATTGCAGACCAGGAGCGGTGGGGCCGCCGGCATCCCGCCAGGGAACGACATTGCCGAAGGCGGTCTTACTCACGCCGGGTAGCGTATCAACGCGACGTATCGCTTCCTTGTAGAAATCGACGACCTGCGCTGGCGTCTTCCCATAAGACATTGGTGGAACGTCGATAGCGAGGACGTGTTGCGTGTCCAGACCCGTCTCCGCCTTTTGCAGTGCGATCAGCGTGGTGATCAACGTACTTGCGCCGGCCAGCAAAACGAAGGACGCGGCAATTTGTGTCACCGCGAAGATTCGCTGGCGACGATTGGTGCTGCCGGTGATCCGCACGCTGCCGCTGGATGAGCCCAGCCCACTCTGGGTGCCGGAAGACGTGCCGGAAGCGGGCAGGCGCGGGACAAAGGCAAGAATAACCGCGGCGATCACGGCCAGAACTGCTCCCGCCCAAAGCAAGCTCGAATCCACTCTGAAGTCGAGCGCGCGCACGGAGAAGCGCGAGGCGTAACGCGCCAGCACCGCCACCATCGGCTGCGCGCTCAGTACGCCGAGCGCTGCGCCAGCGCCGCAGAGCAGAAGGCTTTCGGCCAGCAGCATGCGGCGCAACGCACCTTTGCTTGCGCCCAGCGCCACGCGGACTGCCAACTCACCTTCGCGGCGAACCGTTCGCGCCAGAATCAGATTGGCAACATTGGAGCACGCGATGATGAAGACCAGCCCTGACGCTGCGAGCAGCACCAGCAGCACGGTCCGCGCGCCCGACGTGATCTGGTCACGCAGCAACTTGGTTCCGATCTGGAAGTCCGCTTCCCGCGAATAGGCTTCAGGATGATCCTTCTTCATCGCGGCGTAGGCCGAGCCCAACTCGGCGCGAGCCTGATCGACGCTGACTCCGGGAGCGAGCCGCCCGAACAGCTCAGTCATGCGATGGATGCGGCCCGTAACCATAGTCGCGGAAAGATGATGCGGGCTGGTCACGATGTTAGAAATGATTTCAGTATCTTGCGGATATGGAACGCAGGGTTCGAGGACTCCAATGACGGTCGCGGAGCGATCTCCGATGCTCCCGAGGCGAACGGTTTTTCCCAAGACCGAAGGATCCTTGTGCAGCGCGGTCGTCCAGAAACGGTAGGTGAGAACGACGACGCCAGCGGCATTGGCACCGTCGTCCTGAGGTCCAATCAGACGACCAAGCACTGGATGAAGCCCCATCACATCAAAATAGCTGCCACCGACAACGCCACCTTGAATGGAACGGGGCTCACCGAGGCCGATCATGGTGAAATCCATGGCGGAGAAGTCGCCAAAGGCGCTCACAGTTTTCACGCTGGCCCGCAAGTCCTGCAGCTCGGGTACGGAAAACGTAGCGTTCTCGTCGCCGATGCCAGGGGCGCTCTGCCGAATATAGATCAGCCGGTCCTCGTCGCGATTCACCAGAGGCTTGAGCAGCACGCCTCGCACGAGGGTGAAAATGGCAGCGTTCGCGCCGATGCCAAGCGCCAGCGTGAGCACCACGGCAATCGCCAGCCCTGGAGTCCGAATGAGCGAGTGAGCTGCAACTCTCAAATCGCGAACGAATGACATGTGCGTACCCCTTCCTGCTGGGGTATCAGCATCATACGTGCCAATATCGGCGTCACATTCCAAACGACTTAATATGCAGCCAGTGAGTTCGCGCTGTCCGTTTCAGGACACCGCATGGCGATTCCGGACACTGAGACCGGTGTGGCACCGATCACTGCAAGAGGCCGTAAACCTGTACCTTGGAGCTGGCCGGCACATACACCCGGCCATTGGCAACCGTGGGATTCACTCGTTCGACGGCCTTGGAATCGACCTTATCGCGCTGCGGATCCTGGTTTGTGTTGTAGTAAACCTGAGCCAGATCGCTGGGGTTAAACGCCCAAAGCACGGGCGGAACCGTATCATACTGTAACGCCCACACAATGCCGTTTGCGCTCCCGTTTGCCGAGATAACGGGGTTCGGTCCACGCATTATGACCGCACCCGCGGAAGTTGCCGTTGTGGGCAGCAAACCGTTATTCAGAGTGAACATCTTCGGATAGTCGTACTGTCCAAAAATGTATACGTTACCGTTGAAATAGCTGGACGTGTTCCAGATGCCAAAGAATGGTTCGTATTTTGGAACAGATGGTCTGATGGCGCCAACGATGTGCTGCACGATATTGTTGCTTTGTGCATGATAGCCGCCCAGGTTGTCACGGTTGATCAAATAAATCGTTCCTTCCTTGCCGCCGCCCACCATCAGGTGCGGATATTTTCCCGGCTGGTCCGGCAACAGCAGAAGCCCGCCCGAGGAAAGATCCCAATCCTGCTGATTGAGAATCGAGTAATTGCTTGGAGTGTAGGAATCCGCGACCCCCAGATTGCCATTGCTGGGAGTTAACTTCAGCACCGACTGCCCATAATCGCCGTTCGTGTCGAATGTCCCGTTTCCTGTCTGCACAAAAATGTTGCCATTCGCATCCGCGGCGAGCCCACCACCCCGATGCCATATACCCCCTTGTGAGCCGTTAGGCGTGCTACAAAAGGCATACTTCAGAGCCAGAGTTTGAGAATCGTAACCCAGAATCCAGCCATGATACGGTTCCGTGTCTTCAGGCGATGCCGTGGCCAGATACACCGTGCTATCTGTTTCCCCAGGGGCTTGGGAAAGCAGCAAACCTGCCCTCGCGTTCTCCCATCGCGGATCGAAGGCCAGTGTGCCGTTCACACTTCCGATCCCTGTTCCCGGAATCGAGGCCTGAATCTCGACGGGCCCACCGAATTTTTCCAGGCCGGTAGTGATGTCCAGGGCATGCATCCGGTACACATAAGTTCCGGTACACGCTGTGGTTTGACCCTCCAGCGTTCGCGCTTCCACATACATTGTGTTTGTCGTGGGGTCTATGACTGGAGTCGGCATTATGCCAATGGTCGGCACACCGACCGTGACACACGCTCCGGGCACGGCTACCACGGTGGGAGGATTAATGAAACTGTCGTACCAGAGCGTGCCCGTGACGTTTCCGTCGGCATCGTAGGCGTACACACTGTCGTTGGACGTAGCAATATATATAACGTTGTAGTAGCCGGCAGTTCCGTGCAGCGGATTGGGAACGTACACATTTGCGACATAGAGCGGTTGTGCCGTGACGGATGCGTCGATGGCATAGGAAAACAGTTTCCCGAAGGTCGCTACTCTTACGTTTTGCGGAGTCAGCACCGTTTCTTGCAAGTTTTGCCCGGTGCGGGAGTTGTCGTTCTTGTTCGTGTACAGTCCCGCATAACCTACCAGGTCGCCCGTTGCAGACCCGGATTTCGTCCTATCCGACTGGCTGACTGCCGTCACCGTATGCTTGCCCACCGCAAAGTTTGCGGGCGGAGTATAGAGCCCGTTTCCGTCGATTCGTCCCACCGTTTGATTGCCGCCCAAGACTGCATCGACATACCAGGTCACCGCCGTGTTCGTCGTGCCTGTGACCGTAACCGTGAATTGCTGCTTCACCATCGAGGTGATCGGCGCGGACACGGGATGTACCGCAACCGTGATAGCGCTATCCTGCGTGCTGCCATTAAGCCGCTTCGAGGTGCCGCCGCTAGGTCCCCGGCTGGCGGCCGGGTTAGAGGCTGGCGCTGGCAGCGGCGTGACATTCTTGGAAGCGCTTTGTGCTGGCTGCTGGATCGCCACTATTGCTAAGACGAGTCCGATGGCGACGATGAGAGCCCAAGAAACAAGCGCAGTGGTCTTCATATTCAGGATTCCTCGTTGTGTTCAAAAATGGCAGGACTCAAACGTTATGCGAACCCGAATCGTCGCTTTGCGACAATCGTCCCAAAGACCTAGGTTTTAGTAGGTCTTGGTTGGCCCCTGAAACATTCAGTCGGGTTGGGGGAGTCGGCAAGGAGGCTCGACCGAACGCCGGGAATATTTTCACATGAAGAAATGATTGTCAAGCCAGATGCGGCTTTTGGCGATCCATCTCAGCCGCAGACTTCTTTAGCGTCCCTGAGGAGCAGCCGGGCTTGGATCCGTCGGCACAACTCTCAGCTTTGATTTCGCTTTCTGGCACGGCGTTCTAAATCCCGCCCATACGCATCCCGGCGCGCCAGTTGCTCACGTTCACTCTCGCGCATGTGTACTTCCAATTCGAGTCTGACTCCGCTGAATTTTCTTCCATTTCGCGTTTTCTGAAGGCATAAAAACAAATGGCTATCCGCGGCAACGCGATGCTCGGGCCTGACCTTGGCTTCTTTCGCACTGCTATTTCGATACAGCAGCTTCGGGATAGGATCGATGGTGCTTTTGCGAGCCTGCGCGCCGATGAACTTACTGAGTACTTGTTGAGCGCGCGTGAGTGTAATCTCGGTTCCCGTTATCCACGAATGGGTCACGAGACGCATAAGCGCAGCACGCAGATCGCGCGCATTCGAGCCGACAGTCTGGGCGACGTAGAGCTCCACATCCGGCGGGATCGATACGTTGGTTCGGCCAGCGCGCTTACCAAGATTAGCAATGATCGATTCAATGTCGATCGTCCGAGCGAAGTTCGCAACAATATCCTTCCTCACGCGGCCTCCTTTACGCTTGGTGAAGATTGTACCGCGCTTCGCTCACACCGGAAGATGATACGGTTCCCGCAGGCAAGCAAAAGCATGCCGGCCTCAGCCGCTACGAAAGCCACCGTAAGGTAAGACCATCCATGAAAGCAATGTCATTCCGAATCGGGCTGAAAGCCCGGTGAGGAACCTGCTGTTTGAGTTTGCCCGTGTGGAGCGGGCACTGCTGCCCGCTGCTTTTGACTTTGTCTTTGATTCTGACCGGGAAGGGCACGGCTTCGGCTGTGCCGCAATTCCACCTCAAGAGCAATCCGGCTTCAGCCGCCGAGGGAAGGCCCCTCCGCCACGCAACACTTGAAACTCCTCTCCGACCCATCCTTATCATTTCTCTCGCATCAGATTCTCCGTAGAATCTTTCCAGATGTCACAAAGGTGAAAAGAATGAAAATAAAGTCCGGCGTGCGCATTCATAAATTCTTATTCGCGATGCTTCTGCTGCCCACTTCCCTGTTCGCCGAGCCCATCACACTCCATCGCGCCGTCGAACTCTCGCTGAATCACGCCACCGGCATCAGCATCGCGGCCGCCGACCAGCAGCACGCCTCCGCCAGCTACCGCGAACTCCGCAACAGCTATATCCCCCAACTCACCGCGGGAGCCGGCCTCGGCTGGTCCGATGGTTTCCCGCTAAGCCTCGAAGGCGCTGCTCCATCGCTGTTCAACGTAACCGCGCAATCGGCACTCATCAACCCCGCCTTGAAGTACTTCCTCCATGCCGCCCAGTCCGACGTAGCCGTCAGCAACCTGAGAATCAAAGACCAGCGCAACCAGGTCATACAGGA
The DNA here is from genome assembly GCA_050011375.1 of Candidatus Sulfotelmatobacter sp. Taxonomy (GTDB): domain Bacteria; phylum Acidobacteriota; class Terriglobia; order Terriglobales; family Acidobacteriaceae; genus Sulfotelmatobacter. The sequence continues at coordinate 12,222 of JBEKJF010000030.1, forward strand.
CACGGTTTTGAGCTACGCCGAATTGGCTAAATGGGAACTGCGTTTAAGCCGCCTCCGCGAAGCACAGTCTGCTGCCGAGCAGATGGAAGCAGCCGTAGCCCAGCGCCTGAAAGAAGGTATTGATAGCGAGGTTGACAACACCAGAGCGCGCCTGTCAGTAGCCCGCATCCGTTTACGCCGCGCCGAAGCCGCCGGCGCAGCGGACGTTCTCCGCGAACATCTTTCCAAGCTGACCGGCCTAACCGCTGCCTTGATCGAAATAGATCCGGACTCAGTGCCCGATCTGCCCTCAGCGAAACCCGAGGATAAAACAGACCCCGATATCGCGGCTAAGGCCGCCGACGCAAACCCCACGGTTCAAGCCGCCGTCGAACACGCACGCGCCCAATATCTGCGCGTAAAGGGCGAACACAGATCTTTATGGCCGAGCGTAGATTTTGCTGCCCAGTACGCCAATCTGGCAGATTTCAACAACTACGAGTCTTATTACCAGCACTTCCAGCCCAACAACGCCACCGTCGGGATAGCGATCCATTTACCTTTCCTGAACTACGCCCAGCACTCGCGAGTCCAGGAAGCCGAGTCAGAAGCACGCAAAGCCACCAAGCAGGCCGAAGCGGCGCACAACCAGGCTTCCGAAGAAACCCTCCGCCTCCAGCGCTCCGTAACCCAGATGCAAGCCGCCCGCGACGTCGCCGAACTCGAATATGAACTCGCCCAGAAAAACGTTGAAGCCGTCCACACCCGCATGGACTCTTCCACCGCCAACCTTCACGATTTAGACAGCGCCCAAACCCAAGCCAGCGAACGTCTGATCACACTACAAGACGTTACCTTCGAGCTCGAACGCAGCCAGATAGCCCTGCTCCGCGCTACCGGCAACCTCGAATCCTGGGCCCTTGGATCCAAGTGACGCGGACTATTTCGCTTCCGGCACGTTCGCTTCCACGGGCGTTGCAAATAATGAAACACGATTCGAAGTCCGTGGTGACCACATACATGGAATTAGAGCGGAGCATAAAAAGCTGCGCTAGGTTCTAGGGCTGCATCGTGGGGTTCCAGTCCGGGCCGAAGCCAGTGGCGATAAAACTCCACGATGAGCCGGAAGTGTTGGTAAGGGTGACACCGACATCCTGCGGGCCGGGCGGACAAAACAGGAAGACGAGGATCTGCGTGCCGTCCGGAGAAGCTTTAGGGACGCCGACGACGCAGTCGGAATGCGAGGCGATGCTGAGATCGGTTTCGACCTTGCCGGGAGTGTAGGCGTTGCTGGAGTAGGCGTAGAGATGGCGGAGGGTCTGGGTGGGATTGGCGGGCAGCGGAGAAAGTCCGCGCGAGCTGTAGACGGTCTGGCCGTCGGGACTAATACCAATGTCGGCGTCGCCGTAGGGCTCCATGTTGGGTGGAGTGCAGTTGGGGCCGCCATCGGTGACCTGGGTGCGGGAGGAACCGTCGGGACGGATCTTGTCGAGGCGGACTTTGAAGCAGCTGTTCGTGCTCTGTCCGACCACGAAGTAGATCCAGTTGTCGCTGGACCAGGCGAAGTCGTGCCAGAGGAGGTCGTCGGGTGCGCGGCTCGGCTGGGCAACGAGCTGCTGGCCGGAGCCGTCGGAGTTCATGAGATAGAGGCCCAAGCCGTTGTAGTCGCCGAAGACGATCTGCTGGCCATCGGGCGACCAGGCGGCCTGGAAGCCGTCGTCCATCGTGGTAAGCCGGGTCTCGGTCGCGGTGGCGAAACTGTAGGAGAAGATGTCGACTTCGGGGGAAGGATCGCCAAACTTGCCGGAGAGGAATTTAGTATAGACCAGGCGGGTGCCGTCGGGCGAGAAGTGGGCGAGGAACTTGTTGAGTCCGTCGTTCGTGATCTGGCGGGTGTTGGAGCCGTCGAGGTTGGCGATGAAAAGCTCCTGTTCACTCACGGTGCCCGGAACCCCGGGGCCTTCGTAGACGATCTGGGGTTTGGCTGCTGGTGTGGCAGCTGTGTTTCCCCCGCCGCAGGCGATGAGAGCGAGCAGTCCCAGGAGTGAAAGACTGTGCACAAAGATGCCAGGTCTCATGGTGAGTATGGGTGTCCCGAACCGACCCGCCATAGGACATAATAAAAAAAAGTTCTACAACCGAGCGGCGTTGCGCTCCTGATTTGCCCATTCGCTGCATCAAACTGCATAATCGATGACGAACCTGCATGAACACTGCTTTTCGCGGCATCAACTCGCCCCGGATGCTAAAATATTACTAACTCACTATGCCTCTTAAAACATTGTTTCTGAATCCCCCGTCTTTCGAAAACTTCGACGGCGGCGCAGGCTCCCGTTGGCCCGCCACCCGCGAGATCGAGTCATTTTGGTACCCCGTGTGGCTGGCTTATCCGGCGGGAATGCTGGAGGGCGCGCGGCTTTTGGATGCGCCGCCTCATCATGTTTCGGCTGAGCAGACCATTGAGATTGCCAAGGACTACGAGTTTTTGGTCCTGTTCACTTCTACGCCTGGGTTTCCGGGGGACATTGGGCTGGCTAATGCCATCAAGGCTGCGAATCCTGGCATCAAGATTGCTTTTGTGGGGCCGCATGTCAGCGTGCTGCCGGAGAAATCTTTGCGCGATTGTCCTTCGATTGATTTTGTGGCCCGCAAAGAGTTCGACTATGCGGTGGTCGACTTTGCCAAGGGCAAGCCTTTGGCGGAGATTGCCGGGATTTCATTTTTGAAAGACGACAAAGTGGTGCACAATCCGGATGCGCCGCAGATTCAGGATCTGGATGCTTTGCCTCACGTCACGGACGTCTACAAGCGCGATCTTGACGTCACGCGTTACAACGTTCCCTTCCTGTTGAATCCTTACGTTTCTCTTTACACCACGCGCGGTTGCCCGGCGCAGTGCACGTTCTGTTTGTGGCCGCAGACTTTGAGCGGACATCCGTGGCGCAAGCGGTCAACTGACGACGTGGCGGCGGAGATGGCGAAGGTCAAACAGTACTGGCCGGAAGTAAAAGAGTTTTTCTTCGACGACGATACTTTCAACATCCAGGCGGCTCGCACCATCGAGTTGTGCGCCAAGCTTAAGCCGCTGGGTTTGACCTGGTCCTGCACCTCGCGCGTCACTACTAGTTACGAGACGCTCAAGGCGATGAAGGAAGCCGGCTGCCGGCTGCTCATCGTGGGTTATGAGTCCGGCGATCAGCAGATCTTGAAGAACATCAAGAAGGGCGCAACGCTCGAGCACGCGCGCCAGTTCACCAAGAACTGTCACAAGCTTGGGCTGGTCATCCACGGCGACTTCATCATGGGGCTGCCGGGCGAGACGCACGAGACTATCAACAACACGATCAAATTCGCCAAAGAGCTGGATGTTGAGACGATTCAGGTCTCCGTGGCTCACGCTTATCCCGGTACAGAGCTTTATGACTACGCGGTGAAGAATGGATTCATGGTAGGCGACAACAAGATGGTGGATGAAGGCGGCCATCAGTTGGCGCACATTCAGTATCCCGGACTGCCGGCTGATGACATTCTTTCCGCTGTGCATCGTTTCTACGACGAGTACTACTTCCGTCCCAAGGCTGCGTTCCGCATCTTGAGGAAGGCCGCATTTAACAGCAACGACCGCAAGCGGCTTTACAAGGAAGCGAAGACCTTTCTGAAGCTTAGATCGCAGCGCAACAAGCTGGTTAAGAAGCATAGCGACGAGGCTGCTGCGGAGCTGGCTAAGGCGTAAGAACTCTCGCGAAGTTTGCTAATGCCTTATTGCTCACCCTCGGGCGATGTGTAATACTTTACACATGGCTACCAACCTTGCGCTCGACGACCGCCTGATTGAAGAAGCGCGTAGGCGGGGCGGCCATCGCACAAAAAAGGAAGCGGTTACCAAAGCCCTTGAAGAGTACGTCCGTCGCCACAAACAACTAGCCATCCTCGAAGATTTCGGAACTGTAGATTTCGATCCTGCTTACGACTACAAGGCTGAGCGGAACCGAAAACGTCGATGATGGTCCTGGTCGACACTCCAGTTTGGTCCCTGGCTTTGCGTCGCCGCGTAGTGGATCTCTCGGAATCCGAACTCCGGATCACTGCCGGATTGAACCAACTGGTACGTATGGGTTGGGTGCAATTGCTGGGCACGACCCGGCAAGAAGTCCTTTCCGGCATTCGCGAGGAGAGCCAATTTCAGAGGATTCGAGTCCATCTGCGCTCGTTCGAAGACGTGCTGGTGATGGCGGATGACTACGAGGAAGCGGCGCGGATGAGTAATCGCTGCAAGCGTTCGGGGATTGCTTCTTCGGCTGCCGACATGTTGATTTGTGCCGTCAGTGCCCGGCGTCACTGGCAGATTCTCAGCACCGATCGAGACTTTGTGCATTACGGACGGGTCCTAGATCTTCGATTGCACTCGCTCGCCTGAGGCTGCAGAAAAGGGCCAGCCTTGCCGATTCCAACCCATGTTTTCGCTATACTGCATTAAAGAACTCCTTTCCGCAATGGACAGAAAAGGATTGCGCTCCATAAGGCTGCAATGAATTTTCGCAAGTATCTTGTGCTGGCCGGGGTTACGGTGTTTGCCGTGGCTGGAGATTCCATGCTCTCGCATGGAATGAAGCAGGTTGGCACCATCTCGATCCATCATTTGCAGAGTGTGTTCTCTGCTGTGACTAACTCCTGGGTTGCGCTTGGCATTCTTTTTCTGCTGGGGTTTTTTGCTACGTATACGACCGCGCTTTCCTGGGCCGATCTCACCTACGTGATGCCGGCCACTGCTCTGGGATATGTGCTGCTCGCGCTGGTTGCGCGGTTCGTATTGCACGAGCAGATTAGCCTGCTGCGCTGGCTGGGGATTGTGTTGATTACTAGCGGCGTAGGATTTGTGGCTGGCGGGCCGGCGCTTACGGAGCATCCTCTGGGAGAAGCTGGCAAGATCGCGGAGGGTAGCCGTGCGGAAAAATCCCCACCCTTCGACTCCGCTCAGGGCAAGCTTCTCGCAAAAGACGCGAGAAATGGGGCACCCCAAGTTGGAATAACGGGCAAGGTATGAGAACTCTCTACACCTGGAGCGCCATTCTTGCGATCGTCTTTGCTTCCGTCGTGGGCGATGTGCTTCTCTCGCACGCCATGAAACAGGTGGGGGATGTCGGCGAACTGCGCCGGCGTGCCGGGCTCCTTCACGTGATTGTGCGGACGCTTAGCAATCCCAATTTTCTCTTTGCGGTCGCGAGCATGGCCGCGGCTTTTTTCAGTTTGCTGTTCGCGCTTTCGTGGGGAGACGTTAGCCTGGTGGCTCCTGCGGCCGCTTCGCTTACCTTCATCGCGAACGCTGTCGCAGCGAAGATCTTTTTGCATGAAAAAGTGGATCGGCGGCGGTGGATTGCGGCTTCTCTGGTGGCGGCGGGTGTGGCGCTGCTGGCGGGGTAATCTTGACAAAGCCGCTGGCGGCGTTATTCTGGAGGTGCTTCGCAGGCGGTGGTCTAGTACCAACATCAGGCCCCGGATGATTTCCGGGGCTTTCGTGTGTCTGGGGCAGAGGTCCGGCAGTGGAAATCGGCCGATCCTATTGGGTAATTTCGTAGGCCACGCCGTCGAGCTTCGCCCCGCCCTGTTCGGCAACTCCATAGACGTTGCCGGAGGAATCAAGTATCACGCCCTGGGCATTGTATCCGTCGGTGGTGCCGACGAAATTGTGGAGCACCGTTTCGTTCCAGCCTGCCTTTGTACCGTGAGCGAACTTATACACGGTTCCATACTGGAAAAGGCCGCCAGCTAAGGTTGTGCCGTAGATGCTGCCGCTCGAGTCGATGGCCAGTCCCCCGGCGGGATAACCCCCGTCGGTTGATCCGCTGAAAGAGTGGATGAGGGAGAACTTCCAATAGCCTACGGTGGGCGTTAGCCTAAAGAGCATGCCCACGCCGTAGGAGCCATCGTACTGAGTGCTCACGTAGAGGTTACCGGCGGCGTCCATGGCAAGGCCACCAGGCTCCGGAGAATAACCCATGACGTCCGGTGTGAAGTCGTACAGCGACTCGATGGTCCAGACGCCTTCGGCCAGTGAGAGCCTGTACACGGAGCCGACTCCGTAAGCGCCGCCGCACGCCGTAGTGCCGTAAAGATTTCCTGCTTTGTCGATGGCCATCGCCCCGACGGGGCAAGAACTCTTCCCTTGCCCAAACTCGTATATAAGGGTTTCAGTCCAATTGCCGTCTCCGTCATGGGAGAATTGAAAGACCACGCCGTTGTTGTTTAAATCCCCGCCCACCTGGGTAGATCCGTAGAGGTTTCCGGCGCTGTCTCTCACCAGCCCGGGATTGGGCTGAGCGCCGTCGTCATTTCCGCCCACGAAGTTATGCAGAGCACTCCCCGTGTAGGCGCCAGCGTTGTCGAGAACTTGGAATAACTCGCCGCCGTAGTACTCGCCATCGTTGTAGTAGGCGAAGGTACCGATACCGTAAATGTTGCCAGAGCTGTCGAGCACCAGCGGCCCATAGGCGCCAGCGTAGCTGGTGAAGTCTGCAAAGTTGTACAACACGCTCTCTCCCCAGTGCCCGCTCTTCAGCGCCAACTGGAACACGGTGCCGCATCCGTAGCCGCCGCAGGCAGTGGTAGAACCGCCGTAGAGCGAGGTTCCGTAGAGATTGCCCGCGCTATCGAGGGTCAACGGACCGTTGGGAAACCAAGCGTCGCTTCCGCCGATGAATGTGTGCAGCACCTTGAACTCCGGGCCAGCCCAAGCGGAGCTCGGCAGAGCGAAGAGCACGAGAGCTGCAGCGAGTACGCGGCCAGCAATTGCTAAGGCGACTTTGCGTTGGGTCATAGGTGTTCCTTTAAGAGAGGTCGCTTCCTGGGGTCTGGTGGCAGCTACCGGCGGCACTCTCTTGTGTCTTTCGAGAACGGGCTGAGTGTACTACCGCCTTGCTGGTAGCGATAGCGTGAAAGAATTTTCATCATGAAGCGCGGAACGCCGGCATAAGCCTGCGGCAGTGAGCAATATTGAACATTCTTACCGTTTTGGGAACGGTATGATTCAAGCTGGTTTAAAGCGGCGGCTGAAAAGATGGCCAGCCCTTTTGGGGCAGACGTCGGCCAGGGCGACGTTTGACCCTCACGTCTGCCTCTGTTTCTAATACTTTGTTGGGCCCTCCCCCGCCCTCCCCGCCGGAAACTTGTCAAGACCCTTAGCACCCCTTTTTTCGCGTAAGCTGTTGGTTTTGTTCGGTAAATAAAGTGTGGAATTGTGACACAATCACCCCTTCGAGATTGATATACTGAATATATGGAGTAGAAGTTTGGCGTAGGCCTTCCGGCTTGCGCCTTTTGTTTTTTCTTGTCAAGACCCTTAAGTTGATGATTTCTTTGTAAGCTGCTCATTCAGATGGAAATATAAAGTTAGGGATTGTGGCGGGTTTACCCCCTTCGGTTTGATATTCTGATAATAGAGGGTTGGAAATGGTGGCGCAGGTCCTATTGGGCTTGCGCCATTTTTGTTGGTGGGTGTTGGGCTAAAGCCGGGTTCCAATTAGGACGATCTTGCGCGGCGCTGAAAGCGCCGCTCTTCCACGGTTGTGCTTGCGGTCCGGTGGCTTTGCTAATTCCAAAAAACAATACGGCGGTGCGGGCTTTGGGAGGTCGGTTGCACATTAATCTCTATCCGTTTGGGTGCCGAAAGGATGGAGAGGAGCGGTTTGAGAAATATCGGGAGGCTTGGGGATTGCTGGAGAATGCTTGAGGCGCGGGATGGGGGGATGCAGTTTGATTGAAAGGTTTTTCCTAGAGTGGGATCAAAGTTTGCACTATAGCTGTTCGAACATTGCGCTTGGCTGGTTGGGAGGAGGCTCCGCATTTCGCTTGTAGGGCTTCATTAGGGCATTCTCTGTAGTTAGGAATCCCGGGAACGTACGTAAGTTCTACATAAAAATCCTCTAAGAGTAGCGTAGTTGACACGACTGTGTTAGCCGATTAAACACAACCGGGATGCGGGTTCGCGCAACTTACTGTGTGCGCTTGTGTTCTTGCTCAGTATGAATGGCATGTTGAGTGCTAGCTTCTAATAGACGTCAGGCATGCAGTGGGGCCTGGCGGGGTGGGGCTGGGTATGGTGAAACGAATTGCATCGGCCGCCGTTGGTTTCTTGCTGCTGGCTTCGTGCGAGGCGCTATGCCAGGATTTGCAATCTCCTGATTTGCAATCCCTTCCAGATGCGCCTTCGGCGCTGGTTTCGACTGATACCCATACATTGAGCGAGTTTGTGGATGAGGCACGTGCGCCTTTGCAGGTTGCGGAGGCGGATGTTCATGCTGGAGAAATGCTCCAAGGTGGGCTGGTGGCTGACGGGGCGCCGACACAGCATGGTGAAGATTTCGACGCGCGACTGCACAAGATTCTGTATCCGGCAGCGGTGAAGCAGCCTTCGAGTTCTGCGGACGATGGAAGCCTGATGGGCCGAGGGATGCATGCGGCTCTGCGGGCGCTTGTCGCACATACTGACTCGGGCAGCGCCAAACTAAACACGGGATATTTGTTGCGCACGCTGACCGCAGTGGCGGCGGATGCGGGGTCGACTCCTTACTGGAGGCGGCATGCTGCCGATTCGGCTGGCGATTTTGGTTCGATGGTGGGCAATGACGCTGGGTTGAATTTGTGGCATGCGTTTGCGCCTGGGATCGGGCACGTTGTGATTAAGCACACTCCGAAATTTGTGTCGAGGATTCAGGCTCACGTCGGGAAAAAGTAGGGTTCTCCGCTTCCCGCTTCACGAAGTTTTCACCGTACATTTCCACCTCAAACAAACAGCAGGTTCCTCAACGGCCTTCGGCCGTTTCGGAATGACATAGAAGTGTGCACTCGGTCAGCGGATGCGCTTGCCTTTTTTCGTGACGCCGGGGATTGTGATGCGAATGAAGCGTGGAATGTAATCGTTGGCGCAGACTAGATCTCCGGAGTCGAGGGCGTTCACGTTGTAGCTGAGGAGAATTCCGGTGTCGTCGGTGAATTCAGGATGGGCTTTGGGGTTGTAGGTTACGAGGTTGCCTTCTTTGCAGCCGGGTGCGCCGGCTTCGGGCGTGGTGTAGACCACCGTTTTGTTTGACCACGGGCCTTGCGGGTTGCAGGAGTAATACGTGGTGACTTGGTTCCAGTCGGGATAGGCGGGCTTGACGGGATTCATTCCGGTCATCAGGTAAAACGTGCCGGTGGTTGCGGTCATCTGGTTCACGGAATATTCGGGAGTGATGGCGGCGACTCCGCTTAGCGGCGTGGCACTGGATTGCGAGGTTACCCACTCGCTGGTGGTTGCGTTCCAGTAAGTCCACTGCGAAGGCGTGGTCAGGTAACTGAGCGAACTGGTGCGGGCGACGTAGGGGAGTTTGTCGTCGCTGGAGGGATTCTTGATTCCGTAGATGTAGTAATAGCCGTCGTCGGCTAGCATGATGTCGCTGCCCCACTGAATCGTAGTGCTCGTAAGAGCTACGGGCGTGATTGACTGAATCGTGTAGCTCGGCCAGTCGACTATCGCTACTGATTCGCCTACGAACTTGAGGGTGGGAGTGAACTGCAGCAGCATGATTTCGATCTGGTAGGTTCCAGGAGTGGGCTCGACGAGGAGGCTGGCTCCTTGCCAGAACCAGTCGCCCTTGGTTGTGGGCACGAAATACGAACTGGTTTTTGGAGGATAGCCTACCGTGGTTAGCGTGTCGGCGGTTTGATTTTGGATGGTTAGCGAATTGTGGGCGGTGAAGAGATCGTTGGAACGCAGGCGCGTGGTGGGGTTGACTGTGCCGATGTAGGAGTCGGACCACATCCAGAGGTCGGTGCCGTCGGGGAGAAGAAGAGAGTAAGTGCCGTCGCCGCCGGTCCATCCCGGACCGTTTTGCTGGAAGAAGGTGTCGAAGGCGGTGTCTTCGGTGGCTGGCGATGGAGAAGCGGGAAGCGTGCATTGGGAGAATGACGGGAGCGTGGTTAGGAAGATTATCCCAGTGATGAG